>CAZDDK010000018.1:0-13540 GCA_964504185.1 uncultured Rhodoferax sp. | reverse complement strand
GAGCACGGCCAGGTAGCTTTCGCCGGGGACACCAAAAGCGTGGGTAACGCCCTGGGCCACCAGGCACTGGACCAGCAGGTGGCCGGCCAGTTGGGGAGTGGGTAGATTTTTCATGGCTGCGATTGTGCCAGCAGCCCCCGTAAACCAAGCCCATGGGGCTATGAAAACCATAGCTGCCCATGCTGCGGTGTCCCCCAAGTGGCAGGTGCGCCGCGCCTGGGCGGCTAGACTCGGGGCCATTTCCATCGTGGGCAGCTCGCCCTTTTTCCTTCATTCTTTTCCCATGAATCCTGCAGCCCCCCTGTTCACTCCGTTCGTCCACAAAGCCCTGCACCTGCCCAACCGCATCGTGATGGCACCCATGACCCGTTCGTTTTGCCCCGAAGGCGTGCCCGGTGCCGATGTGGCCGAGTACTACCGCAAACGCGCCGTGGGCGGGGTGGGCTTGATCGTGTCCGAGGGCACGGTGGTGGAACGCCCCTCTGCCCGCAATGACCCGCGCGTGCCCTTCTTTTGGGGCGATGACGCCCTGGCCGGCTGGAAGGGCGTCATCGACACCGTGCACGGGGCCAGTGGCCTGATGGCCCCACAGCTGTGGCACGTCGGTGCCGCCCGCAACACCCGCACCGACTGGGTGGCTCCGGGGCCGGTGGACAGCCCCTCGGGCCTGTCACGCCCTGGCAAAGTCTTTGGTGAACCCATGACCGACGCGGCGGTTGCGGACACCATTGCAGCCTTCGCCCGCGCAGCGGCCGCGGCGCAACGCCTGGGGTTTGATGCCATCGAGCTGCATGGGGCCCATGGCTACCTGATCGACCAGTTCTTCTGGGAGGGGACCAACGCCCGCGCCGACCGCTGGGGGGGCTCCGACATCGTGGCGCGCGGCCATTTTGCCGCCGAAATCGTCAAGGCCGTGCGCGCCGCCGTAGGCCCCGACTACCCGGTCATCCTGCGCCTGTCGCAATGGAAACAACAGGACTACGCGGCCCGCCTGGCCCACACGCCCGAGGAAATGGCGGCCTGGCTGCGCCCCCTGGTGGACGCGGGAGTGGACATCCTGCACTGCTCGCAGCGCCGCTTCTGGGAACCCGAGTTCGATGGCTCCGACCTCAACTTTGCCGGCTGGGCCAAGAAGCTCACCGGGGTGCCCACCATCACCGTCGGCTCGGTGGGCCTGAGCGGCGAATTCATCGCCGCATTTGGAGGGGAGTCCAGCCAGCCCGCCTCGTTGGACGAGCTGCTGCGCCGCTTTGACCGGGGTGACTTTGACCTGGTGGCCGTGGGCCGCGCCCTCATCACCGACCCGGACTGGGCCGTGAAGGTGCGCGAGGGCCGCACCAGCGAGTTGCACAGCTTCTCGCCAGCGGCTTTGGGCACGCTGGCGTAAGGGCCGTCAGGGCGGGGGCACACCGTGGTGGTAGCGCCCATCGCCCCGGTGCAGCACCGTGTCCGTGGGCACCACATCACCCGGCTGGTAATGCGGCCCGTGGTTGAGGCGCTCGTAGATCGGCGCAAAGTCGGTCTGGGCCAGGGCCAGCAGGTCGTCGAGCTTGTCGAGCACGAAGTAGACCTCCTGGAAGTCGTCGATGCGGTAATTGGTGCGCATGACCCGCTCCAAATCAAAGCCGATGCGGTTGGGCGAATCGCTTTGCACCGCAAAGCGGCTCTCTGAAAATGACGACGCAATGCCCGCGCCGTAAATGCGCAGGCCGCTGGGCTCCTTCACCAGCCCGAATTCCACCGTGTACCAGTACACCCGCGCCAACTCGGTCAACTTGCCCAGTTTTTGCGCGCGCAGGCCGCCTTGCCCATAGGCCTGGATGAAGTCTGCCATGACGGGGTGCATCAGCATGGGCACGTGGCCGAACACGTCGTGAAAAACGTCGGGCTCTTCCAGGTAGTCCAGTTCGTGCGCGCCACGGATGAAGTTGCCGCTGGGGAAGCGCCGGTTGGCCAGGTGGTCGAAGAACACGTCGTCGGGCACGAGGCCTGGCACCGCCACCACCTGCCAGCCAGTGGCTTTCATCAGCGTCTCGGACAGTTCTTCGAAGTTCGGAATCTGATCGGCGCTCATGGGCAGCTTGCGCATGCCCTCGACATAGTCCTGGCACGCCAGGTCAGGCAACAGGGCGCATTGGCGCTCGTACAAGGTCTTCCAGACCGCGTGCTGGGCGGGGGTGTAGTCGGCCCAGCCTTGGTCGATGGTCCAGTCGGCGCGCGCCGGGGCCGCCTGCGCACCGGCGGCCAGGCCGTGCTTGGTTTTTCCGGGGGTGGCGGTGGTCATAACGCCCCTTTCAATCCGAGCCACGGCCGGACTCCTGCGCGAAGCGTTCGCACAGCAGGGCCAGGTCGGTGTCGTTGGTGCTCAGGCCCCGCACGTCGTGCGTGGTCCAGGTAATGGACACCTGGTTGTAGACGTTGCTCCACTCGGGGTGGTGGTTGTGCTTTTCGGCGGCCAAGGCCACGCGGGTCATGAAAGCAAAGGCCTCTACAAAGTCGGCGAACACAAACTGGCGGGTCAGCGTGCCGGCCTTTGCGTCCAGGGTCCAGCGCGGCAATTGCGTGGGCAGCGCAGCCACTTCGGCATCGGTGAGCTTGCGCATGGTCAGGCCGCCACGCCTTCGATGACGCCGCGGCGCAGCTGGTCGCGCTCCATGGATTCGAACAGCGCCTTGAAATTGCCCTCGCCAAAACCCTCGTCGCCCTTGCGCTGGATGAATTCGAAGAACACCGGGCCGAGCAGGGTTTGCGAGAAGATCTGCAGCAGCAGGCGCTTGGAGCCATCTTGTGTGGTGCCATCCAGCAGGATGCCGCGCGTTTGCAGCGCGCCCACGTTCTCGCCGTGTCCCGGCAGGCGCTCGGCCAGCATCTCGTAGTAGGTTTCGCGGGGCGCAGTCATGAGCGGCACCCCGGCGGTGCGCAGCTTGTCCAGTGAATCCATCAGGTTGTCGGTGAGCAGGGCGATGTGCTGGATGCCTTCGCCGTTGTACTGCATCAAGAACTCTTCAATCTGTCCGCCACTGCCCTTGGCCTCTTCGTTCAGCGGGATGCGGATCTTGCCGTCCGGCGCGGTCATGGCGCGCGAGGTCAGGCCGGTGTACTCGCCCTTGATGTCGAAGTAGCGGATCTCGCGGAAGTTGAAGATGCGCTCGTAAAACCCGCCCCAGAAGGCCATGCGGCCCCGGTAGACGTTGTGCGTGAGGTGGTCGATGAGCTTGAAGCCGTGGCCCACGGGGTGGCGGTCTACGCCTTCGATGAATTCGAAATCAATGTCGTAGATGCTCTTGCCATCCTCAAAGCGGTCAATCAGATACAGCGGCGCGCCGCCAATGCCCTTGATGGCGGGCAGGCGCAGTTCCATCACATCGGTGGGCATCTCGATCGGCTGGGCGCCCAGGTCGAGTGCGCGGTGGTAGGCCTTGTGGGAGTCTTTCACGCGAAATGCCATGCTGCAAGCGCCGGGGCCGTGCTCGGCGGCAAAGTAGGCGGCGTGGCTCTTGGGCTCGCGGTTGACGATGAAGTTGATGTCACCCTGGCGGTACAGGTCCACATCCTTGGAGCGGTGCTTGGCCACCAGGGTGAAGCCCAGTTGCTCCATCAGGGGTTCGAGCACGCCGGGCTTGGGCGAAGCGAATTCGACAAATTCGAATCCCATCAGTCCCATCGGGTTGTCAAACAAATCGGCCATGGCGGTGCTCCTCGGAGGGTGGTGTTAAAACCTTGATTGTGGTCAAGATGGCATGCACGGTGTGAGCAACTTGTGACTCATTCATCGAAAGGTATGCACAATGCGTGCATGAATCAAGAAAAGTTCGACGATCTGCTGCTGGACAAATTCGACATCAGTTTGCTGGCGGCCCTGCAAAACAATGCCCACGCCACCAACCAGGAGGTAGGCGAGCGCATCCACCTGTCGGCCTCGCAGGTGAGTCGGCGCATCCAGCGCCTGGAAAGCGTGGGGTTGATCCGCCGCTATGTGGCACTGCTAGACCCTGCTGCCGTGGGCCTGGGCGTGCGCGCGATCAGCTACGTCACCCTCAGCCGCCATGGGGACGACGAGGGCCTGGCCTTTGAACGCGAGATCGCCTCTTTCCCCGAAGTTCTGGACTGCTATTCCGTGGCGGGCGAGTCCGACTACATTTTGCAAATCGTCGCCGCCGATCTGGCCGTTCTGTCAGACCAGGTGCTGCGCCGGCTCATGCGCATCAAGGGTGTGGCCAATATCCGCTCCAACATCGTGCTGGGCTGCATCAAGTCCACCACCGAGCTGCCCCTTGGGCATATTGGACGCCAGGGTGCGGGCTCACGGCGGGTGCGGGTCACCTGATTCGCGCAGGCGGAGCCCATTCCTGGCGCTGGACAAAGTCCGTCAAAAAGTCGGCAAACCCCCGCGCCGCCGGCGACAGCGGCCGATCCTTGCGGGTAAAAATGAAGAAGCGCCGCCGCACCTCGGGCGTGAGAGGCCGACTGTGCAGGCCATGCAGACGGATCAAGCTGGCAGCGTACGACAGACAGGTGGTCACACCAAGGCCGGAAGCCACCATGGACAGCGCGGTAGTCATGAATGCCACCTCCTTGACCGGGTTCAGGCTCTCCTGCGGCACGGCCCCTTGCAGGTCCACGCGCAGGCGGTGGGTGTATTCCCCCTTGAGCGCCACCACCGGATGGCGCAGCGCCTGCTCCCAGGTCACGCGCCGCTTGGATTTCAAGGGGTGGTCGCCGGGAAACACCACCACGAAGGGGGCCTCAAACAGCTGCACCGCCTCCACCTCGGGTGTAGCCTCGCGCTCCGGGCCGACCACAAAATCCACCTCCCCTCCTTGCAGCTTGGGCATCAATTGCTCGGCCAGGCAGTCCACCAGGCGAATGTCCACCGAGGGGTGCATGGCCAAAAAGGCGGCCATCACCTCGGGCATGACGGTGGCGGCCATCAACTGGGGGGCCGCTACCCGCACCAGGCCGCGCTTCAGGGTTTTCAGGTCGGCAAGGGTGTCCAGCGCGCCATCCAGGTCTTGCAGCAGCCGGTCGGCCAGCGGGTGGAATTCACGCCCCACCTCGGTCAGACCGACCTTGCGCGTGCTGCGTTGCACCACTTGCACGCCCAGCGTGCCCTCCAGCTCCTTGATGAGGCCCGACAACGCCGACTGCGTGACGTGCAGGCGCGAGGCCGCCTCGGTGAAGCTGCCGGTCTGCGCCACGGCGACAAAGGCGCGGAGTTGCCGCAGGGTGACATTCATTTGGTATTCCGATTAATTAATCACAAAAATCTGTTTGAATAATAGATCAAAGCCCGCTGTAATTCGCTGCAAGCGCGGCGTCCCTGCCGCCACAACCCAGGAGACCCATTCCATGCTGATCCGACAAATCCACCACGTCGCTTACCGCTGCAAGAACGCCAAGGAAACCGTCGAGTGGTACGAGAAGCACCTGGGCATGCGTTTTGTGCTGGCCATTGCCGAGGACGCCGTCCCCTCCACCGGCGCTGCCGACCCCTATATGCACGTGTTTCTGGATGCCGGTGCGGGCAACATCCTGGCCTTCTTCGAGCTGCCCAACAGCCCCGCCATGGGCCGCGACGAGAACACACCGGTGTGGACGCAGCACCTGGCGCTGGAGGTGGCCAGCATGGATGAATTGCTGGCTGCCAAGGCACGCCTGGAGGCTGCAGGCATCGCGGTGGTGGGCGTGACCGACCACACGCTGTTCCAGTCCATCTACTTCTTTGACCCCAGCGGCCACCGGCTCGAACTGGCCTGCAATACCGCCACACCCGCCATGATGCAGGCGCTGGACGGTGTGAAGTGGGACATGCTCAACGAGTGGGACCGCACCCAGAAGGCCCCCAAGCATGCCGCCTGGATGCACGACGGCAAAGGCTTTCAAGGCTGAAGGAGCGCTGCATGACGATTGCCATGAACGAAACCCACGCCCCCACCCTGCGCAGCTGGGTGGCCAGTGCCAACACACCCCACACCGACTTCCCCATTCAGAACCTGCCGTTTGGCGTATTCCGCCGGGCGGGACATTCGGAGACTTTCCGCGTCGGCGTGGCCATTGGTGACCAGATACTGGACCTGACAGCGGCCCGCACCAAAAGCGTATTCACCGGTGATGCCGATCAGGCCGCACTGGCATGCTGCGCACCCACGCTCAATGCCTATATGGCGCTGGGGCCACTCGCATGGTCGGCATTGCGCCTGGCCCTGTCGCGGGCCCTGCGCGAGGGCTACGCGCTGCAATCTGCCCTGAGCACCTGCCTGGTGCCGCACGCCGATGCCGAGTTTGCGGTTCCCGCCCGGATTGGCGACTACACCGACTTCTACACCTCCATCCACCACGCCACCAACATTGGCAAACTGCTGCGCCCCGACAACCCACTGCTGCCCAACTACCAGTGGGTGCCCATTGGCTACCACGGCCGCGCCAGCAGCATCGGCGTCTCGGGCCAGGAGGTGCGCCGCCCGATCAGCCAGGTGATGCGCCCCGGTGCCGCCGCCCCGGTGCTGGCCCCCAGTGCCCGGCTGGACTACGAACTGGAAGTGGGCATCTTCGTGGGCGCAGGCAATGCGCTGGGTGAGCCCATTGCACTGGACCGCGCCGAACACCATGTGTTTGGCCTGTGCCTGTTCAACGACTGGTCGGCGCGCGACGTGCAGGGCTGGGAATACCAGCCACTGGGGCCCTTCCTGTCCAAGAACTTTGCCAGCACCGTGTCGCCCTGGGTGGTCACGCTGGAGGCCCTGGCCCCCTACCGGGAGGCCTTCACCCGCCCCGCCGACCACCCGCAGCCCCTGCCCTACCTGGATTCCCCCACGTTGCGCGCCAGCGGGGCGGTGGCCATTGAACTGGAAGTCTTCCTGCACACCGCCGCGCAGCAACAACAGGGCCTGGCCGAGCAACGCCTCTCACGCAGCAACTTCCGCGACGCCTACTGGACCGTCTCACAAATGGTGGCGCACCACACCGTGGGCGGTTGCAACCTGCAAAGCGGCGACCTGCTGGGCAGCGGAACGCAGTCCGGCCCCACGCCGCAAGAGGCGGGTTCGCTGATGGAGCTGTCGCGCGGCGGCAAGGAGCCCATCGCCCTGGTTGGTGGCGAAACCCGTACCTTTCTGGAGGACGGTGACACCGTCATCTTGCGCGCCCACTGCCAGGCTGCGGGGGCGGCGCGCATTGGCTTTGGCGAGGTGCGCGGCACCGTGCTGCCAGCGCGAGCCATGGCATAGTGAACGCCTCCCGCCGCCCCCACACCATGCTCCAGCTCTACACCTACTTTCGCAGCTCCGCGTCGTACCGCGTGCGCATCGCCTTGCACCTCAAGGGGCTGCCCTTTGAATCAGTGCCTATTCATCTGCTCAGGGATGGAGGGCAGCAACACGGCGCTGCCTACCAGCGCATCAACCCGGCTGAACTGGTGCCCGCGCTCATGGATGGCGGCCACGCGGTCACCCAGTCACTGGCCATCCTGGAATACCTGGACGAAACCCACCCCATGCCCGCCCTGTTGCCCGCCGATGCCCTGGGCCGCGCCCGAGTGCGTGCGCTGGCACAGACCATTGCCTGCGAGATCCACCCACTGAACAACCTGCGCGTGCTGCAGTATCTGGAACGGGACCTGCAAGTGGACGAAGCCACCAAGGCCGACTGGTACCGCCACTGGATCACACTGGGCTTTACCGCGTTGGAGGCCTTGCTCGCCCAGAGCCCGGAGACCGGCACGTTTTGTCATGGCCACACACCGGGTCTGGCCGACTGCTGTCTGGTGCCCCAGGTCGCCAACTCGCGCCGTTTTGATACGCCGCTGGAGGCATTCCCCACCATTCGGCGGATTGAAGAGGCCTGCCTGGCCCTGGAAGCCTTTCAACGGGCGGCACCAGCCGTGCAGGCGGATGCGGTCTAGGCCCCCAAACACGGACAAATTGCTACTGTTTTTATAGCAATATTTGTAGTATTCACGCGGGCTACTGGCCTATTTTGTATGTAGCCGCCAGCCCCACCCCACGCGGAGCCTCGTAGTCCGCCACCACCCACGACCTGGTGCGATGGCCAGAGGCTTCCCGCAGAAACTCCAGAACCATTGCGATCGACGCCCGGTCCAGCGCCGCAAACGGCTCATCCAGCAGGGTGACAGCGGTGCCACTGGCCAGGGCACCGGCCAGAAAGACCTTGCGCTTGGTGCCGGTGGACAGCTTGCAGAGGGTCTTGGGCAAATGGGGCTCCAACGCCAAGCCGGCCATCAGATCGGTCAGCAGTTCCGCATCCCAACCCGGGTAACGGGTACGCAGGCGGTTCCAATAGGCGGGGGGAGTGAACGCATCAAAGGCCCCGCTACTCGGGTCCGCCCAGGCAAGCTGGCGCTGGTAGGCCGCACGGTCGCCCGCCAGCGTGGTGCCATCGCCCAGGCGCAGGCTGCCGCTTTGGGGCTGCAACTCGCCAGCCAGCAGGCGCAGCAGCGTGGTCTTGCCGGTGCTCTCGTCACCGCCGACCCAGGTGACGCCGGACGGCAGGTCCAGCGACCAGTTGGAGAACAGGGTCGGCTGCCTTGGATAGGCAAAGTCCAGGCCGTGTACCTGCAACACGGCGGGTGATTTGCCGGATGCCACGGTGTGCGGGTCAGGCGCTGGCCGGGGTCGCTGGGCTGCGTGCCAGCATGCGGCGCACGGCGCGGGGGTCCATGCCGTACATGTCAGCGAACTCTTCCACGGTTTTGCCACCGGCCTCGAATGCACGCATCAGTGCCTCGCTCTTGGCGGCGCGGGCCTCGGCCTCGATCAGGGCCTCGTCCAATACGGCGTTGGCGGCGTCATCGCGGCTGCGCACCAATTCGGCATAGGCCAGCGGCGTCAGGCCAGATGCCTCTTGTGCCTGCACGATACGGCTGATGAGCTTGGGGCGCAGGTCCTCCTTGCTGCGCGCCGCGCGGCGGCGGAACACCTCCAGCAACGCGTGGTGCACGTGCTCGGGTGCCATCGCCTCCACTGCCTTGCCTTCCAGGTCGTGGCGCTGCTGGCCCGCAGCCACCACCGTCAGGTAGCGGGTGGAGCGGGTATGGAATGACAGTGCGGCCTTGAGCAGGTCCTTCTCAAAGGCGTCGGGATGGGCGTCCAGCAGGTCCTGAAAAATGCCGCGCTTGAGCGGCAGAAACTCGGCACCAAAATGCTTGGGGTACAAGGCGGCCAGCTTTTCCAGCACCGGGAACACATCGGGCTTGGCACTGCGTTTGGCGGCGGGCTGGGCCGCGGTAGGTGTTTCAACCGTTTCGGCGGGGAGGGTCTCGGTGTCGGTCATGGAAAAGTCAAAATGGACGGAGAAAAAAGCCCTCCATCATGCCAGCTTTGGTGCATGCGACTGCGCCTGGACCGTGCGCAGCCCCACGCCCAGGGCGGCACCCACGCTCAAAAGCAACACCAGCGCGGCTCCCAACAGGGTGGCCCCGTACCAGCCACGGTCCATGAAAACCCCAAATACCATGGGTGAAATGGCAAAACCGGTGTCCAGCCCCGAATACACCAGGCCATAGACACGGCCAGTCGCCCCCTTGGGCGTGGCCTTTTTGATCATCATGTCGCGCGACGGGCCACCGATTCCGACGGCAAAGCCGGTGAGGGCCAACACCACCATCGTGGGCGTGGCTCCCAGCAAGCCGGTGCCGCACAGGGCCAGCAGAATGGCCCCTGCGGTCATGGAAACAGCCACCACGCGGTCGCTGTGGACCGCGCGGGTGGCCACAAAACCGCCTACAAACATTCCCACCGCACCACACAGCATGTAGGCAGTCAGGGTGTAGGTGGCGGCTTCGAAACTCACGCCGTGCATGGCCTTGAGGATGGACACGGCAAAGCTCTGGATCACTGCCAAGGTCATGGTGGAGAGCAAAAAGAAGCCAAAGCACCACCACACGACGGGCAGCTTCATGAAAGCCATGTCGTGCCCGGCCTGGCCCTGCGCGGGGGTTTGCGGATCGCGCTGCGCCACCTGAGTGGAAAGCTTGTCGCGCTGCCACACCAGGAGTGCGAGGATGAGCGCGTACAACAGCGCAGCGGCCAAATAGGCATTGCGCCAGCCGATGGCAGCACCCAGGCTGGCGAAGAACACCGGCGCGGCGGCCCAGCCCAGGTTGCCGGTGAGTCCATGGGCGCTAAAGGCATAGCCCAGCCGGGGCGCAGAAACCCGCTGATTGAGGATGGTGAAGTCCACCGGGTGGAAGGTGGCATTGCCCAGGCCGGCCAGCGCGGCCACCAGAATCAGCCCCGCGTAGCCAGTAACCAGTGAAGCGCACACGCAGGCGGCCATGAAAATGCCCAATGCCACGAACAGCAGGGGCCGCGCACCCAGCCGGTCCACGACAAAGCCGGCACAGGCCTGGCCGACGCCGGATACCACAAAGAAGGTGGTCATCAGCAGGCCCAGCTCCGAGTAGCTCAGGCCGAATTCCTTCATGAACACCGGAAACAATAGCGGCAGCAACAGGTGGCCAAAGTGGGAACTGGCGTGGGCCAGGCCGACCAGGCCAATGATGTGGGCGTCTTGCCGCAGGGGGACGGTTCGGGCGGTGGAATCAAGGGTGGTAGCAGCCATGGAGCAATGGTAAGGGCACTTGCCACCCGGTGACAGCCCCTACAATCGTGTCCCCTCGGTCTACGCACGCTCTATGGAATCCCTGCTCGTCTCCACCGGTGTGGTAGCGCTGGCCGAAATCGGCGACAAAACCCAACTGCTGGCCTTCATTTTGGCCGCACGTTTCAAAAAACCAATGCCCATCATTGCCGGCATTTTGGTGGCCACCATCTTCAACCACGGCATGGCCGGAGCCTTGGGGGCGTGGATCACCGCCATGGTCAGTCCCGACATCCTGCGCTGGGTGCTGGCGGCATCTTTTCTGGGAATGGCAGCCTGGACACTCATTCCCGACAAAATTGAAGAAGAGGAAACCCAGGTGGCGCAGCGCTTCGGGGTGTTCGGTGCCACGCTCATCACCTTTTTCCTGGCCGAGATGGGCGACAAAACCCAGATTGCCACCGTGGCCATGGCCGCGCATTACCCCAACCCCATCTTGGTGGTGATCGGCACCACGCTGGGCATGCTCATTGCCGATGTGCCGGCGGTCTTTGCCGGGGACAAGCTGGCCGCCAAGATCCCGATGAAACTGGTGCACACCATTGCCGCCGCCATTTTTGCGGTGCTGGGCGTTGCGACGCTGCTGGGGGCTGGCGCGAAGCTGGGCCTGTAGGCAGTTGGCCATAACCACTGTACCCCGGAGTTTTTATGCCCACGCTGTCCGACGCCGCTGTCCTGTTGCAGACGCTTAAGCCCACCCCGCGCCTGCCGGTGCTTTTCATGGGCCATGGCAGCCCGATGAACGCCATCGAAGACACCCCTTGGCGGCGCACCTGGCAACGCCTGGGGGCCGAAATACTGGCGCGCACCGACGCCCAGCCCCAGCTAATCCTGTGCATATCGGCCCACTGGCTCACGCGCGGAGGCTGGCAGATCACCGGCATGGCACGGCCCAGGACCATTCACGACTTTGGCGGTTTTCCAGCGGCACTGTTTGACACTCAGTATCCGGCTCCCGGCGCTCCTGCGGTGGCAACCAGCCTGGCGCGCGAACTCGCGGACCCGTCCACTGGCACCGCCATCGGACTGGACACCGATGCGTGGGGTTTGGACCATGGCACCTGGTCCGTGCTCAAGCCCATGTTTCCGCAAGCCACCATAGCCGTGCTGCAACTGAGCATGGACTACAGCCGTCCACCTGCCGAGCACTATGCCCTGGGCCAGCAATTGCGCGCCTTGCGCGAGCGCGGCGTGCTGATTGTGGGCAGTGGCAACATCGTGCACAACCTACGCACCATGCGCCCCGATGCCAGCGACAGCGAGGCTTTTGAGTGGGCCCTGGAGTTTGACCAGGCGGTGGAGGGCCAGATTGCCCGTGGCGACCTGGCCACCCTGCCCCACTTCCAGACCCTGGGCCGCGTGGCCCAATGGGCCCACCCCACGCACGAACACTACCTGCCCCTGCTCTACGCTGCGGGTGCCGTGCACCCAGGCGAGGCACCGCGCTTTGTCAATACCGGGTTTGCGGCGGCGTCCATCTCCATGCGCTCGGTAGTGTGGGGATAGTTGGAGCAGAAACCTTCCATCCGACTGCGCTTCCAAACCAGGCGTGTCTCGGCGGGAAACCTTCGACAGTGCGGTAGCATGGCAGGGCGACACAACCGACCCCAGCACCCCAGCCACCATGACCACCGAATCCCCTGCTCCCCCCACAGACATTGACGAAGACACCTTGGCTGCCATCGAGTTGCGGGCCTTTGGCCTGTTCAAGCAGGTGATGGATGAGGCGTACAAGGCCGAACAGTTCAAGGCGGTGATCCAGTTGGCGCATGCCATGCTGATTGAGGCCGACGGCATGGCTCGCCAGTGCGAGGCGACCCAAAAGCCCGAGCACATGACCCGCGCCCTGGTAGCTGAACATTTGTCCAGCAACTGGGCACCCAAGGTTCTTCAAGGGCTGGCCGAGGTAAGCAGGGCCGGGGGCATGGCAGCCTTTCGCAAGAACGCGCACTGACGGCGCGCGTGCCGTGTCGTGTCGTGGGGGCCAGCGGAGTTACCAGCGTCCCACGTAACGGCCGTTGGGCGTCATTGCACAGTAGCGTCCCACCACGTAGCTGCCATCGGGGCATTGCGTGTACTGGCTGTCATTGCGAAGAGTGTCCCGCGGCCGCTGCACCGGTGAAGGCACCAGATCCAAGGGGCTTTGCAACTGGTTGTTGAATGGGGTGCTGTCCACCCGCGCCGGCTCCGGCAGGGGCCGCGAATACTGCGGCTCCCGCACGGGGGGATGCCGGGCCGTTGTGCCCGCCATGTAGCTGCCGTTGGGCAACAGCACGCACACACTGCCACCCACGTACTGGCCATTGGGGCACAGCGTGCACACCGCACCCTCGACCACCTGGCCGTTGGGACAGATGGTGCGGGCGTGAATGGTGGCGGCACCGAGCACGACCAGCAGAGGCAGTAGACGCTTCATGGTGGGGTGATGCTAATCGAAACTGAACTGCCCCGGTGCCTTGATCGGGTCCACACCCACGTGGATGGTGTCCTTGGGTGCGAACCGGCCTTCCAGCAAGAGCTTGGACAGCGGGTTCTCGATGCGCTGCTGGATGGCACGCTTCAAGGGCCGCGCACCAAACACCGGATCGAACCCCACCTTGGCCAGCTCGGCCACGGCCACGTCGCTCACGGTCAGCACCAGGTCCATCTTGGCCAGGCGGGCCGTCAGCACCTGCAGCTGGATGCGGGCGATGTCGGCAATATGGTCGGCACCCAGGGCGTGGAACACCACGGTCTCGTCGATGCGGTTCAGGAATTCGGGGCGGAAGTGGTTCTTCAGCTCGTCCGTCACCGCATCTTTCACGTCCTCGTAGCCCTGACCCACCATGGCCTGGATCATCTGTGAGCCGATGTTGCTGGTCATCACGATCACGGTGTTCTTGAAATCCACGGTGCGTCCCTGGCCGTCGGTCAGGCGGCCATC
>CAZDDK010000017.1:0-29081 GCA_964504185.1 uncultured Rhodoferax sp. | reverse complement strand
AGCCGGGCCAGAACCCTGCAACGCGCACATTTCAGGCTTTTCGGATTTTCATCAATGCCGAGCTTGAGGAGTTGCAACAAGCGTTAGAGGCCTGCCTGCATGTTTTGCAACCCGGGGGACGCATGGTGGTCATCAGCTTTCATTCGCTGGAAGATCGCATCGTCAAGCAGTTCATCGCGCAGCACGCGCGTGACGCCTACGACCGGCGTACCCCATTTGCTGCACCCAAGGCCATGAAGCTCAAGGCGTTGGACCGGATCAAGCCCAGCTCCGCGGAGGTGAGTGGCAACGCACGTGCACGCAGCGCCATCATGCGCGTTGCGCAGAGGACGTCGGCATGATGCGCCTCAATCTCGTGCTGCTGCTGGCCGTGTTGGCCAGTGCCCTCTATTTGGTGGGAGTGCAGTATGACTCGCGCCGCTTGTTTACCGAACTGGACAAGTCACGCACCGATGCACACCGTTTGGAGCTGGAGTACGAGCGTTTGCAGGTGGAGAAGCGTGCGCAGACCACCCCGGCGCGGGTGGAGCGCCTGGCCCGCGAAAAGCTGGCAATGCGCCAGGCCAAACCGGGCATTACCACCTATGTGACCTACTCCGAACCCAATGGTGCGGGTGAGTCGGCTCCAGTGGAAGGTGGTGCGTCTGCCCCGCACCGGGGGGCGCGATGAGCCGCAGCATTCAGTACACCTCCAGTCCCTTGTTGGCCAGTCGCACGCCCGTGTGGCGCAGCAAATTGGTTGTGGGTGCCATTGCCCTGGCATTTTGTGGCTTGGCTGCGCGCGCAGCCTACATCCAGGTCGTGGCCAACGATTTTTTCCAGCGCCAGGGGGAGGTGCGGTTTGCCCGTACGCTGGACTTGCCTGCCAACCGGGGGCGCATTCTGGATCGCAACGGGTTGATCCTGGCCTCCAGCGTCCCGTCTCCCAGCATCTGGGCGATTCCCGAAGACGTGGAAGTTGACAAGGCACAGTTAAAACAGCTGGCGAAGCTGCTGGACATGCCGGTGATCGAATTGGCGAAGAAACTGGAAAACGAAGACAAGACCTTCGTGTGGGTCAAGCGCCAGGTTGACGAAGAAGTTGCGCAACAGATCGCAGCGATGAACATCAAAGGCTTGTATCAGCGCAAGGAATATAAGCGGCAGTATCCGGAAGGCGAGTCGGCGGTGCACGTGGTGGGATTTACCAACGTCGAAGACAAGGGCCAGGAAGGCGTGGAGCTGACATTTAACCAGGAACTTGCGGGGCGCAACGGTTCGCGGCGTGTTATCAAGGATCGACTGGGCCGGGTGGTTGAAGACGTGGGCAACCAGATTCCGCCCGTGGATGGCAGGGATTTGCAACTCAGCATTGATAGCAAAGTCCAGTTTTTTGCATACCAGAAACTGCGCGATGCGGTGCAGGAGCACAAGGCCAAGGCGGGCAGCGTGGTGGTACTCGACACGCTCACCGGCGAGGTGCTGGCACTGGTCAACTACCCCAGTTACAACCCGGATAAGCGGCGTAATCTGAGTGGAGAGCAGTTGCGCAACCGCGCTCTGACCGATACCTTCGAGCCGGGTTCGGTGATGAAGCCTTTCACCATCGGCCTGGGGCTGGAGACGGGTCGTGTCCAGCCGCAAACGGTCATCGATACATCGCCGGGGCGCATCACGATAACGGGCTCCACCATTACCGATGCGCATCCCCACGGTGCGCTCACCGTCGAAGGGGTGATTCAAAAGTCCAGCAATGTGGGAACCACCAAGATTGCGATGCAGATGCAGGCGCGCGAGATGTGGGAGCTGTTCACCCAGGCCGGGTTTGGGCAGAAACCTCAGATTGCCTTCCCCGGGGCCGTATCGGGGCGTTTGCGGCCCCACAAGACATGGCGCCCCATCGAACAGGCGACCATGTCCTACGGGTATGGATTGTCTGCGTCCCTGTTTCAGATGGCGCGCTCCTACACCGTGTTTTCGCATGACGGACAAATCATCCCTGTCACGCTGACCAAGAGCAGTGAGCCGGTTGCCGGGGTGCAGGTGCTCTCGTCGCGCACTGCGGGGCAAGTGCGCAAGATGCTGCAGTTGGCTGCAGGTCCGGGGGGGACTGGGCAAAAGGCGCAGACGATCGGCTACTCCGTCGGAGGCAAGTCGGGCACCGCGTACAAGTTGATTGGCAAGAGCTACGGCAGTGACAAAAATCGAAAATACCGCGGCTGGTTCGTGGGCATGGCACCGATTGACAACCCCCGCATCGTGGTGGCCGTCATGATTGACGAGCCCAGCGCGGGGAAGTACTACGGAGGTGATGTAGCCGCCCCGGTGTTCAGCGAGACTGTGCAGCAGACTTTGCGCATATTGGGTGTGCAGCCGGATCTGGCTGTGCGCCCCCAGATTGTGGCCCAGGCAGTCGAGGAAAGCTTCTGATGCTGCGCCTCACGACTCCGGAGCAAGCCGCACTGTGGTTGCGTGAGCGCGTCACCGGCACGCTGTGCTCCGATAGCCGCAAGGTTCAACCCGGCGACGGATTCATTGCCTGGCCGGGCGGTGCAGTGGACGCGCGCCGTTTCGTACCCGACGTATTCGAGCGCGGTGCCGTCGCCTGCCTGGTTGAGGAAGATGGCCTGGAGGCATGGAATCTGACGGGCACCCATATGGCCTGCTACAAGGGTCTCAAATCCGACACGGGAGCCATTGCGTCAGCGTTTTTTGGCACACCCTCCTTGGCGCTGCAGATTGTCGCCATTACCGGAACCAATGGGAAAACGTCGTCTGCCTGGTGGCTGGCGCAAGCCCTGTCGGCACTGCCTGGTGCGTTGGCGCTTCCGTGTGCGATGGTGGGGACTTTGGGGGTAGGGCGTCCAGGGGCGTCCGTCATCTCGACCGGCTTGACCACCCCCGATCCCGTTCGGCTGCAGCATGCCCTGCACGCATTTGCGGCCGAAGGATTAAAGGCGTGTGCCATGGAGGCATCATCCATTGGCATCGAGGAGCACCGTCTGGATGGAACCCGAATCCGGGTCGCGGTCTTTACCAATCTCACCCAGGACCATCTCGACTACCACGGCAGCATGGACGCGTATTGGCAGGCCAAGCTGCGTCTGTTTGCCTGGCAAGGCGTGCAGTGCGCGGTTGTGAATATCGACGATCCGTACGGCGCAGAGTTGGCGTACACATTGTCCAACTCAGCGATGCAGGTGTGGACGGTCTCTTGCAAACACGTGTCGGCGCGTTTGATGGCCCGCACAGTGTCCTATTCCGATCTCGGACTGCGCTTTGAAGTTGTGGAGGGGCAGGAGTCACATTGGCTCCAAACCCGAACGCTGGGAATCTACAACGTCTCCAACCTGCTGGGCGTACTGGGTGCCATGCGCGCGTTGAACGTGCCATTGCAGATGGCGGTTCAAGCCTGTGGCAATTTGCAGCCGGTGCCGGGGCGCATGGAGTGCTTCGGAGGAGTCCAAGCGCCGCTAGTCGTTGTGGACTATGCCCATACGCCCGACGCGCTGGGCCAGGCGCTGGAGGCACTGCGACCCGTGGCCTCGCAACGGGGTGGGCACCTATGGTGCGTGTTCGGCTGTGGGGGCGACCGCGATACCTCCAAGCGTCCCCTGATGGGGGCGATCGCGTCGCAGCGGGCCGATCAGGTAGTGGTTACCAGTGACAACCCGCGCAGTGAAAAACCGGAGGCCATCGTGGCCCACATTTTGCTGGGCATGGCGCACAGCAAGACGGTGGACGTGCAGACCGATCGTGCGCGCGCCATCGCCGATACCGTTGAACGCGCGTCCCCTACTGACGTGGTGTTATTGGCCGGCAAAGGGCACGAGGCCACCCAGGAAATCGCCGGGGTGCAGCTGCCATTTTCGGATCAGTCCCATGCATTGGCTGCCCTGCGTTTTCGGCATTCTCAGTCCTCGGAGGTGGGTTTATGAACTCCTGCATGATGACCGCCGCACAGGTGGTCCAATGGTTGCCCGGGTCGCAGTTGCACGGCGATGGGGCGGTGCCCATCGTTCGCGTTCACACGGACACCCGCACGGTCGAGGCTGGGGACCTGTTCGTGGCGTTCCAGGGCGAGCGCTACAACGCCAACGACTACCTTTTGCAGGCCGAGCAGCGCGGTGCCGTTGCCGCGATTTGCAACCCGGGTGCCGACCGCCGCGGATTGACCCGCATGGTCTGCATCGTTGTGAAAGACACCCGGTTGGCGTTGGGTGCGCTGGCCCACGCCTGGCGCATGCAATTTCCTGTGCCCATGATCGCGGTGACGGGAAGCAACGGGAAAACCACCGTCACGCAGATGCTGGCGGCCATTTTGGCGGCCTGCCATCCCGACGGTGCGGCGCTGGCAACGCGCGGCAACTACAACAACGACATCGGTGTGCCGATGACGCTGCTGCGCCTGCGGGCACACCACCGCATTGCCGTGATCGAAATGGGCATGAATCACCCCGGCGAAATCGCCCACCTGGCGGCCATGGTGCAACCCACCGTTGCCCTGGTCAACAACGCCCAACGAGAGCACCTGGAATTCATGCACACGGTACGTGCCGTGGCGCTGGAAAACGGTTCGGTCATTACGCCGGTTGGCCCGCAGGGCGTTGTCGTGTTTCCGCGCGACGATGCGCACGCCGGGATCTGGCACACCCTGGCCGGTGCACGCCGTTGTGTCACCTTCGCTTTGGATGCCGGGTCAGGGCCGGATGCATTGGGGTGTTTGAGTGCCCAGTGGTCCCTGGGGGCCTGGAGCGTGCATGCCAGCGGGATGGGGCACGACTTGCACTACCGGCTGGCCATCGCAGGCCGCCACAATGTCAAGAATTCCCTTGCAGCGGCGGCGGCAGCCTTGTCGGCCGGGGTGCCCGCGCACCACGTGGTTGCCGGACTGCAGGCTTTTCAACCGGTCAAGGGACGTTCCCGGGCCATTCCACTGGCCGTCAAGGGGCGCGAAGTCACGCTGGTGGACGACACCTACAACGCCAATCCCGATTCGGTGCGTGCGGCCATTGACGTACTGGCCGACCTGCCCGGACCCCACCTGTTGGTTCTGGGGGACATGGGAGAAGTGGGCCACCAGGGTCCGACCTTCCATGCCGAGGCCGGGCGATATGCCCAGGCCAGGCGCATCGAGCACCTGCTGACCGTGGGGGAGATGGCACAGGTTGCGGCCAGTGTGTTTGAGGGGGCCCAGCATTTTGGTACACCGGAAGCCCTGATAGACACGCTGCTGGACATCCTGCCCCACGTGCGCAGTGTGCTGGTCAAGGGCTCCCGGTTTATGCGCATGGAACGGGTGATTGATGCCATGGCAGATATGGTGACCAGTACCACGCCGCAACAGGAGCGCCGCCATGGTGACTAAATATCCAGCGGAGGGGCGAACATGCTGCTGAGCCTGGCCCAATGGCTGCAAGCCCTCTCCCCCGAATTCGGGTTTTTTCGGGTGTTTCAATACCTCACATTTCGGGCGGTGATGGCCGCCGTGACGTCTCTGCTGATCGGTCTGGCAGCCGGCCCGTTTGTGATTGAGCGCCTGCGGGCACTCAAGATTGGCCAGCCCGTTCGTGGCTACGGCATGGAAACCCATTTGCACAAAAGTGGCACGCCAACCATGGGCGGTGTGCTGATTCTGCTGGCCATTGCGGTGTCCACCCTGCTATGGGTGGACCTGAGCAACCGCTTCGTCTGGATCGTGTTGCTGGTTACCCTGGCATTCGGTGCGATTGGCTGGGTGGATGACTGGCGCAAGGTGGTCAACAAGGACCCGGAAGGCATGCGGTCGCGGGAAAAATATTTCTGGCAGTCGGTGATTGGGTTGCTGGCGGCCTTGTACCTGGTCTTCAGCATTTCCGAGAATTCCAATCTGCGGGTGCTGGAGCTGTTCTTCAACTGGGTGCGCTCCGGGTTTGACGTGAACCTGCCCCCCAAGGCCGGGTTGCTGCTGCCCTTCATCAAGGAAGTGAGTTACCCCTTGGGAGTATTTGGCTTTGTCGTGCTGACCTATCTGGTGATTGTGGGTTCCAGCAATGCGGTGAATTTGACGGATGGGCTGGACGGGCTGGCCATCATGCCGGTGGTGCTGGTGGGCTCGGCGTTGGGCGTGTTCGCCTATGTGACCGGCAGCGCGGTGTAGTCCAAGTACCTGTTCTTTCCCCATATTCCCGGCTCGGGCGAGCTGATGGTCTTCTGCGCTGCCATGGCCGGTGCGGGCCTGGCCTTCTTGTGGTTCAACACCCATCCGGCCCAGGTGTTCATGGGCGATGTCGGCGCATTGGCGCTAGGTGCCGCGCTGGGCACCATTGCCATCATCGTGCGTCAGGAAATTGTGCTGGCCATCATGGGGGGCATCTTCGTCGTCGAGGCCCTGTCCGTGATGTTGCAGGTGAGCTATTTCAAGTTCACCAAGAAGCGCTTTGGCGAAGGGCGGCGCCTGCTGAAGATGGCTCCGCTGCACCACCATTTTGAAAAAAGCGGGTGGAAAGAAACCCAAGTGGTGGTTCGTTTCTGGATCATCACCATGCTGCTGTGCCTGGTGGGACTGTCCACCCTGAAGCTGCGATGAATCCCGACGACCTGAACCATCTGGACGAAAGCCATCAACCGGCGGAGACGGACGACGGTGGGGAACTGCGCGCGTCGGACGTGTCGGACGAGCATCCGCTGGAGCCCGTGGAAGCGGTCGTGCCGGAAGCGCCAGCACCCGCGCGCGGACTGCCCACCACCCTGACGGCTGCACGCGACGCGGCGGCTTTTGTGGCGCAGATCTTTGCCGAGACGCAGGCAGACAAGGCACCGCCCACCCCGGTAGAAGCCGTGCACAGTGAGCCCCGGGCGGAGGTGCCAGAGTCGGACGAATTGGATGAGGAGGTGCCGCTGCTGCCGCTGGCCGGGCGCAACGTGCTGATCCTCGGTTTGGGTGCCTCGGGTCTGGCCATGGCGCGCTGGTGCGTGCGCACCGGTGCGGCCTGTGTGACTGTGGCCGATACGCGCGCCGCGCCGCCCCAGCTGACCACCCTGCAACGGGATTTGCCGAATGTGCATTTCGTTTCGGGTGCATTCCATGCCGCCTTGGTCGACGGCCAGGGCCTGCATGCGGTGTACCGTTCGCCCGGACTGAGCCCACAAGACGTTGGGCCGGTGGTGGATGCCGCGCAGGCTGTGGGGATCCACGTGGGTGGCGAGTTGAGCCTGTATGCGATGGCGTTGGCCGCGCTGCGTTCCTCCCGAGGTTATGCCCCGGCGGTGCTGGCCATCACCGGCACCAACGGCAAGACCACGGTGACCTCCCTGACCGGGCAGTTGGTGGCCCATGATGGCAAGACCGTGGCGGTGGCCGGCAACATCGGCCCTACCCTGCTGGATACCCTGTCGGCCCATCTGGATGCCCACACCTTGCCCGAGGTCTGGGTGCTGGAACTCTCCAGCTTCCAGCTCGATGGCGTCACCGGCTTTGAGCCCACTGCTGCCGTCGTGTTGAACGTGACGCAAGACCACCTGGACTGGCATGGCAGCATGCAGGCCTATGCGGCGGCGAAGGCACGTATCTTTGGCCAGCACGGCATGATGGTGCTCAACCGGGACGACACCACCGTCATGGCCATGCTCCCCGATCCGGTGCGGGCCAGGCTGCAGCGCCCGCTGGTGCGCCCGCACATCACCTTTGGCAGCGGCATGCCCCAGCGACCCGGCGACTTCGGCATGGAAGAAGTCAATGGCATGGTCTGGCTGGTGCGTGCACTAGAGGCCGACGAGACCCGCAAAAAGCGCCGCCGCAGCACCGGGCCGTCCCAAGCTGCGGCAGCCCCCTCGGGGGGCAGTGCAGCAAGCAAGGGGGCAAATATCTACGATGAAGACGAGTTGCACATCCAGCGCCTGATGCCCGCCGATGCCCTGCGCATCCGGGGGCGTCACAACGCCAGCAATGCACTCGCGGCACTGGCCCTGTGCGCGGTGGCGGGCTGCACGCTGGGCAGCATTCTTTTCGGTCTGCGTGAATACCGGGGTGAGCCACACCGTGTGGAACCCGTGGGTATTCTCAACGACGTGGAGTTCTTTGACGACAGCAAGGGCACCAATGTGGGCGCCACCGTGGCTGCGCTGCAGGGCCTGGGTGCCGAGCGCAAGGTCGTGATCATCTTGGGTGGAGAGGGCAAAGGCCAGGACTTTTCGCCGCTGGCTGCGCCGCTGGGGCGCTACGCGCGCGCGGCTGTGCTGATTGGGCGGGACGCCCCTCTGATTCGTGCAGCCATTGCGGGAACCGAGGTCCCCATACTGGACGCCGAATCCATGGAGTCTGCCGTGCAACTGGCCAACCAGCGGGCGCACGCGGGGGACGCGGTGCTCATGTCGCCAGCCTGCGCCAGCTTTGACATGTTTGACAACTACGAGCACCGGGCCCGCGTGTTTTGTACGGCGGTGCGCGAACTGGCACAGTCCTGCGGTGTGGATATGGAGGGTGGCGCATGAGCGTGGTGGGCCAAACCCTGTCGGGCTGGTTCGCAAAGCGGCTGCCATCGGCCAGCGGGGTGCTGCCGGTGCGCCTGGGCGGGCGGGGCTCGTTTGCAGCCAGCACCCGTGTGCAGCAAGCGCGTGGGTTTGACCAGACGCTGGCCTGGATCGTGGTAGCCCTGCTGCTGTGGGGCATGGTCATGGTGTACTCGGCATCGATTGCCATGCCGGACAACCCCAAGTTCGCCAAGTACACGTACACCTACTTTTTGGTACGCCATGCCTTGTGGGTAGCCACGGCCTTTGTCGCCGCGTTGATCGCCTTTCAGGTGCCGGTTGCGGTGTGGGAAAAGTATGCGCCGTGGCTCTTCGTGGCCGCATTGGCGCTGCTGATCGTGGTGCTGATCCCCGGAGTTGGCAAGGTCGTGTACGGCGCGCGGCGCTGGATTTCGATCGGCCCCTTGAGTTTTCAACCCTCCGAGTTGGCCAAGTTCGCCGTGCTGCTGTATGCGGCCGACTACATGGTGCGCAAGATGGATGTCAAAGAGCACTTTTTCCGCGCGGTCATGCCCATGGCGGCAGCCGTTGCCGTGGTGGGGCTGCTGCTGCTGGCGGAGCCGGATATGGGTGGCTTTCTGGTGATAGCGGTCATCGCCATGGGCATCTTGTTTTTGGGGGGCGTCAATGCCCGCATGTTTTTCTTGATCGCGGCCATCTTGGTGGTGGCCTTTGGCCTGATGATCGCGCTCTCCGAATGGCGGCGGGAGCGCATTTTTGCCTACCTGGATCCCTGGAACGAGAAGCACGCGCTGGGCAAGGGGTATCAGCTGTCGCACTCCTTGATTGCCATTGGCCGTGGTGAAGTCTTTGGCGTGGGACTGGGCGGCAGCGTGGAGAAGCTGCACTGGTTGCCCGAGGCGCACACCGACTTTCTGCTGGCGGTGATTGGCGAGGAGTTTGGGCTGGTGGGCGTGGTGGTGGTGATTTCCCTGTTCCTGTGGATGACCCGGCGCATCATGCACATCGGACGCCAGGCCATTGCTCTGGACCGGGTGTTCGCCGGACTGGTGGCGCAGGGCGTTGGGATCTGGATGGGATTCCAGTCCTTCATCAATATGGGTGTGAACCTGGGAGCCTTGCCGACCAAGGGCCTGACCCTGCCGTTGATGAGCTATGGCGGCTCCGCCATCCTGATCAATCTGGTGGCCATCGCCGTGGTGTTGCGCATTGACTATGAGAACCGCCAACTCATGCACGGAGGGCGTGTATGAGCCAACAGCCCAAATGTGCACTGATCATGGCGGGTGGTACCGGAGGCCATATATTTCCCGGTCTGGCCGTGGCCCAGGCCTTGCGGGACAAGGGCTGGCGCGTGCACTGGCTGGGTGCCCCCCACAGCATGGAAAGCCGCCTGGTGCCTCCCAAGGGATTTGCTCTGGAGACCATCGAGTTTTCTGGCGTGCGGGGCAAGGGCTGGCGCACGCTGTTGGCCCTCCCGGTGCGCCTGCTGCGGGCTCTGGCGCAAAGCCGCCAGGTTGTGCGCCGGGTTCAGCCCGACGTACTGGTGGGGCTGGGAGGCTATATCACCCTGCCCGGTGGCGTCATGGGCGCTTTGATGGGAAAGCCCTTGGTACTGCATGAGCAAAATTCGGTGGCCGGTCTGGCCAACCGGGTGCTGGCGGTGCTTGCCCGGCGGGTATTCACTGCTTTTCCCCATGTGCTGAAAAAGGGGCAGTGGGTCGGCAATCCCTTGCGGCCCGAATTTTTGGTGCAGGCGTCCACCACGGAGCGCTTCGCGGGTCGCAGCGGCCCCTTGCGCATCCTGGTCGTCGGTGGCAGCCTGGGAGCCAAGGCACTCAACCGAATCGTGCCGCAGGCCTTGGCCCTGATTCCGCAGTCGCAACGCCCGCAGGTGACCCACCAGAGCGGCGAAAAGCAAATTGACGAACTGCGCGCCAACTACGCGGCAGCCGGCGTGCAGGCTGAACTGACTCCTTTCATCGACAACACGGCCCAGGCCTTTGCCGACGCGGACTGGGTCATCTGCCGGGCGGGCGCCAGCACAGTGACCGAGATTGCCGCAGTGGGTGCACCGGCGCTGTTTGTGCCATTCCCTTCAGCGGTGGATGACCACCAGACCCACAACGCCCGCTTTCTGGTGGACCAAGGAGCCGGTTGGCTCATACCCCAGGCGGAGCTGACGCCTCGCATACTGGCCGAATTGCTACAAAAAACAGAGCGACAAACCCTTGTTTTACGCGGGCTAGAGGCAAAAAAGCTTCAAAAATCCCTGGCCACACAGGCGGTTGTGGCGGCCTGCGAGGAGTTGTGCGCATGAAGCACGCTATCCCTCCATTCCCTTCTTCGTGCCAAGAGATGGCCGGCAAAACGAAAGTTGCACCATGAAGCACGCAATCAAGCACATCCACTTTGTTGGCGTGGGAGGCTCGGGCATGTCCGGCATTGCCGAAGTGCTGTGCAACCTGGGGTACACCATCTCAGGCTCCGACCTGTCCGACAGCGCCACGCTCAAGCGTCTGGCGTCACTGGGCATCAAAACCTATGTAGGCCATGCCCCGGCGCACGTGGCCGGCGCAGATGCCGTAGTGACGTCGACGGCGGTGCAGGGCGACAACCCCGAGGTGCTCAAGGCCCGCGAAATGAAGATCCCTATCGTGCCCCGGGCGCTGATGCTGGCCGAGCTGATGCGCCTGAAGCAGGGAATCGCCATCGCCGGCACGCATGGCAAGACCACCACCACCAGCCTGGTGGCCAGTGTGCTGGCGGAAGGCCAGTTGGACCCTACCTTCGTCATTGGCGGGCGCCTCAACAGCGCCGGTGCCAACGCCCGGCTGGGCAGTGGCGACCACATCGTGGTGGAGGCGGACGAGTCCGACGCCTCGTTCCTGAACCTGTTGCCGGTGATGGCGGTGGTCACCAACATCGATGCCGACCACATGGAGACCTATGGCCATGACTTCGGAAAGCTCCAGAAGGCGTTTGTAGACTTCCTGCACCGCATGCCCTTTTACGGTGTGGCCATTTTGTGCACGGATGACCCCGCCGTACGCGACATCGTGGAACAGGTGACCTGCCCGGTTACCAGCTACGGCCTCAACGAGGACGCCCAGGTGCGGGCCATCAACGTGCGCGCGGTGGATGGGCAAATGCACTTCACCGTGCAGCGCCGCAACGGGGTGGTGCTGCCCGACATGGACGTGGTGCTGAACCTGGCGGGCCTGCACAATGTGCTGAACGCCCTGTCGGCCATCGCCGTGGCGGTGGAACTCAACATCCCGGACGCCGCCGTGCGCAAGGCGCTGGCCGAATTCAAGGGAGTGGGCCGCCGCTTCCAGCGCTATGGTGATCTGCCGTTGTCCCGGGGGGGCAGCGTCACGGTGATTGATGACTACGGCCACCACCCGGTGGAGATGGCCGCCACGCTGGCGGCGGCGCGCGGTGCGTTTCCAGGGCGTCGCCTGGTGCTGGCGTTTCAACCGCACCGTTTCACGCGCACCCGTGACTGTTTCGAGGACTTCGTCAAGGTGATGGGCCAGGCCGATTCGGTGCTGCTGGGGGAGGTCTATGCCGCAGGTGAATCTGCCATCGTGGCGGCAGATGGCCGCGCCTTGGCACGCGCGGTACGGATTGCCGGCAAGGTGGAGCCCATTTTCGTAGACGACATTGCCGCCATGCCACAGGCCATCGTGGACAACGCGCAGCCGGGTGATGTGGTGATGTGCATGGGGGCCGGTTCGATCGGGGCGGTGCCGGGCAAGGTGGTTGATTTGCTACAAAATAATGAGCGCTCGATGCAAGAAGGACGCGGGCTATGACCGAATTTGGACGTGTAGCGGTGTTGATGGGCGGGACTTCCGCAGAGCGCGAGGTATCGCTGATGTCTGGCGCGGGCGTGCTCAAGGCACTGCGTGCCCGGGGCGTGGACGCCCATGCATTCGATCCGGCCGAGCGTGCCATGGACGCGCTCAAACGCGACGGCTTTGCCCGCTGTTTCATCGCGCTGCATGGCCGCCATGGCGAGGACGGGACAGTGCAAGGGGCGCTTGAGCTGCTGGGTATTCCCTATACCGGTTCGGGGGTGATGGCGTCCAGCATTGCCATGGACAAGGTCATGACCAAGCGCATCTGGCTGCACGAGGGCATTCCCACTCCCCGCTATCAGCTGTTGCGCCGTGGCGCGTTTGACCGCAAGCAGGTCGTCGCGGTGCCGGACACACTGGGTCTGCCAGTGATCGTCAAGCCGGCGTGCGAGGGATCGTCCATCGGTGTGACCAAGGTCATGGGCTATTCCGGCATGGTGGACGCCGTGCAGGCGGCCAGCCAAACGCCCGACGACATTTTGTGCGAGGAATGTATTGAGGGCGATGAGGTGACCTGCCCGGTGCTGGGCGAGGGCGATAGTGCCCATGCGTTGCCGGTCATCCGCATCGTGGCACCCGAGGGCAACTACGACTACCAGAACAAGTATTTCACCGACAGCACCCAATACTTGGTGCCCGCCGGTTTACCCGCAGGTGAGGAAGCGGCGATCCAGGCCCTGGTGGTCAAGGCCTACCGCGTGCTGGGCTGCCGTGGCTGGGGGCGGGTGGATGTGATGATAGACCGGGTCACACGCCGGCCCTATCTGCTGGAGATCAATACCTCACCGGGCATGACCGGGCACTCGCTGGTGCCCATGTCGGCCAAGGCTGCTGGCATCAGCTACGAAGATCTGTGCGTGCGCTTGTTGCGGGACGCCGCGCTGGATGGGGGGCGCAGGGCGTGAACACGGTAGCCGCTCCGCTGGACGTCAAGCTCATGAACCTGACCGCGTCGGTCTTGTTCATGGTCGTGCTCGCCATGGGGGGCATCGCGACGGTCCGCTGGCTGGTGCGTCTGCCCGTGTTCGACATCAGGGGCATCGTGGTGACAGGCGATGTGGGCCACAACAATGCGTTGACCCTGCGTGCCAATGTGGCCCCGCGGCTGGCAGGCACCTTCTTCAGCATGGACCTGGCCAGTGTGCGCGCGGTGTTTGAGTCCGTTCCCTGGGTGCGTCGTGCGGTGGTGCGCCGCGAGTTCCCCAATCAGCTCCTGGTGACGCTGCAGGAGCACCAGGCGGTCGCGTACTGGGGCGTGGACGGAGAGTTGCGCCTGATCAACGACCACGGCGAAGTATTTGAGGCCAACGTGGATGAGGTGGAGCAGGACGCTTTGCCCACACTGAACGGCCCGGATGGCCAGGGTCCCGAAGTGCTGGCCATGTACCGCCTGCTCGCACCCCAGTTTGCGGCACTGGAGCTGCCGGTAGCGGCATTGGAGCTATCGAGCGGGGGAGGGTGGCGACTGGGGCTGGAGTCGGGTGCCTCGGTGGAGCTCGGGCGTGGCGGTGCGGGAGAAATCCAGTTGCGTGTTCAGCGATTCCTCAAAACTCTCACACAAGTCACTTCACGGTACGCACGGCATCCCAATGCACTGGAGTCGGCTGATTTGCGCCACGACAACGGATATGCCATCCGTTTGAGGGGCGTCAGCACCACCGCACCCGCAACCGTGGCGGCAACGAAATAGGCGACAGACGAAATCAGCAGGTAAACCATATGGCAAAAGAATACAAAGACCTGGTCGTAGGACTGGACATCGGAACCGCCAAGGTCATGGTGGTGGTAGCCGAGGTGCTGCCCGGCGGTGAACTCAAGCTGGCGGGCCTGGGTGTGGCACCCAGCAACGGCATCAAGCGCGGCGTGGTGGTGAACATCGACGCCACGGTACAGAGCATTCAGCAGGCCCTGCGCGAGGCCGAACTGATGGCAGACTGCAAGATCACCCGTGTCTACACTGGCATCACCGGCAGCCATATTCGCGGCATCAACTCCAGTGGCATGGTCGCTGTGAAAGACCGTGAGGTGATGGCGGCTGACGTAGCCCGTGTGGTGGAGACGGCCAAGGCGATCAATATCTCCACCGACCAGCGCTTGCTGCTGGTGGAACCGCAGGAATTCATCATTGACGGCCAGGACGTCAAGGAACCCATTGGCATGAGCGGCATCCGCCTGGAAGCCAAGGTGCACATCGTGACCGGAGCGCAAAGCGCGGCCGAAAACATCATCAAGTGCGTGCGCCGTTGCGGCCTGGAGGTGGAGCAGCTGATGCTCAACCCCTTGGCCAGCAGCCTGTCTGTACTGACCGAAGACGAGCGCGAGCTGGGCGTGGCCCTGGTGGACATCGGTGCCGGCACCACCGACATCGCGATTTTCACCAACGGAGCCATCCGCCACACGGCCGTGATCCCGATCGCCGGCGACCTGATCACCAGCGATATTGCGATGGCCCTGCGCACGCCGACCAAGGACGCCGAGGACATTAAAGTCGAAAGTGGCCATGCCAAGCAATTGTTGGTGGACCCCGAGACCCAGGTTGAGGTGCCCGGCCTGGGCGACCGCGGCCCGCGCATGCTCAGCCGCCAAGCGCTTGCCGGCGTGATCGAGCCGCGCATCGAGGAAATCTTCTCCCTGGTCAACCAGGTCATGCGCGAGTCAGGTTACGAGGAAGTCCTGTCGTCCGGTGTCGTCCTCACGGGGGGCAGTTGCGTCATGCCGGGCATGGTGGAGTTGGGCGAGGACATCTTTCTCAAGCCCGTGCGCCGTGGAATTCCCAAATATTCCAGCGCCCTGGCCGACATGGTGGCCCAGCCCCGTGCCGCAACGGTAATGGGCCTGTTGGAAGAAGCCCGCATGGCGCGCCTGCGTGGATACAAGGTGTCGCAAAAAAACGGTTCCGTCAAAACCGCCTTCAGTTCCGTCAAGGACTGGTTCATCGGGAACTTCTGACCATGAAGAACAAGCTATGGCTCGCAAGAGGCAGTCCGCATGAACGATGGCGGAGCACCGGACCGCCACCGACATTTTCCGACTATTGCAGAAGACAACCATCCAACGTATTGAATTTAGTGAAACAACAGGAGAAACACATGGCCATCGAAATGATTGAAGAAGAGGCGTTTAACCAAGGCACGCAGATCAAGGTGATTGGCGTGGGCGGTGGCGGCGGCAATGCCGTGGAGCACATGATTGGCTCGGCCGTTGGGGGTGTGGAATTCATCTGTGCCAATACCGATGCGCAGGCCTTGAGCCGCAGCACCGCCCACAAGGTGATTCAACTCGGCGGGTCGGGCCTGGGGGCCGGCAGCAAGCCTGACAAAGGCCGTGAGGCGGCAGTGGCCGCCGAAGCGGATATTCGTGCCGCCATCGAAGGCGCGCACATGTTGTTCATTACCGCCGGCATGGGCGGTGGCACCGGCACCGGAGCCGCTCCGGTGATTGCCAAGGTGGCCAAGGATATGGGCATCCTGACGGTTGGCGTGGTGACCAAGCCCTTCGATTTCGAGGGGGGGCGGCGCATGGCCAACGCAGATGCCGGGCTGTCCGAGTTGGAAGCCAACGTGGACTCGCTGATTGTGGTGCTCAACGAGAAGCTGCTCGAAGTGCTGGAAGACGACATCAGCCAGGAAGAGGCCTTCGAGCATGCCAACAATGTGCTCAAGAACGCGGTGGGTGGTATTGCGGAAATCATCAACGTCAAAGGCGAAATCAATGCGGACTTTGAAGACGTGCGCACCGTCATGGGCGAACCCGGCAAGGCCATGATGGGAACAGCGATGGCCGCGGGCCCGGACCGTGCCCGTATCGCGGCCGAACAGGCGGTGGCCTGCCCGCTGCTGGAAGGCATTGACCTCTCGGGTGCCAAAGGCGTATTGGTGCTGATCACTGCCGCCAAGGGGTCCCTCAAGCTCAAGGAATCCAAACTGGCCATGGAAACCATTCGCGCGTGCGCGTCGCCGGACGCGCATGTGATCTACGGAACGGCCAACGACGATACGCTGGGCGACAGCATCCGTGTCACGGTGATCGCCACGGGTCTGAGCCGCCAGGGTGTGCGCCGTACCGCACCTCCGCTGCAGGTCCTGCGCACCGGCACGGACAACGTACCCTTTCATGTGCCCACGCTCAGCAGCGCGGTCGGTGGTACGGCCTCTGCTGCCTCGGCCCCCATGGGAATGGCGCAGCCAGACTATGCCGGTATGGGGACCCCCGCAGTTTGGCGGGGACGAACCTCTGCAGCAGCCAAAGTGGATGCGCTGTCCAACGGAGGCATGGACGACTACGAAATCCCCGCATTCCTGCGGAAGCAGGCAGATTAGTAAAATCCTGCGGTGCTGAAACAACGAACGCTCCGATCCTTGACCCGCGCCGTCGGCGTCGGGCTGCACAGCGGGCAACGGGTTGAAATCACCTTGCGTCCCGCGCAGCCGGACACCGGCATCGTGTTTCGGAGGGTGGATTTGCCGGTGCCGGTGGACATAGCCGTGTCGGCTCCCGCCGTGACCGACACGCGCATGGCATCGACTCTTTCCAGTGGTGGGGCCAAGGTACAGACTGTTGAACACCTGATGTCTGCCTGTGCGGGACTGGGGCTGGACAATCTGTACGTGGACATTACTGCCGAGGAAATACCGATTCTCGATGGGTCGGCCGCGTCTTTTGTATTCTTGCTGCAGAGTGCTGGGGTCGAATTGCAAAGCGCTCCCAAGCGTTTCATCCGGGTCAAGCGCCCAATCGAGGTGCGCGAGGGCGAAGGACCCAACCTGAAATGGGCGCGGCTGGAGCCGTACGATGGTTACAAGCTCAGTTTTGAGATTGTGTTCGACCACCCCGCCGTGGACTCCACGGGGCAACGGGCGGAATTTGACATGGGCAGGGATTCCTATCCGCGCGATATTGCGCGCGCGCGCACCTTCGGCTTCACCAAAGATGTGGAAATGATGCGCACCAATGGCTTGGCCTTGGGTGGCGGACTGGACAACGCCATTGTCATGGATGATTACAAGGTACTCAACGCCGAGGGGCTGCGCTACGACGATGAATTCGTCAAGCACAAGCTGTTGGACGCCATTGGGGACCTGTACTGTGTGGGCAAGCCGCTTTTGGCCAGCTACCGCGCGTTTCGATCAGGCCATGCATTGAACAACAAGCTGTTGCGCGAATTGCTGGCCCATGCAGACGCCTGGGAGGTGGTTTGTTTTGACGACGAAAACCTGGCACCAAGTGGGTTTTCCCGGCTGGCACCGGCCTGGTAGCCGCAGCGAGGGCCGGAGTCGCACATGCTCATGCTTCGTTGGTTGGTCTTGCTGCTGTTGCTCAGTGCGGCGGTTTCGTTCGTCTGCTTCGTGGTGACGGGACAGGCCCGGTTCAGGCGCCAGGGCCTGCGAATTCTCAAATGGACCGTGGTCGGTGCGTTGGGCTTTTTTGGGGTGCTTCTTGTGGAGAAGCTCACGTAATCCGCACTGGACTCCCCTTTTCACGCCTTGCGCGAAAAGGGGTTCCAGCTCAGTTGCGCAAGAATGTCGCGCAGACTGGCGGTTCGCCCTGCTTGGATGCGTGCGCGTTTCTCCCAGGCCAATGGCAGTCCCCACCAGGCATCCCGCTTGGATCGCCAAATGACAGATCCTTTGCCACGCAAGGTGAACCACACCACGGTCACCACATTCAGGGCCAAGTGCGCCGGCAAAAACACCCAGAACAAAAGGCTTGGCATGTTCTGCACGAATACCCAGACCACGTTTCGGTGGCCATGGTAGATCTGAAGATCGCTGTGCTTGCCGACGAAAGCGGAACCTACGTGCAATACATGGGCAGAGGGAACATAGAGACACCGATATCCCTGAAGCCGCAGGCGAAAGCCCAGATCGACATCTTCCACGTACAGGAAGAGATCCGCGTCCAGTCCCCCGATCTGTTGAAGCGCCTCTGTCCGATATAAGGCCGCCGCAGCGCAGGGTGCGAAAATCTCGGCCTCCGTATCGTAGGCAGCGGTGTTGGCCTGGCCATGCCCCTGCCGCCATGGCAGCCCACTGACGTGGTAGGCATCGCCGACACCATCCAGCGTGAGTCGGGTGTCATCGCGGTACATGCGCGATCCAAAGGCGCTGAATTGCGGATGGGCCTGAGCGGCCGACACCAGATGTTCCAGCCAATCGGGGGCGGGAAACGCATCGGGGTTCAGCAAGGCCACGAATCCTCCGACACCGGGCTCCTGCAGCGCGCGATTTACCCCACCGGCAAAGCCCCGGTTTTCCGGAAGTGCGATAACGGACACGTTTGAAAACGCCTTGCCAATGGCTTGCACTGAACCATCGCTGCTGTTGTTGTCAACCACAATGATGGAAAAATCCCGGAAACTCTGCTGTTGCAGCGAGTCCAGACAACGGCAGACCATTTGCCCGCCGTTGTAGTTGACAACAATGACGGTTACCAGGGGCATGGGGTGGCTTGGTGGCCTGTCGAGATGGGTCTGATGCCGCCGCTTGGGAGCGACACGGTCACGATGGTCTGGCTGTAGGTGGGGTTTGGCATGGGGATCAGGATGCAGTCTAGCGCCGCTTGAATAGTCGGACCAAATACCGCAATGGCGCAGTCACGCGCCAAGAGGTTGATTGAAGGATATGTTCCTTTTCCGCACGGGCTTCATGCCGCCAGCGGTCTGCTTCGGACTGCAAGTGTTGGATTCGCTGCTCCAGCGCTTCGCAGTGCGTTTGTGCACCCGCCAGTAGTTGCTGGGCGTCCAAAAGCTGGTGTTCGGTGCTGGGTCTCGCACTCTCGTGCCGCAGGTTCTCAGCGTGGAGCTGTCCTATCGTGGCTTCTGACTGTGCGAGTTGGTCTTCGTACCAGGCCAAAGCATGGCCCCACGCCTGTGGCTGCGCGTGAGAGAGCCAATGACCCACAAAGGCGTCGCGTTCGTTGGTTTGCACGTCGTGCCCTGCCTTCAATTCAGACGGTGAAGCAGCCCGGTGTACGACGGCACTGACGGTGGGCAGGTGGATAAAGTGCGTGTAGGCGGCGAGTTGCAACCAAAAGTCCCAATCGGCCAGGCTGTCAAATTCAGCACGAAATTGGCATCCCTTCTCTATCAATGACCGGTGAAAGAGCACTGCGGCACAGGTGAGAAAATTCCTGCCAAGGAGGCGCGCAGCGGACCACGGTTCGTCAAGGGGTGTGGGGGGGAGGCCCTCCTCACGATGCACGGCCACTCCCGCGTAGGCAACCATGTTCGGGCTGTTGACCAAGGCTTCGGTGAGTCGGGAAAGGTGGTTGGGCAGCAAGGTATCGCCATCGTCCAAGAGAATGAGGTACTGCCCCCGCGCGGCTTGCATGCCCCGATTAAACGCGTTTGCCCGTGAAATGGGTTCGGACAGGCACACCTGCACCATGGGAAAGCGCCCGCATGCCGTGCCCAGTGACGGCGCGTTGCCTGTGCCGGTAGGCACCAACACTACCTCGATATGGGGGTAGGTTTGCAATGCGATGGAGTCCAGGGTGCGGTGCCTGTTCATGTCGCAGTTGCAGCGAACAATGACGCTGACCAGGGGTATGTCAGCAGGTGCCATGGGCACGCCAAGACTGCGTTGCCGTTGGTATTCGGACTCGTACAACTCAACGGGGCCCCACTCGAGCTCATGGGTGTGGACAACGCGAAAGGCCTCTGCAAACCCGACGTTGGGGCCTAGTGTGTAGCTTCTGAACTGGTTCAGTGCGCGGATCTGGCGGTCATAGGCTTGTCCTTCCAGTTGGGAAGCAAAGCATGCCATCGCGGCCTCCTTGCGCGGCATCCATTTGCCGATATCCAGTAGCACATTGGGGCGCAGCATGGCGACCCCCACTTCATACATGACCAACTGCGTGCCAGGAGTGCGCCTGACTGCCTCCAGCGCAGCCATGCCCAAAGCCCGATGATCGGGGTGCATTTCGTGCAGCGAGGGCGCATACACGCAGTCGCTGGACCGATCCTGCATGGCACTCTCAATGCGCAGCACCAGTTCTTCACCATACTCCAGTCCGCGATCCGCAAGTCCCCAAAACTCCGGTGTGCCGTACCCAAGCAAATGGCCGGCGGTTATGCTTTCTTTGCGACGAATCTGTGCGTAATCGGACAAGGCGGATTTCGAAGTTCGGTAGGCACCATCCGTTACGATGACCACGTGGACCGCACTTCCCTCGGCGACATGCATCGCGATAGCGGCACCACATCCAAAGACTTCATCGTCCGGGTGGGGGGCGAGAACAAGTACCCTGCGCTTGCCCACGCTGGTTGTGGCTGTGTAGGGAATTAGCCGGGACTCCATCTGCACCTCACACCCAGGGGTCGTTGATCAACGCAGCATCGCGCGCACGGATGGATCCCTAATGGGCTCCTGACACACGCGTTGGCTTACGAACATGGGCTGGTCTAGAATTCGTGGTTCCAATGGAAGCCACAAAGTTGAACAAGCGCCTCGGTGAAATTTTAGTTGAACGCAGCAAGCTGGATGCCGTGAATCTTGAGCGAGCGCTGCGCCTGCAAGAGGACGAGCGCAGCGAGCGCATCGGTGTTTTGCTGGTGAGGGCGGGCTTTGCAGCAGAAAGAGACGTGACGGAGGCGCTGTCGCTGCAGTGGGGACTATCCGTTGTCGCTTCGACCGACTACCCCGAACTTCCGGTTCTGGAGGAGCAGGTTGCACCCCGGTTCATCAAGGAATCCCGCGCCCTGCCCATTCGGGAAAACGAGGTGGAATTGATTCTGGCCATGGCGGATCCGCAGGACGAGTACGTTTTGTCCGCTTTTCGCATGGTTTCCCAGCGCACGGTCACCGCGCGTTTGGCCATTCCCTCGGAACTGGATGCGGCGTTCGAGCGGCTGTACGGCAGCGGCAAGACCTCCATGGACCAAATCGTGGGGGAAGTGGAAACCCGTGACAATGAGGCGGAAAACGAAGATTTGGCCCACCTCAAAGAGCTGGCTTCCGAGGCACCAATCATTCGCTTGGTCAGCTTGGTCATCAGCCACGCATTGGAGGCTCGAGCGTCCGATATCCACATCGAACCCTTTGAGAACCGGCTGATTGTGCGGTATAGGGTCGATGGGGTCATGCACGAAGTGGAGTCGCCACCGCGCCGTTTCTCTGCGGCGGTAATCTCGCGAATCAAAATTATGGCGAATCTGGATATTGCGGAGCGTCGTTTGCCGCAAGATGGCCGCATCAAGTTGCGCCTCCAGGGCAAGGAAATCGACTTGCGCGTCTCCACCGTACCCACGATGCATGGCGAAAGCGTGGTGATGCGCATACTCGACAAGAGTGGGACCACGCTGAATTTCGCGACACTGGGATTTGATGCCGCAGTTCTGGCGCGCTTTGAGGCGGTGTTGATGCAGCCACATGGCATTGTGCTGGTGACAGGCCCCACCGGTTCGGGCAAGACGACCACGTTGTACACCGCGCTGGATAAGCTGAACAAGCCAGACATCAAGATCCTCACGGTCGAGGACCCGGTTGAATACCAGATGGAGGGTATCAACCAGATTCAGGTCAAGCCGCAGATAGGGCTTACTTTCGCCAATGCCTTGCGTTCCATTGTGCGGCAGGACCCTGATGTCATCATGATTGGCGAAATTCGCGATCTGGAAACGGCCCAAATTGCGGTTCAGTCCGCGTTGACTGGTCATATGGTGCTATCAACTTTGCATACCAACGATGCAGCCAGCACCATCAACCGGCTGCTTGATATGGGCATGGACGACTACTTGCTTACGTCCACAGTCAATGGAATTCTTGCCCAGCGTCTGGTGCGCACGCTGTGCGTCCACTGCCGTCAATCCTTTGTGGCTCTGCCAGAGGTCGTGCAGGAGATGCAGCTGGAGCGGTTTACAGCCAGCCGACCCGTCACTTTGTACCGGCCTGTGGGCTGCTCGGAGTGTGGTGGGACCGGGTTCTCCGGGCGCGTCAGTATTGTGGAGTTGTTGACAATGACAGATACCATTCGCGGCATGGTCATGCGCCACGTGACGTCCGGAGAGGTACGCCTGCAGGCCATTGCGGATGGCATGCAAACCATGTACGAGAACGGATTGTCCAAGGCCGTTGCAGGTGTGACGACGGTTGAAGAGGTCTTGCGTGTGACGCGGGAGGAATAGCCTTGCCGCAGTATCGTTTTAAGGCTGTGACGCCTTCGGGAGAGCCGCACGAGGGCGACATGGACGGCGTCTCACAGGGTGCGGTGGTCGAGCGGCTGCAGACCATGGGTCTGATACCCATTCGGGTGCAAGAATCTGCAAACAAGGTCGTGGCTTCGGCAAATGGGAGGGGACTTTTCGACAAGAAGCGCATTGCCCAGGATGACGTCGCCGTATTCACGCAGGAACTCGCGACATTGCTGAAGGCGGGGCTTCCACTGGACCGTTGTCTGGAGATCCTGATCGGACTGTCAGCCAACGAGCCAGTTCGCGTCCTGATGGGGCAGTTGCGGGAAGACGTCCGCGGAGGATCTGCATTGTCGAAGGCAATGGAGTCCCGCGAGGGGGTGTTCACCCGCTTCTATCTCAACATGATTCGGGCGGGAGAGGCCGGCGGAGCGTTGGATGTCGTGCTGCAGAGACTGACCGAATTCATGGAGCGTTCCAGGGAACTGCGTGATACGGTGAAATCGGCGTTGATCTACCCCGCCATTTTGGTTGGAGTATCGGTGCTGTCGGTCGCCATACTGCTGATGTGGGTTGTGCCGCAGTTTTCTCAAATGTTTGAGGAGTCTGGAAAGGCTTTGCCGCTGGCGACGCAGATTGTTATTGCCGCCGGCGACGGTGTTCGCAGCTATTGGTGGCTTATGGTGCTCGGGGGCTTTAGTGTGTATATATGGTTTGCGCGCCAGTTGCGCGAACCTGTCAGTCGCTACCGCTGGGATCGACGGATACTGGGTCTGCCGCTTGTGGGTGATTTGGTTGGCAAGCTGGAAGTGGCGCGATTTTCCCGAACACTTGGGACGCTGATTGGCAACGGTGTATCGTTGTTGGCGGCAATTTCCATTGTCAAGGAGACGCTGGGGAATTCCGTGATGGCGGATGCGTTGGGGGAAGTGGCCCGTCAGCTCAAGGAAGGCAAGGGACTGGGTCAGCCACTGATGGAGGCCGGGTTATTCCCCAAGCTGGCGGTACACTTGGTGATGGTCGGAGAGGAAACGGGCAAGCTTCAGGAGATGCTGATCCGGATTGCCGACATTTACGATCGCGAGGTCCATACCTCTGTCAAGCGCATGCTGGCCCTCATGGAGCCAGTTCTGATTCTGGGACTGGGTCTTGTCATCGGTGGCATCATCATGTCCATCCTGGTTGCGATTTTGAGCGTGAACGATTTGGCCATGTAGCGCATCGGACACGTATTTTTTTTGGAGATTCACGCAGATGGAACAAACGCATTCGCCCCGCAAACAAAAAGGGTTCACCCTGATTGAGTTGCTGGTGGTGCTGGTCATACTGGGGTTGTTGGCGAGCGTCGCTGGTCCCAGGGTAATGGGGTATCTGGGAGGGGCTAAGTCTGATACGGCCCGGTTGCAAATTGAAGAGTTCGGAGCCAGTCTGGACCTCTTTAAGTTGGAAACAGGGCGATATCCCACCACTCAGGAAAGTTTGCAAGCCCTTGTGCAGCAACCCCCGGGGCTGGCTGGCTGGAACGGACCCTATCTCAAAAAAAAGACCCTGCCCAAAGATCCGTGGGGAAATGACTACCGGTATGTTTCTCCGGGTCAGCACGGCATTTACGATATCAGCTCGCTTGGGGCTGACAATCGCGAAGGGGGAGACGGTGAAAGCAAGGATATCAACGGTTGGGAAGACAGCAAGAAGTAAGCCGCTCCCAGCAGAGCGGTTTTACATTGATTGAGCTCTTGGTGGTTGTGGTCATCATGGGGATGGCCTACGCCCTTGCTTCCCCCATGATTGGATCGGGTGTCTCCGGCACTGAACTCAAGGCATCTGCGCGTCAATTAGCCGCAGGTCTTCGCAAGGCCCGCAGCGATGCCATTGCAGGTCGGCGAGAGACGGTGCTCACGGTCGATGTGCAACAGCAGCAGTTCCATCTCAGTGGGGACTCGCGCATTTATCGGCTTCCCAAAAGTGTGGATGTGGCATTGTTTACGGCGGAATCAGAACGGGTCGGTGGGAATTCTGGCTCCATCCGATTCTTCCCGGACGGAGGCTCCACAGGCGGTCGGGTCACGGTTAGTGCGCGTGCGCGCAAGTATGACGTGGACATCAACTGGCTGACCGGCCAAGTTTCCATTCTTGATTGACGATGCACAAGAAGTGTAGCGGGATGACTCTGATCGAGGTGCTGGTCGCCTTTGTCGTGCTTTCTGTGACCATGGCGGTCATTCTGCAAATTTTCACCGGCGGGATGCGCAACGCGCGGCTTTCCGATGGCTATAGCCGTGCGGTATTTTTGGCGGAGTCACGGCTCGCCGCCGTCGGCGTTGAGCGTCCGATGGTGTCAGGTGAGGACGGTGGGTCGGTCGGACAAGACCTGCAGTGGCGGGTAAGCATCCGGCAGGTGGATGACCAGGGGGGGCCAGGGTCGCAACTGCTGCCTTTGCGTTTGTATGAAGTGCGCGTACAAGTGCGGTGGGCGGAAGATGGGCGTGACCGGCAGTTCGCCTTGAATTCACTTAGGCTGGGACCACCGCAATGAGCAAATGCCTTGGCCAACGACGTTCAGTGGAGTCGGGTTTTACTCTGCTGGAGTTGCTGATTTCGATCACCCTACTTGGGTTTATATTGGTTCTGTTGTTTGGAGGGTTGCGTTTAGGGGTGCGCAGTTGGGATGCCGTCCAACAACGAGTCGATGTCCTCAATTCCGTACGGTCCATTGAGGGCTTCCTGCGCCGTGAAATGGAAATGACCTATCCCTACCGGTGGAAAGGGGCTCCTGGGCAACCCCTTGCTTTTTTGGGAGAGCGGCACAAGATGAACTTCGTTGCCCAATTGCCCGCGCGGATAGGAACCGGCGGACTTTATGCCATCTCTCTTGAGTTGGATCACCGTGGTGCGGATCGCAAGCTGGTGTGGCGGCAAGCCCCTCTGACTTCCACAATGCAAGATTTTTCGACCTTGGCTCAGGCGCAAGAAATGGTGCTTGCGCGATCGGAGTTGAGTACCGTTGACGATCTATGGCTTTCCTACTTTGGGTCGACTGCAGAGGGGGGGGCGTCAAGTTGGACGGATCGTTGGGAGTCGAGAACGAGGCTTCCTGCTCTGATCCGAATTCAAGTTAAATTTTCCGATGGAGCCGAGTGGCCCGAGTTTGTCGTTGCGCCCAAACTGTCCCTGGAAATGCCGCAATGAGACACCGTCAAGGGGGCGTCGCGCTGGTCTTGGTGTTGTGGGTGGTCACCTTGTTGGCAGTCATTGCCGGAAATTTTGCGTTCTCCATGCGCAATGAGGCACAGATTGCTCGCAATTTTCTGTCAACAGCGCAAGCGCGGGCTTTTGCCGATGCAGGCGTGCAACGCGCCTGGCATGAGCTTATGAAGCCCCCCTCGGATGCTCTGCGGTGGCAGGCCGATGGTCTGCCGCGTGAATTCGACTTTCAAGGTGCCGTGCTGCGAGTCACCTTGGAGGACGAGTCGGGTAAAATCGATATCAATACTGGATCAGATGCATTGCTGATGGGGTTGTTGATGTCTGTGGGACTCAGTGCCGACGCCAGTACCAAGCTGGTGGATGCCATTCTGGATTGGCGCGACGCGGACAAGCTGAGAAGACTCCATGGGGCTGAGGAAGAGGACTATCGTGCTGCGGGTAAAAGTTATGGCCCTTCCAATGCGCCGTTTGAGACCGTGGACGAACTGCAGCGGGTGTTGGGCATGACGTCCGCATTATTTCGCAAGTTGGCCCCCGCCGTGACGGTTTACTCCAAGCAAATGGGCATCAATACCACGGTGGCACCCCCGGCGGCTCTTTTGGCCATACCGGGTTCATCCCCCGTTTTGGTTGAACAGTACTTGACTTTGAGGCAGGGGTTGCTTGCAAGCGGGCAGAAGGTGCCTGTATTTCCCGGGGCAGGTGCGTTCGCCTCTGCATCAACAGGAATGCCAACATTCATGGCGCGAAGCGAGGCGAGGTTGCCTGATGGCTCGGTATTTGTGAGGCTGGCCGCGGCCCGGGTGACCCCGGATCCAAAGCGGCCGGTCACTGTGCTGAGATGGGGGGATGGTGAGTCTGAACTTGCGATTGAAAAACAATGACCACTTTGACGGAAGACTACAAGCCCAGCCTGAACAGGCTGAAAGAGCGGCTGACCTCCAATCGTTTTTTGCGCTGGTGGATGGCAGAGTTGTCTGAGTTGGTGCCTGCGTGGTTGCGGTCACCAAAGATCTCTACAGAACAATTTGCCGCCATTTCGCTGGAGCAAGTCAACGCCCAATGGACTCCCCCCAGCGGAGACCCACGCCCGCTTGCACTCGCATTGCCTGTGAGCCGAGTGCTGCGCAAGGTCGTTCGTCTGCCGCTTGCCACCGAGGAAAATTTGAGACAGGTGCTTGAGTTTCAGATCGAGCAGCACACCCCCTTTAATTCCTCACAAGTTTATTTTGGAATCTCCGTTGTCGAAAGGGACTTCGAACGCGGGAAATTGTCGGCCGACCTGATCGTCACACCACGGGATGTAGTTGATCAGGCGATTAAAACAATGGCCGATCGGGGCGGTGTGGTGAGCGCGGTCTTTTCCGAGGACATGCTCGAAAGCGGGCATCTGGTGAGTTTATTGCCGGCAGCAGTTTCGCGCGTACCGTCACCATGGCTTCAAGGTGCCAATTTGTGGCTGCTGGCATTGGTTGTGGTGATGGGGTTGGCAGCCATGGTATTGCCACTGGCCATGAAACGGGAGGCTGTTGTTCAATTGCATCCATGGGTTGACAAAGGAAAGAACGCCGCAGAAGCGGTTGATTCGGTGCGCCGTGAATTGGAAACACGGATAGACAAACACAATTTCCTTCTGGAAAAGAGGCAAATATTTCCTACGGTCATACAGATTTTGGAGGAGCTGACGCGGGTGTTGCCAGACGATACCTGGGTGTTGACATTGGACATCAAGGGCAAAGAACTACAGATTCAGGGTGAGACGGCATCCTCTGTAAAGCTGATTGGTTTGTTTGAACAGTCCAGCATGTTCAAAGACGCAAGCTTTCGGTCTCCCTTGACAAAAGGTCAGTCCAGCGGGACCGAGCGCTATCAATTGGCATTGCAAGTTCGACCGGTCTCGTCGGCCGCTCCGGTGGGGGCGGAGGTATTACCGGTGTTGGACCCTGCTTCGGCGGCAGTTCGTATGCCAAGTTCAGTTGCCAGTTCGCCAGCTACAAAAGCGTCGGATGGTGCATCTGCTGGGATTTCGGGAGTCAAAGTCCCATGAAGCAATTGACAACCAAACAAAGCAGGTTTGCTGCACTGGCCATTCTGGCCCTGGTTCTAGTTATTGCAATCAGCGCGGTGGCTTTGCCACTTTGGTTTTTGAACCGACGCTATGACGTCGCAGTTGAAGAGGCAGTATCCCGTCTGGAGCGCTATTCAAGAATAGTTGGCATGCGAGACAGCCTGCAGCAAAGGTCCATTGAGATCAAAACACTTGAGGCCACGCACCACTTTCTCAAGAGTGCCAGTCCGGCATTGGCGGCAGCGGAGTTGCAGGAACAGGCAACGCGCATTCTGGATGCGAACGGCGGCAAGCTCAATAGCGTGCAAATTCTCCCGCATAAGGACGACGGAGCCTACCGGCAGGTTTCGGTATCGTTGCAGTTGTCCGCGCCACTCAGTGGAGTGAAGGCAATGCTTTACGCGTTGGAGTCCGCGCGCCCGTACCTCTTTATTGACAATTTCTCGATTCGCTCGACCATGGTGGGGTCGGTGCGCACCGATTCCACACCTGAACCGGATTTAATCGTTCAGTTCGATTTGACAGGCTACGCCCTGAAAGGCGCGCTATGAAGACTGCCATTGAACCTAAGGAAACTGCCGCAATCGTCTTGACGTCAATTGTGGCAATGCTGGGTGGCTTGTTGTACTGGGAGTGGACCCAGGGTGTGCAGCTTGAGCAGGAGTTGATCAAGTTGCGCAAGATCCCCGTTGCTTCTGTGCAAGTGAAAACTGTTTTGCCGGAGTTCGCGCTTCCTGCAGCTGATACAGGTTTCCCAGAGATGATCGCACGATCGTTATTTTCCGTGAGTCGCAGGGGCTCAGCTTCTGCCAACCAAAGTGGTCATGGCGCGATGAAGAAAGGGCAGTTCATACTTGCAGGCGTGCTTGTCACGCCGACTCAAAAGTCTGCTTTATTGCGGGATGTCAAGACCAACAAAACAGAGACAGTTGCGCTCAAAGGGGTCGTACGCGGATTAACTTTGGGAGAAGTGGGGCCTTCTCGGGTTGTGCTGCATCAGGGGACGGAAAGCGAAGAGCTGGTTCTTAATGTCCAAACGGGCCAACGTGCTTCTGTCAATCAGTCAGCACCTGCGCCCGCTAAGGCCCCGTCCACTTTGCTAGTGTCGGCGACTCCGCCTGAGGCTTTGTCACCTCCAGCGAGCTTGCCTGCCAATCCGCTACAAGCAGCTTCCGCCCCCAATGTGGCGCAGTCGTCTTCACGCGCAGTCGCCAAGAAGTAGCGATCAAGAATGTATATGACATCCGGATCGCCAACAGTGGTCGAAATTTGAAGGAATACAGATGAAAATGAACTCTATCCAGCCTCTGACTATTGCCTTGGCGCTGATCTATTGTGCGCCAGTGGTCCTTGTGGGCTGTGC
>CAZDDK010000016.1:0-29087 GCA_964504185.1 uncultured Rhodoferax sp. | reverse complement strand
CTACCGTGGAGTCCAGCGCGGCATTGACGCGCCGGCGCTGCACCGGCACAGCCAGTAGGCTGGCTGCGTCGTCGACCCAAGCTTGCAGGGCTGGGTCTTTTTGACTGGCGAACGCCTTGACCCAACTACGCGCCTGCTCCCAACGCTCGGTGGGCGCCGATGCCTCCAGGCTGCGCTGCCAGTCGGGCCATTGGCCACCGCGCTCCAGCTCGCGCTGCAGGGCCGCTGCCAGGTCTTCGCCTGCACCGCTGATGACCCATAACTCCGCGCCACTCTCGTTGGCTACCTCGCGCACCAGATAGGCAGCTGATTGGGCGCACAGGGACGCCAAGCGTTCGGCCTCATCCGCGCCGTCGGTTGACGGCTGCAGCTCAAAGCGAGTAGCTTTGGCGAATGCCGCCAGTGCCTGGGCACACTCCTGCTCCAGGGCCACCAGGCTATCGCGCGCACCAAACAGTTGCTGCACTTGCAATGCGGAGCGTGCGCGGCGGTGCAAAGATTCGCGTTCAGCGCCAAAGCGTCCGTCTTGCCAGTAGAGCAAAGCCAGCGCCCGCTCGGTAGGGCCCCAGGCCAGCAGACCGGCTGCGTCCTGCATAGCGGCCAGCGCGCTGAAGATACGGGTGGCGTCCTCGTCGTGCACGCCTTTTTCGTAGCCGTCCTGGTAGCGCTCGGCGGCAAACTGGCGCACGTGGTCCAGCAGCGGGGCGTGACCGTCCGGCCCCAGCGCGATCAGTTCGACTATGCGGACCCAGGGTAGTGGCGTGGTGTCTTGTAGCGTGGCGTCAAGCAGGCAGCCGGCCAAATACTCAGCGCGGCTGATAGTGGCGGTCTCGGATGGCAGGGCCTGCTGCCAATAGGGCTTGTAGGTGTCCAGTGCGGCATCGTTGACAGGCACCAGGTAATCCGTGCCGGTCAGGTGATAGGCCAGGCCGTCGCCATTGGGCACCAACGTCAGCTCCAGCGGGTGGCGGCTGATGGTGAAGCTGTGGTTGCCCAGGCGCAGGTTGTTGCCGCCCTCAGACACCAGGTCGCGCTGGTCGCGCACACCGCGCAGGGCCTGGTCGCGGCTGGTCTTGAGCCGGGTCTCGATGTCGTCGGCCGCCACTTGGGCACCCAGCGCGCGCATGTCTTCCATGAGCTTGCGCAGCTTGGTGATCAACATATCAGCCGCAAAGTAGCTGTGCACCTCTTCCAGGCTGGCCAGTTGTGTGACGCGGCGTTGTGTGCCGTCCAGAATACGGCCAGCCGCGGCCACCAGGCCTTGCACGCGTTGCTGGCGTGCCTGCGTCAACGTTTGTTTGCGCGCGGTCAGGGCCTCGTAGACGGACTCGCGTTTGGTGGCGATGTCGGCCAGGAAGTTTTCTTGTTCGGCAAAGCGGCCTTCCAGTTCTTCCAACTGGGCCAACAGGCGCGTCAAGGCCTCGTCGCACTTTTCTGGGCTGTCGGCAAAGTCCAGCGCGTTTTCCACCGCCTGGCCAAACAGCTTGAACTGGGCCTGAAACTCCGCCGCCGCTTCATGCGAACCCAACGCCTTGCGGCGGCTGCGGGCATCGGCACGCAAACGGTTGATGTCGGTGTACAGCGCGGAGATGCGCTCCAGAATCGTCGTGCGTTGTACCGCATCGCCACCGGGCAGGCCGCCCAGTTGTTCGGTCAGCAAGTCCAGCCCGGCGGCGGTTTCGTCCAGGCCATCGAGGATGATCTGCAGGCCCTGGCTGGTCGATGCCTGCACCAGGTCGGCACTCAGCTTGGTCAGGTTCTGCCGGTGGTTGGCAAAGGCCTGTTCATCGGCCAGGAACACCATGGCCCGCTCGCCCACGCGCTGCTGCTCCGTCGCCAGCTCGGTGCCCATGGCCTCGATGCGGGGCAGGTCGGTGTAGCGCAGTTCCTTCAGCGTTTCCAGGTGGCCACGGCGCTCGCGCAATCGACCCAGCGCGTGGATAAAGTCCTCGGGCTTGCGCCACAGCGTGCTGGCAATGTCGACCAGTAGTGCTTTTTGCTTGGTCTGGGCTTCGTCCAACGCGCGGGCGGTCTCGCGGCGGATCTGCTCCACCTTCTCGAACTCGGCCAGCGTGGTGCGCGCGGCCTCGCTGATGCGCTGCAGGTCTTGCAGCGCAGCGCCGGCCTCGGGCTCAGCCAGCCAGAAGTAGGCGTCAATGACACGGGCGCATTGGCGTATCAGGTCGTCATACGCGGTGCGGGTGGGTGCCTGCTCTTGAACGGCGCGCGCAATGCCCATCAGGTCGGCCACCCCACGCACCAGTTCGGCATTGCCGATACGGCCAAAGAAGCCTGTGCCCAATGCAGCGGCACCGGCGTGTTCGTCGCTGGAGAACGGGGTCTGCCACAGCTGCATGGGGTGCACGCGGGTGGGTTCACCCGGCCCCGCCTGGAACACCAGCACCTTGCCATCGGCATACAGCGCATAACCATTGGCGACGATGGGCGCGGCCAGGCTTTTGTCGATCAGGTTGTAGGTGAACAGCGCATAGTGGCCGCTGCCCGCCTGGTAGAACACATACAACACGTCCTCGCCATTGGGCGAGCGCAGCATGCGTTTGAAGCGCAGGCTGTTGACCACCTCGCCCGGCAGATCAAAGTGCTTGAACTCGCCGGACTGCAGGTAGTAGCCCCCAGGGAACACAATGCCATGGTCCTCGGGCAGTTGCACACACGAAAGGCCCAGCGCGTCGATGCGGGTCACCTGTTGTGTGCGCTGATTGAACACCAGGTAACGCGTGGTTTGCTCGCGGTAGGGCCGTATGCGCAGCAGGATCAACTGGCCCAGCTTGGCGTAGGACACTTCAGCGTCGGTCAGTGACTGGCTTTTGTCCTCCACCGGCTCGCTGTAGATGCCCAGGCCGCTTTCGGTGTTGTTTTCGATCTTGACCGTCAGATCCCCGCCCACGGTCTCCACAAATACCGTGTCCAGAATGCTGATGTGCGGGTGGCGGCCTTCCACATGATCGGCGCGTGTGGTGGGTGTCCATTCAAAGTCGTGGCTGGGTGGCAGCGCAATGTCGCGCTCGCCCCGGTTGTCGATGTATTGGAGCGCACCGTCGGTTGCCAACTGCCAGCGGAACACGCGCACGTCCTGCACCTGCTGGCCAATCTGGAATGACGCCAGCAACTTGCCCTGCGTGATGCGCAGTTGCAGCAACTGGGCATTTTTGTAGTAGGCGTACAGCTCTTTGAAGTCGGATGCAAAGCGCGTGTCTTCCAGAAAACTGCCAGCCAGCGGCAGGGCCTCCAGCTCGGGTTCGCCGCCGTGTGCCGCTAGGCGGTACAGGCCAAACACATCGCTGACATGGGTCTCTTTGCGCAGACCGATGAAGACGTTATAGCCAAACAGCAGCTGGTCGCCGATGCGCACAATGTCGCGCGCCACGCAGTTGTTCTCTGTGCGGGCACGGGTGCGCAGCACCAGTGATTGCTCGGACTTGCCGAACTCGGCCACCCGCGCCGCATTCAGCGCCTGCGCCTTGTTGCGCAGCTCTTCACCGTGCGCGCTCAGGCGTTTCTTCAGCAGCTCGTAGCTGCCGCTGGCGGCTACGAGGTTCTCGGTTTGCTCGGCGGCTGCGGGGCTGGCATCTGCGGATTCCATGGCCTGGCTTACCAGTCTGCGCGCAGCAGCGCGAGCAGTTCATCGCGTTCGGGTTGTGCGTGCAACCACTGCCGAATACGGGACAACTCATCCATGGTGGCTGCACCATGGCGCTGGCGTAGCACAAGCTCGCGACCTTTGCGCAGCTCTTCCGCTTGCACTTGGCGTTGCCAGGCGTCGGTCAAAATTTCATCCAGGCGCGTACCCATACCGGTTGCCAACAAGGCCTGCCATTCGCCCGCTGCAAACCAGACTGCTTGGCAGGACGTGCAACGGTCCACCCGAAAGTCAGGTGTGCTGCCCACGCGGTAGCGCTGCATCAAGCGGGTACAGGCGGGGCAATTGCGCGCCGTGTTGTCTTCGGCTGTGGCAGCGGCCGCAGTGACGGGCTGTGGGGATGCCGTGCTGCGCCAGACGCGGTAATCTTCCATCATCAGCATGTGGCCGTTGCAACTGGTGCAGTGCAGGCCTTGCAAGCCAGGGGCGAGTTCGCAGGGACTGAGTTCAGTGTGTGCAGCGCAGCTGCAGTGCAGAGTCTTGTTCATGTCGGAGCTTTCTAGCGTTCTGTTTCTCAGACAGCTTTGTTGCCGCCTTTGCCATCCTTGCCGGTTTTATTCAGCAAAGAGGCAATCGCCAGGTCTTTCAGCTCGCTGGATGAATCTCCCAGCGCTCCCACCAGGCGGCCCACATCGTCCACCATGTTGCGGTCACCGTTCAGGTGGTCTTTTAGTGCGATCTTCAGTGTGTCGCTCTTGGCGATGGCACCGTCTATGCCTTTGCCAACGGACAGCGCTTTGACGAAACTGTCGAAGTAGCTGCCGTCGCCGCCCACCATTTCGATTTTGGCGGTGGCCAGGGCTTTGCCCAGCACCTCGGCTTGCTCTTTGGCAATGGCCGTTTGCGCCTCGATGCCCTTGAGGGTTTCGGTGTGCAGCATTTCCAGGCGCATGCGGAACTCTTCGTGGTCGCGTGTTTCGGGGCTCATGGCTTTCATGGCTTCGAATTTCTCGCGCAGGCCCTTGGCCTCGGCGGAGAAGCGGGCCTGCACGGTTTGCGCATCGGCTTCGCCCACCTTGATGGTGGCTTCGGCACCGGCGGTGCGTACCTGCACCTCAGCCAAGCCCAGTTTTTCCTTGCCCTGTGCCTCGGCGTCAAACTTGGCTTTCAGCCCGCTGGCTTCGGCCAGCGACGTGGCCTCGATGACCTGGGCCTCGGCCAAGCCTTGCTTTTGCTTGGCGTCAGCCGTGACCGTCATCACCCGCGCGGCAGCCATGCCGGGCGCGGCGCTGATGGCCTCCATGCCCTCGGCTTCGCGTTTTTTGGACTCGGCGTTTTTCTCGGATACCTTGAGGTGGGCGTCGGCCAGGGTGATGTCTTCCGTGGCCTTGTGGCGCGCGCGGCGCTCCTGCGCTTCGGCAGACTTCACCTCGGTGATCATCTTCTGCTCCGCCTCCCCCTCGGCCAGGATGATGGTGGACTTCTTGCTGCGCTCCGCTTCGGCGACTACACGCAATTCCTTGATGGCCTCTTCCTGCTCGGCCACCGTGCGGTCCACCACAATGCGTTCGCGGATCACGTCGGCAATGGCCTTCTTCTGCACTTCCAGCGCGCGTTCCTTGTCGATCTTTTGCAGGGCCACTTCTTTCTCGCGGTCCACCACTTCGAGGTCACGCGCGCGGGTGACCTTTTCTTCTTCAATGGCCACGGCGCGTTTGCGGTTGTTCTCGGCCACTTCCTTCTCGCGCTGCGAGTTCTCGCTTTGCACGGCCACCAGTTGTTCGCTCTGCAGGCGTGCCATTTCGGACTTGGTGCGCTCTTCGGCCTGCACTTTGGCCGTCTCGGCTTCTTCACGGGCGCGTACGGATGCGACCTCGCGGCTCTGGCGGGCCTGGGCGTCGGCAGCCTGGCGGTCCAGTTCCAGCAGGGTCTCCTGGGTCTCTACGTTCTTCTTCTTGATCTGCATTTCTTCGTTGCGGCGCAGTTCGTTGGTGCGCACACTTTCCACCGCTGTCAGCTCGGTGATCTTCTTGATACCTTGCGCGTCCAGAATATTGCTGCCGTCCAGTTTGGACAGCGGCGTCTGCTCCAGGTAGTCGATGGCCGCGTCTTCCAGCACATAACCCGACAGGTCGTCACCAATCTGGCGGATGATCTCGTCGCGGAAATGGTCGCGTGCCTGGTACAGATCGACAAACTCCATGGACTTGCCAACGGTCTTCAGCGCCTCGGAGAACTTGGCGGAGAACAGGTCTTCCAGCGCACCTTGATTGGAGGCGCGCTCGCAACCCACCCCTTGGGCCACTTTCAACACGTCCTCAGCGGTCTTGTTGACCCGCACGAAGAATTTGACTTTGATATCGGCGCGAATATTGTCTTTGCAAATCAGGCCCTCGCGGCCGGAGCGGTCAATCTCAATCGTCTTGACCGAGATTTCCATCAGCTCGGCCTTGTGGATCACCGGGTAGACCATGCAACCCGTGAAGGTGACGGTGGGTTCTGCCCGCATGGTGTTGACGATGAGTGCATGGCCCTGCTCGATCTTGCGGTAGAACTTTGCGAACAGTGCAAACAGCACAAAGAGCAGGATGACAAGCGCGGCGACTGCGATGAGGATTGGCTCCATGAGAACTCCCTAACGTGAGTGAAACAGGTAACTGACAAACGGAAAAACGCGGAGGGCCTGACGCATCATCAGGCTGGGGGCTGCGGACTCACCCATCGGCCTCGATGCGGTAGCGTGCGGTCTTTTCTTCGTAGGCGACGATGCGGGCCATGCTGCCGCGTACCAGGGGGTTGGGCGAGGGTGCCCACACCCGGATGTTGATATTGGCACCGCGTTGTGCCACCTCGGCTCGGCCAGCTTTTTCGTCCACGGTCTGCGTCAGCACTTTGCAGTGTTGCCCGACCAGGGACGCATTGTTGATGGCGGTGTGGGTGACGAAGAGTCCGCGCAGGGGTTTGACCAGGCGCGCTGCAATCGGCACCGCCAGCGACACGCTGGCCAGTGCCAGCAAGCTGCCGCCCACATACACCGGTATGGTGCCGGGCAGCAACGCCAGCAGCCACATGGCACCCATGCAACTCAGCGTCCACGCCAGCAGCACCAACAGGCTGGCCACAATGGTGAACGGCACGCCCTGCAAGCCAAATGCCGCCAGCAGCCCGGCCAGGCTGCTGAGGTCCGGGTCGCCCAGGTCGGCATCTGTGTCAACACCGCCGGAATCAAAATCGACAAGGCCTACTAAGGCCAACACCCAGTAAAACGCCACAACGCCCAGCAAAGTGGTGAAGATGGCCGTGGGGAATGCGATGACGGCATCCAGAAAACTAACCATGACGCTCCCTTGTATATAAAAAGTGGCATTAGCCCGCGTGATATATCACTTTGTTGCTATTAATTTTGTAGTAATTGTGGTCACTGCCCGATTCGGGGTGGGTTGAATTTTTCCTGCAAAAAACGCGAATGGTTCAGAAAGGCCTGTGCGTCCTGCGTCGCCAGGTCTTCGCTGAGTTGCTGCACCTTGGCGTTGAGTTCGTCCAACGTGGCGGTAAAGGTGTCCTGCGCGGTCCGGCCATTGGAGAGGCGTTTGGTCATCGCAAACTGCTGCGGGATGGACAGGTAGGTTTTCAGCGCATCGGGCAGATAGGTCAGCGCAATGTGCCGGGCGTGGAAACTCTCTTCCAGCGACAACTGACCCTTGCTGCGCTCCCACTGGTCCAAGAGGCCGATCAACTGTTTGCACAAGTCCAGCACCTTGGTTTGCAGACTGGCGGGCAGCCGGTTCTGTGGGTTGTGATCGACCAGCTGGCGCACGGCATTGAGCGCGTTCAGCATGCTGGTGCGGGCGTCGCCCTGGTCTTCAAACTCCAGCGCATCCCAAGCAGTGCCGGAGAAGTTGGGGAACCCGAACCACATGCCGCCCACGCCAAAACCCGCGGCATAACCCAGCACCGCCAACGCACCGGCTCCCACCTGGGTCAGGCCCAGGCTGCTGAGCACCAGGGCCAGTGTGGACAGGCCAATGCCGCCCCAGTTGGCCGGGGACTGCAGGAAATTGCTGATTTTGTTCATGCGATGGCGATTGCGTCAGCCTGTGTCTGTTACTGGTAAGCCCGGATGTCTTTGAACACGCTGTACAGCGAGGATTTGCGTGCATCAAACACGCGCCCGCCCGTGGTGGCCACCAGTTCTTTCAACGCGGCTTCGTTGGCCTCGCCAAACAGCACCATAAAAACGGGAATGGCGCGCACGTCCTCAGGCAGGTTGGCGTAAGCGGCCTTGAACTGGGCCATGTCGCGGCCCTTGTTCACCTCCCCGTCGGTAAAGGCCACCACCGAATACTGGTAGCCGGGGTTCTTCTGCCGTTCTTCGTGCATGTTGACCAGGGCCGTCAACACCGCGTCGTACAGCGCGGTACCGCCGGTCATGTTCAGGCTGTCGGCAAAGTCGCGCACTTGGCCCAGCACTTTTTGTTTGCCTTCGGAATCGGCCTGGGTGGCCAGGCCCTTGCCAGTGGCGGCACCCTTGCCCACGCCTGGCAATTGGAAGAACACCGGTGCATAGACCTGTTCGGAGAAGGGCAGCATCCACACCTTTTCACGGCTGGTCAGTCGGGCGATGCGGCCCGTCAGCGACGCGTCGTCCCCTGCGATGTACTGCAGGGCTTCCACCAGCTGCTGGCGTCGGCCGCCCTGGTTCATGCTGCCGCTCACGTCCAGCACGAAGGTGGAGGCAATGGGTGTGCGAAATTCGTTTAGGTAGGCGTTGATCAGGCCATCGGCCAGCGCGCGGTCGGTGGAGAAGGGCAGTTCCACCAGCATGCTGTCTTGTGGGAACAGGCTGGCCTGGGCCTTGGCCACCTCGGCGTTCACGGGGCGGCGCAGCGTGGTCTTGGCCAGCCAGGTCTGGGCGGCATCACCCTTGAGGTAGGCCACCACCTTGAGGTATTGCTCGCGCTTGGCGTCGTTGAGCAGCATCAGCGGGTAGTCGGCCGTGGCTACGCCCTCAAACGGGTAGATCAGCGTCAGCTTTTCCTTGAGCTTGCCGGACTGGTTGAGCGACAGCAGCCAGCTCTCGTAGTTGATGAAGGCATTGACCCGGGTGTTTTGCTGCTCGATGAATTTTTCGCTCAGGTAACTGCTGTTGTCGCCCACCAGTTTGTAACCCTTGATGAAGCCAGCAATGGCAGCACGGTCCACATCGGCGGCGGTCAATGCCTCGGACTTTTGCGCGGCCGAGGCCACCACACCCATCAGTGACATAAAGCCCTGGTTGCTGGTGGCGGGGTTTGACAGTGCGTATTTGAGCTGGCCGCTTTGCGCGGCCTTGGCGATCACATTCCAGGTGACCTTGCGGGCCACATCGGGGTTGTCCCAGCCCAGCACTTTGGCCTGGCTTTCGCTGACGCCCACCACCACAGGGGACAGCATGATTTTTTCCTGCAGCTTGACGCGGGCCTGGCCCTGCGGGTCGGACAACAGGTACTTGGCATTGGCAAACCAGGCGGCGTCGGTGTTGGCCTGGCCGGTGTGCACGGCCTCGGTGCTCTCCATGGTGCCGCCGAATTTAAAACGCAGTTTGACGCCGGTGGCGCTTTCCACCATCTTCTCCAGAGGCTGGGCGTCCTTCAAATCACTGGTGGCCAGCACGGTGAAGGTGTCAACGACGGCGTTGGGTGACGCCGTGCTTTTGGCCGGTTCAGTCGGTTTGTCGCAGGCCGCCAGGGCCATGCCCGCCAGCAGCACCCAGGCCCAGCGGCTCACAGCGTGTGGTGGGGTGTGTCGTGTTTGCATGGTGTTTCCCTTTTCTTATGGACTACTGCGCCATCTCGCGGGTGATGACATCAATCATCTCGGCCATCATGTCAAAGCTGGGGGGGTCAATCACCTGGGTCAGGCGTTCTTCCACGGCCAGGTTGGTGGACTTGGCAGCCTGTGCAAAGTAGGCACTGTCGGTTATGCGAAACCCAAAGTCCACCGCCAGTTGCTGCAGCTCGGTGTTGGTGGACAGCAGTTCGCCCAGCTTCTTGGCGCGGGCGCTGGCCGCTACAAACACCACCTTGTTGAACAGTGTGGGCTGGGGGTAGACCAGCACCATGCCGGGGCTCAGGCCCTTTTTGGCCATGGCGTAGCTGACGATCTGGTTCTCATAGATAAAGGCCATGGGCGTCTTGCCAATGCCGATCGATACATAGTCGTCAAAGTTGCCGTTGACATAGTTCTCTTGATAGCCCTGGCGCTTGAACAGGCCCGCCACGGCCTTGGCAGATTTTTGCGCCGTGTCGCGGTCGGTGACCACTTCACCCCCGTTGAAGGCGTAGGTGGTCAGCGCCAGGTACATGGCGGCGGAGTTGCTCTTTCGCACATCGGTGGTGGATACCAGCACACTCTTGTTTACCTCGTAAGCAGCGGCACTCTTGAGGTCCTTCCACCGCTTCTTGTCCAACATCAACTGGGTCAGCTTGGCCAGGTCCACATGCCACACGCCGGGGCTGGCCTGCGTGGCCATGCCGTTTGCGGCCAGAATCTGTGCAATCGGTGCCCAGGACGCAATCACCATGGGGGTGTAGATGGGGGAGTAGGCCGTGGTGGCGATGTTGGCCTTTTTGGCCGCGTCCCCAATCTGGTTGGCTGCCACCACGCCCGACGAGTAGAAGAAGTCTGGCGTTTGCCCGGGTATGACCCGTGCCGCCATGTCGCGCGAGCCTATGCGTTGCACGTTGAGCTTGAAGCCGTTGGCCGCCAACGCCTTTTGCACGCGTGGGTCCTGAAAGTAGGGCTCCACGTCCAATGCAATGAGCCCCGAGAGTTCTTCCACCGGCACCGCGCCCGTCAGCTTGCCCGCCAAGCCGCCCAAGACCGTGGTACCGGGTGTGCCGGATGCGGGTTGCCGCCCGGTCTGGTACAGCGAGAAGTACGCCGCTGCGCCAAAGATCGCCAACAGCCCCACCGTCACAATTGCCTTGCCTGCTTTGTTCATCGGCGCAGTATCGCGCAAAAAAGGGCCAATGATGAACGACGTGAGGAAGCGTGAAAACCACCCCAAGGCAAACGGGGGATTGCGTCCGAGAACGCAGACCTACAGCGCAACCGGACCACTGATGGCCTGCTTGGCGGCTTCGCGTGCCTGCTGCTGCCGGGTGCGATCGATGTACTGGTCGGCGCGTGCCAGTTGTTCTTTCATCATGGCGTTGTTCTGGCCCATGACTTCAATGGATTTGGCGCGGAAGTTGTCCATGGCATCCATGGCCAGGAAGGTCTGGTCAAACATTTCCTTGAGCTTCTCGATGCCCAGGAGGGGGTTTTGAGAGAACTCCCCCGTTTTCTCTACATGGGTACCCAGTTGTCGGCCCGTCTCGGCTACCAGGTTGTTGATGGAGGTGTTGACACCCGTCAGCATCTCCATCACTTGAATCTGGTTGCCAGTGGCACGCGCCACGGTCTGTGCAACGGCCAGCGCACTCATGCCGGTGGTGGCCACGCGGGAGCAGCCATTCATCATCTCGCGGGCGGTTTTTTTCAGCACGTCCAGCGCCAGGTAGCCGTTGGTGCAGACGGCCTGCTGCGTCAGCATGTCCTGCAGGTTTTGCCGCGCGTAGAACAACACCTCTTGCTGCAAGGCCTTGGCCTTGATGGGATCGGTGGCTTGCAGCGCATCCACCTTGGAGGCCAACTTGGCGTCTAGTTGTTCCGCAAAATAGATGGCACCAGCCAGCTTGTGCATGGCCTCCCATAGCTTGGTGCGGGTGGCCTCAATATCGACTACGTCACGCTGCATGTCGTCCCGCGCGGCATAGATCTGCTGCATGCTTTTTTGCAGCTGCGCACCGGCACTCTGGTACTTGCGGAAATATGCCTGAAGCTTGTTGCCAAAGGGGATGATGCCCAGGAATTTCTGCGGCTGGAACAGGTCCCCTTCTTTGCCAGGGTTGAGCTCGTCGAGGTGGCCACGCATGTCCTGGATGGCTTTGAACGCGCTGCTGTCCTCTACGCCGGCAAAGTTGCGCTGCATCAGGTTGCTTTGCATCAGGCTGGAGGCGACCGACACTTCCTCACGGCCCAATGCAAAGGCGCTGTCCAGCTTGGCCTTGAAGGCCTCGCTTTGCACATCTTCCTTGAGCAGTCCGTCCATGAAGCGGTCAACCTGGTCGTCCACCGCAGTCTGGATTTCCTTGGCCAACGGAACCGCAGTCTTGGCAACCTCGACGGGGACGGGAGCCAGAACCTCGGGGGGAGCCAGCGTAAAACTGGGTGTACTGACGACAGTGGTTTCGGTCATGGTAGGTTCCTGAGGATCTATGGAGGTGGTCGGGTTATACCAAAAAGCAGGCCTGTCTCTGGCACCACCGTGGCAAGGTGATTCGGCCATGCCACGGTGGTGTCAGGCAGCTTTCATGCAATTGTCATGCGGCCGTCACGGAGGCACTTTAGAGTGGGGTGCTCGTCGTATTTCTCCGTGGACCCCATGCCAATGCCTGCTGGTCATGTTGCCAATGCCCTCCCGGTTCAACGGAGGCCCGGTGCCTGGCGTGCGGAGGCCGGGCGTGCCTTGGCGCAGCCGCCCATTCAAGGGCAGGGACCACTGGAACGCGTTCTGGTGGAGGAGGGGCTGTACACGGTGTACCAGCCCATCATCAATCTGTCGGATGCCTCCATCCATGCCCATGAGGCGCTGATACGCGGTCCCAGGGGCACTGCGCTGCACACACCCGATGCATTGCTGCGCGCCGCCGCCCAGGAGTGCCTGGCATTTGAGTTCGAATATGCCTGCCTGGTGGCCGCCCTGCGTACCTGGGGCCAAATGAAAGTGCCGGGTCGGCTGTTTGTGAATGTGAGCGCGGCCGCCTTGATGCAGTTGGTGCAAGTGCGTGGATCCGAGGCCCTGCTCGCGCTAATCGATGGCATGGGCATATTGCCGCGCATGCTGGTGCTGGAAATCACCGAGCACGAACGGGTGGAAGACATGGACGCCCTGGCGGACGTGGTGGCGCAAGTCCACAGCGCAGGCGTGTCGCTGGCGCTGGATGACTTCGGTGATGGCCGCTCCAGCCTGCGCCTGTGGTCGCAACTCAAACCGGAAGTGGTCAAGATCGACAAGTACTTCACCCGCAACATCAGCCAGCACGGCGACAAGCTCAAGACTATCCAGGCGCTCTTGCAGATTGCCGACATTTTTGGCACTGCGCTGGTGGCCGAGGGCGTGGAAACCAAGGAAGACCTGCGCGTGCTGCGCGACCTGGGAATCGCCTATGGGCAGGGCTATTTTCTGGGGCACCCCAACCCCACGCCGGTGCAGTACCTGGGGGTGGACGCACGGCGTGTCCTGGGGGAGCGGCACATTGCGGTATTCCCCGAACTGAGCCGTGCCATGCCCCATGGACAGCTGCGCAACCTGGCGCTGATTCATGCGCCGACGGTCACCCTGGCCATGACCAACGATGAAGTGGCAGCCTGCTTTGCGGAATGGCCCACCCTGCACGCGGTTGCAGTGGTGGAAGGCGGCAAGCCGGTGGCGCTGATCAACCGTGCCCAGTTCATGAACGAGTACAGCAAGCTCTATTACCGCGAAGTCTGGGGGCGCAAGTCGTGTGTGGTGCACGCCAACTTTCAGCCGCGCCGCATTGAACGCGAGCACAGCGTGGACGATCTGGTGGGCATTCTGACCTCGCAAGACCAGCGCTACCTGACAGACGGCTTTATCGTGACCGACAACGGCCGTTACGTGGGCTTGGGTACCGGCGACCAGTTGGTGCGTTCAGTGACCGAAACCCGCATTGAGGCCGCGCGCCACGCCAATCCGCTGACCTTCCTGCCCGGCAATATTCCCATCAGCCAGCACATGGAGCGCTTGATCAAGAAGCGGGCGCGTTTTGTGGCGTGTTACGCGGACCTGAACCATTTCAAGCCCTTTAACGATTACTACGGCTATTGGCGGGGCGATGAAATGATCCGCCTGTTGGCGCGCCTGGCTCTGGAGCAATGCGATCCGCAGCTGGACTTTTTGGGCCATGTGGGCGGCGATGACTTCATGGTCCTGTTCCAGAGTGTGGATTGGCGCACGCGCACCGAGCGCCTGGTGCAGGCATTCAACTCCCAGGCATTGGCGCTGTTTGATGAAGCGGCCCGCCAGGCAGGGGGGATTGAGGCAGAAGACCGCCAAGGCTTGCCCCGGTTCTTTCCGTGCACCACGGTATCCGTGGGGGCGGTGGTGATTGAGGGCAGCCGGTTCTCCCGGGCCGAAGATGTGGCCAACCTGGCCGCACTGGCCAAGCACGACGCCAAGCGTTCCGGTGCAGGCCTGTATGAACGCCCGGTTTAACGATTGAGTGGGCCCCGCACGCGGTCAATGCGCCGTTGGATGCGTTCGACCTCGGCCATTTCACCGGCCAGTCGCGCGCTGTGCTTTTGCACCTCCAGCCACGCCAGCAACGGTCTGCGCCAGCCCTGCGCGGACGCGGCGCTGACCGCCTGCGCGATGATGGCCGGATTGGCCCTTCCCGTGTGCAGCAAGGCCCCCGCAGCCACCAGCAGCGAAAGGGGGTCTTCCACGCCCTGCAACGCGCTGCCGTCCGTGTCCGCGCGGGAGGCAATGGTGCGCTGTGTGGGGGGCAGAAGGGCCAGGGTTTGCGCGTCCATCGGACCTCGCAGGTAATCGGCATAGGCGCGCTGGGCGGGTGTGGCGTCCGGTCGCAGCGCCTCAAAGGCCGCACAGTCGCCCCACTCCAGGCTGGCGACCCGCGCCGCGCACAGGCGCAGTTCGGCGGATGCCAACAGATCGGCCCGGCCAGTGCTGGACAGCTGCTGGCGTGCGCGGGCCATTTCCGCTTGCTCCACACGGGTGTTGCCCGTCAAGTACGCGGCGATAGCCCGGTCCAGCGCGCCCTTGGCTTCTATCTGCCAGTCGGGCGTACGGGGAGCGTTGGAGCAGCCCGTCAGCGAGGCGGCCAGCAACAGGGGCAGTGCAGCGCACACCAGGGCGCGAGACGGGTGGTTCATGGCAGGAGGATCTCGGTGTCGCGGGCAAAGGGCCATTTGCGGTGGATCTCGGTCACCAGGCCTTCGAGTTTGCGCAGATTGGCCTCCACATCGGCGCGCAGTGCGCCCAGATCGGCAGAGGCGGCCTTGGCATTGCCGCTGATGGCCTGGGCGTCGCGCAGAATGGCATCCACCTTTTTCAGGCTTTCGCGGGATTCGCCCAGCATGGCGTTGAGCTGCACCACGGTTTCGCGGGCCTGAGGCAACACACCTTTTTCGCCAAAAACCTGGGTGTCAGTCTTGGCGGCGATGCCGTCCAGCTTGGTCAACAGCGCCTGCGTGCGGTCCAGCGTGGCAATCACCTTTTTCGCGTCCTGCTCGCTGCCCAGCGCCACCGTCAGCGCGCCGCCGGGGCCGTTGAGCCGTTCGGTCAGCGCGTGCAGGTTGCGCAGGCTGGCACCCACCGGGCCACTCGGACCGGTAAGCGTGTTGAGGTTCTCGATCAGTTCGCGCACCGAGGCAATCACCTTGGGTATTTCCGCACTGAGGTCCCCCTGCAAAACCGTGCGCACGGCTCCGTCGGGCAGGGCGGGGTCGTCCAGCACACCACTGTAGGCGCGAATGGCTGGACTGCCCACCACGCCACGCACCAGGGTGAAGATGCTGCTGGTGCGCAGCCAGTGCGCATCTTCCTTGGCGACATCCACCAGAATGCGGACTTTGCCGGTTTCGGCCAGTTCGATACGGTGTACCCGCCCAATGGGAAAGCCAGAAAAAGTGAGGTCCATGCCCACCACGACGCCTTCGGAGTCTTCGGCCATCAGCACCAGCCGTTGGGTGCTGTCAAAGACGCCGCGGGCATACAGCACAAACAGCACCGAGGCGCATACCAACAAGGCCGTGAACGCCATCAGCCACCGGGCCTTGCGTTCCAGGCTGGTAATGGGTGGTGAGGGGGGCAAAGGCGCAGAAGTCATGGGGCAGGTGGGGTGTCAGTAGTAGTTGCCCACCAGTGACACCACTTCAATCATCAAGAGGAGGGCAAACATGCGGACCAACCCCCGCATTTCCGCGCTGGTGCGCACCGGGACACCCTGTGCCAAGGGGGGGGTGTTGCGCATGCCAAACACGGCGGACGCCATGGGAATCAGTGCCACCGTCAGGCAAAACAGGAGGGCCTTGAGCACAAATATCAGCGACACGGCGGGGCTAAAAACCTGGCCAAACAAGCGGGTGTAGACGGCCAGGCCCGACAGGCTGAATCCGTAACTGGCCAGGTAGGCCACCACCAGCACCACAACGCTGCTCAGGGCTGCCAAAGTCAGACCGGAAAACAGGCCCGCCAGCGCACGCGACAGCACCTCGCCCTGCAGAAATTCCAGATTCTGGCTGGCGTCGCCGTCCACTGCACCACGGGTGTGCAGGGTGGTCAGCTCGGCACCGTCAGGAATGGTGCAACGCAGGGCCACGAACAGGGCGGCGGTGAGTGGGATCAGCTCCAGCACCAGCACGCGGATGACCACTTGCAATGCGTATTGCGAGAGTCCGTAACTCAGGGCCGTGACCACCACGATGCGGGTCACCACCAGCGTGACCAGCGCGCACACCACGCTAAAGCCCAGCAGGATCGGCGCGGTGTTCTGATAGATTTGTTGCGACAACTGCCCGCGATGGCGGGGGCTGTAGCTGGACGGTGACAGTGCCAGCACCAGAATCGTGGTGCCCAACAGCAGCAGATGCCACCATTCGCTCAGGGCCTGGTGCAGCGCCCGGCCAGGGCGTGGCGGTGAATGGAGTGAAGTGCCCTGGACCAACATGCCGGGATGATACCCGTGGGGTGTTCAGCAGCCCAACACTTCCAGCAGCCAGGGTGTGCGTTGCCAGGCCTGGGCCTCTTCACGCAACAAATAGGCCGATTGCGGAAAAGACTCGGCCCAGCCGGGGCGGCAGCTCAATTGCAGGACCTGGCTGTCGGGTGCCGAACGCTGCAGGCGCATGCCGGCCAGATCGGGGTCGCGCCGCGCGTGGCACAGGATGACGGCCAGGCGCAGGGCCAGCAGCTGCTGCACCAGGTCGTCTTCGTTCAAGGACGCCTCCAGTTTGCGCAGCTTGCCCCGGTGTCCCAGGACCAGCAGGCTCAGGCGGTGCATTTCGGACAGCGAGAAGCCCATGGCATCGGCGTTGTCCAGGATATAGGCACCGTGCTTGTGGTAGTCGCTGTGCGAAATATGGCTGCCAATCTCGTGCAACTGCGCGGCCCATTTGAGTTTGCGCACCCGCCGCTCGTCGTCGGTTGCCGTATCGGCGCTGGCGTCACCGCCCACCAACTGGGCATACAGCTGGGTCGCCACGGAGCCCACGCGCTCGCCGTGCGCCGTGTCCACGCCAAACTTGGAGGCCAAGCGCTGCACCGTTTTTACACGCAGGTCGTCGTCGCGGCCCGTGGCACCCAGCAGATCGCAGATCAGGCCATGGCGCAGGCCGCCTGTGGCCTGTTGAATAGACTGGATGCCCAGCAGGTCAAAAATGGCCCGCATGATGCTCACGCCACCGCCAATGATGGCCTTGCGGTCCTCGCGCATGCCGGCCATTTTCAATCGGTCGGCACTTTGGGCGGCCAGCAGCTTGTCCAGGAGCCAGTCCAGTCCGTCCTGGCTGACGGTGCCAGCGGGCCAACCAGCGGCCACCAGCACATCGGCAATGGCCCCCACCGTACCGGCGGAACCGTAGGCCATGTCCCAGCGGCTGGGGTGGTAGGCATCCAGCGCTTCGTCCAGCACCGCCTTGGCGGCTATTTCGGCAATGGCAAAGGATTTTTTGGAGAACTGGCCATCTGGAAAGTAGCGAGTGGACCAGGCGATGCTGCCTACGCGAAACGATTCCATGACCTGGGGGGTTGCGCCGGTGCCCAAAATCAGCTCGGTGGAGCGGCCACCCACGTCGATGACGAGACGCCGCTCGTCGGTATGCGCCAGCATTTGGGCAACGCCCTGGTAAATCAGGCGGGCTTCCTCGCGCCCGGAGATGACGTTGATGGGAAAGCCCAATATGGCGTTGGCCCGGGCCAGAAAGTCATCCCGGTTGCGGGCCTCGCGCAGGGTCTGCGTGGCCACGGCGCGCACCTCGCCGGGCTTGAAGCCGGCCAGACGCTCGCCGAAACGGGCCAGGCAGTCCCAGCCGGCCTGCATGGCCTGGGGCGTCAGGTTGCGCTCGTCGTCGAGACCGCCGCCCTGGCGCACGGTTTCCTTTAAATACTCCGTGCGGACAAAGTCGCCATGCTCCACGCGGCCGATTTCAAGACGAAAGCTGTTGGACCCCAGGTCCACGGCGGCCAGACGATTACCCATGTGCATTAACTTCTTGTTTCTGGAGGAAGGAGAGACCGCCGAAGCATAGCACCGGGCCACGGCGTTACCCCACCAAGCGTCCGTCCGCCGCCACCATGCTCTGGGTGACGTAAGCCGTGCCACGGCTGCGGCTGTCGGGGGTAATGCGAAACCCTCCCAGATCCACCATGTTGCGCCGGGCAAAGGCCTGCATGGCGGAGGACCGGGTGATGGAGCCGTCCACGCCCTGCAGCACCTCGTAGGTGTAGCGGGCGGCGATGTAACCGGCCAGACTCAGAGGTGTCGGCGGTTCATCAAACAAGCGCGCCAGCGCCGCGCGGTAGGCCCGCACGACGGGCATGCTGGCATTGACCATGGGCACGACCTGGGTCGCAATCATGGGCGTGAAGCGCGATGCGCCCATTTGCTGGATGCTTTGCAGGTTGACGTCGGACATGGCAATCAGGTAGCGCTGGGCGGCCTGTTTCTCCACGCCCTGGGAGAAGCGCACCAGCTCGGGTGTGCCACCGACGAACAGCAGCACGCGCGGGCTGTCGGGTGTGAGGGTGAGGGCGAGGTCACGCAGGTCGCCGTCGGTGGAGTAGGAGGCGATGGACAGTTTGAGGGACTTGGCAATTTGCTCCAGGTCCCCGCGGTAGGCGGCAAATTCGGCGGGCGATCCGTACACCGCGCCCACGCGGCTGATCCCAATGACCGACAGGGATTTGATGGCGTGGGCAATCTGCTCCTGGCGCGACGCGAAGATGGGGAACGTGTTGGGTGCAGTCACCACTTCCACGTTTTGTAGCCAGGGGGCTACGTGCGGCAGGTCGGGCATTTCACGGGTCAGCATGCCGACCAGCTGGGATGCAGCCCGGTCACCGGTGCTGCCAAACAGGGCGACGCTGAGGGAGTCTGCCTTGAGCGTATCCATGGCGGCACGCAGGCTGGCGGTCGAGCCGTCCACCTCGATGACCTGGTGGCGCACGGTGCTGCCCTGCAGGCCACCGCGGGCATTGATTTCCTGCCAGGCGGCGCGGGATCCGACCAGGAAGTCCTTGGACACATCGATCTGGCTGACGGACGTGTCAGCGATCTGGGTAATGGTGACGGTGCGCGATGCAGCACCCGCGCGCCCGGGTTGGGCCCAGGCGGGCGCCGCCAGGGCAACCGGCAGGCTGGCCAGGGCGCGCAGTGCACGGCGTCGGCCAGGTTGGTGGAAAGGGGTCATGGCTAGGCTCCTTTGTCGAGAAGAGTGCAAGGTGGAACAGGGAAGGGGAGGAGATTCAAATGCTATCAAAATAATAGCAATATCTCTAGATTCCACGCGGGCTAATGCCTGGTTTTCCCACAGAAATTGGGAAAACCAGGCCCAGGGGGTGGTTGCAGCAGGGGCTTATTTCTTCTTGGGGGGCATCAGCACCGTGTCAACCGTGTGGATGACGCCGTTGGTGGAGGCCAGGTTGGGAGTCACCACCATGGCGGCTTCCACGGTCACGAAATCACCGGCCTTGCCCAGGGCAACGGTGGAGCCCTCCAGGGTTTTGGCGTTGCCGGTCTTGATGTCGGCGGCCATCATCTTGCCCATTGCAATGTGGTAGCTCAGCACGGCCTTGAGTTTTTCGGGGTGCTTGGCCAGGTCGTCCATGGTGGCGGCGGGTACGGACTTGAAGGCATCGTTGGTGGGGGCGAATACGGTGTAGGGGCCGGCTGCCTTGAGCGTATCGCCCAGTCCTGCCTTGGCCACCAGGCCCTGGAAAGTGCTCAGGGAGGGTTGCTGGGCCAGGCTGTCGGTCAGATTGGCAGGCCCGGAGGTCGTTGCGCAACCGGTCATGGCCAGAGCGAAAGCGCCCAACAGGGTGGCGCGGCGGGTGGTGGAGAGGGCGTTGAACAGGGTCATGGTGCTTTCCGTTGCGGTGGTTGAAAGACGCCAAGCGTAAAAACCGTTCGTGACAGAGTTGTGACAAAACCGTGAAAATTGGCGGCAATGGGAGGGCATCGTGCTGCCGTCGCAGGGAAATTTGAGATAGACAGATTTGTCACACACCTGTCACAAAAAGTTCTTAAAGTCCCCTCATTCTTAAACCAACCCTAAAGAGGTTATCCATGCGTATTGCGTTCCATTTGCCGTTGCTGTCACTGGCTGTGGCTTCCACAGTGGGCTTTGCGGGTGCCGTCGGTGCCCAGGAAATCACCGGTGCCGGTGCTTCCTTTCCCGCTCCGATCTATTCCAAGTGGGCTTCGGAGTACAACAAGGCGACGGGTGTGAAGGTGAATTACCAGTCCATCGGTTCCGGTGGTGGTATCAAGCAGATTGATTCGAAAACAGTGGATTTTGGTGCCTCAGATGCCCCGTTGACCGACGAGGTCTTGAAGACCAAGGGGCAAATGCAGTTCCCCACCGTGTTGGGTGGCGTGGTTCCGGTGATCAACGTCAAAGGCATTGAGCCAGGCCAGCTGAAGTTGACCGGCCCCGTGTTGGCAGACATTTATCTGGGCAAAATTTCCCGCTGGAATGATCCCGCGTTGAAGGCGCTGAACCCCACCTTGGCCCTGCCGGATGCGGCCATTGCACAGGTTCGCCGCGCCGATGGCTCGGGCACGACCTTCATTTTTACCAACTACCTGAGCAAGGTCAGCCCCGAGTGGAAGTCCAAAGTGGGTGAGGGTACGGCGGTCAACTGGCCCGTGGGTGCCGGTGGCAAGGGCAATGAAGGCGTTGCGGCTTTTGTGAACCGCCTGCCCAACTCCATGGGCTACACCGAGTATTCGTATGTCAAGCAAAACAAGCTGTCTTACGCATTGATGCAAAACTCTGCTGGCAACTTTGTGAAGCCGGACGATGAGACCTTCAAGGCAGCCGCCGCCGGCGCGGATTGGGCCAAATCCTTCTACCAGATTTTGACCAACCAGCCCGGCAAGGACGCTTGGCCAATTTCTGGCGCGACCTTTATCCTGATGCACCTGAAGCAAGACAAGCCTGCGAACGCCACAGAAACCCTGAAGTTCTTCAACTGGGCCTACGCCAACGGCGGCAAATCCGCCGCTGATCTGGACTACGTGCCCATGCCGCCCGCCGTGGTGACCGCCATCCAAAAGGCCTGGGGTGAGATCAAGGACGGCGCAGGCAAGCCCGTCGCGTTCAAATAAGTCGGCCTATTGCCGTTTATAGCGTTTGCACGGAAAGTCAAACATGTCATCTACACTGGCTAGCGACGACTTTTCGTCCAAACGGTCTGCAACTCAGTCGGCTCGCGCAATGATCCAACCCCCACCCGTCAAAAGAGCCCGGTCTGGTCCGGTGGCCGACCGCCTGTTTGGCTGGCTGGCCAAGGGTGCGGCGCTGGCCACGCTGGGCATGCTGGTCGCCATACTGGCATCGCTGACCATCAGCGCCTGGCCCGCCATCGAAAAATATGGCTTTGGTTTCCTGACCAGCACCACCTGGGATCCCGTCAAGGAGGAGTTTGGCGGCCTGGTCATGATCTACGGCACGTTGGCCACCTCCTTCATTGCCTTGTTGATTGCGGTGCCGGTGAGTTTTGGCATTGCCCTGTTTCTCACTGAGTTGTCCCCGGCCTGGCTCAAGCAGCCGCTGGGTACTGCCATTGAGTTGCTGGCCGCTGTGCCGTCCATCGTGTATGGCATGTGGGGGTTGCTGGTCTTTGGTCCGGTGCTGGCGACCTATGTGCAGCAGCCTTTGCAGGCTGCTTTTTCCGGTATTCCCTATTTGGGGGCTTTTGTGTCCGGGCCACCCGTGGGCATTGGCATTCTCTCGGCGGGAGTCATTTTGGCGATCATGATCATTCCGTTCATTGCGGCGGTGATGCGGGATGTGTTCGAAGTCACCCCCCCCTTGTTGAAGGAGTCCGCCTATGGGCTGGGGGCGACCACCTGGGAGGTGGTGACCAAAGTCGTATTGCCATACACCAAGGCGGGGGTCATTGGCGGAATCATGCTGGGCCTGGGACGTGCCATTGGCGAGACCATGGCCGTAACCTTTGTGATCGGCAATTTCAACCAGCTGGATTCGCTGAGTCTGTTTCAGGCTGCCAACAGCATCACGTCGGCCCTGGCCAACGAGTTTGCCGAGGCGGGCGAGGGCTTGCACCAGGCATCGTTGATGTACCTGGGGCTGGTGCTGTTCTTTATTACTTTTGTGATTCTTTCACTCTCCAAATTACTGCTGTCACAACTGCGCAAAGGGGAGGGAGCCAAAACATGAACACGCTTGCAGAAAAACAATCACGCGCGGCCAAGTTTGCGCAGCGCAAGGCGGTGAACAATGTGGCTACCACCATGTCTCTCGGGGCCATGGCCTTTGGACTGTTTTGGTTGTTCTGGATCCTGTGGGAAACGTTGTTGCTGGGTGTTGGTGGGCTGTCGGTTGCCACTTTCACGCAGATGACGCCACCGCCCAACGATGAAGGGGGCCTCGCCAACGCCATTTTTGGTTCGTTGGTGATGGTGGTGTTGGCGACCTGCGTGGGCACTCCGGTTGGTGTCATGGCCGGCATTTACCTGGCGGAGTTTGACACCAAGAGCTGGCTGGCAACCGTCACCCGTTTTGTCAATGACATCTTGCTGTCCGCACCGTCGATTGTGGTGGGGCTGTTTGTGTACGCGGTGGTGGTTGCACGCTTCAAGTCGTTCTCGGGCTATGCCGGTGTGCTGGCACTTTCACTGCTGGTTATCCCCGTGGTCATTCGCACCACCGAAAACATGTTGCAACTGGTGCCTGCAGGTCTGCGGGAAGCGGCCTATGCCCTGGGTGCTCCCAAGTGGAAGGTCATCCTGAGCATCACCCTCAAGGCCGCCAGAACCGGTGTGATTACCGGTGTGTTGCTGGCTGTTGCGCGCATCGCCGGTGAAACGGCACCGCTGTTGTTTACCGCGTTGAGCAACCAATTCTGGACCAATAGCCTTGGTGAACCGATGGCCAGCCTGCCGGTCACCATTTTCAAATTCGCCATGAGTCCCTACGAAAACTGGCAAAAGCTGGCATGGGCGGGTGTGTTCATCATCACGCTGGCCGTGTTGGGGCTGAACATTCTGGCGCGTGTGTTGACCCGTTCCAAGATTTGAGCCATCCAGGCAAACCCTCATTGAATAAAGCACCATGCTCGACACTACCCATATCGCTCCCGCCAAGACCAAGATTTCTGTTCGGGATCTGAACTTCTATTACGGCAAGTTCCATGCCCTCAAGGGCATCAATCTGGAAATTCCCGAGAACAAGGTGACCGCCTTCATTGGACCATCCGGTTGTGGCAAGTCCACGCTGTTGCGGGTTTTTAACCGCATGTTTGAGCTCTATCCCGAGCAGCGTGCCGAGGGGCAGATCATGCTGGACGGCGAGAACCTGCTGACCAGCAAGGAAGACGTGGCCCTGTTGCGGGCCAAGGTGGGCATGGTGTTCCAAAAGCCTACGCCGTTTCCGATGTCCATCTTCGACAACATTGCCTTTGGGGTGAAGTTGTTCGAGAACCTCAGCGCCAGCGACATGGAGGAGCGCGTGGAGTGGGCGCTGCGCAAGTCTGCTCTGTGGAACGAGGTCAAGGATAAGCTGCAGCAAAGCGGCTCCAGCCTGTCGGGGGGCCAGCAACAGCGCCTGTGTATCGCACGCGGCATTGCCATCAAACCCGAGGTGCTGCTGCTGGACGAACCCTGCTCTGCACTGGACCCGATATCCACCGCCAAGGTGGAAGAGCTGATCGTGGAGTTGAAGGACGACTACACCGTGGTCATTGTGACGCACAACATGCAGCAGGCCGCCCGTTGCAGCGACTACACCGCCTATATGTACTTGGGTGATCTGGTGGAGTTTGGTTCCACCGAGCAGATGTTTTTCAAGCCCAGCCGCAAGGAAACGGAAGACTACATTACCGGCCGCTTTGGCTGATTCGGCGTACCGAGGAATGGGGACTGCGGCAGCGCTGTCGCCGATTTTGCAGGCAATAGACGGGAGAGCACACGATGACAGACAAACACTTATCAACACAATTCGACAGTGAGTTGACTTCGGTCTCCTCCCAGGTCATGGTTCTGGGCGGACTGGTGGAGTCACAGATCCGGCGGGCCATTTATGCCCTGTCGCAGTTCAGCGTGGAGGTGGCCAACGAAGTCACCGCCAACGAGGCGCGTGTGAACGCCATGGAGGTGGAAATCGACCGGGATCTGTCGTCCATCATTGCCCGGCGACAGCCCACCGCCCGCGACCTGCGTCTGCTGATCGCCATTTCAAAAACCACAGCCAACCTGGAACGCGTGGGGGACGAGGCCGAGAAGATCGCCCGCATGGTGCGCTCCATCATCGAGAGCGGATCGCCCCGGGCACTGCCTTCCCTGGAGCTGCGTGTGGCGGCCGATCTGGCATCGGGTCTGCTGAACAAGGCACTGGATGCCTTTGCCCGTCTGGATACGAACGCGGCAGTGGCCATCCTCAAGGAGGACAACCTGATCGATGCCGAGTTTGATGGCTTTGTGCGCAAGCTCATCACCTACATGATGGAAGACCCGCGCATGATTTCACCCAGCCTGGATCTGTTGTTCCTGGCCAAGGCGATTGAGCGCATTGGCGACCACGCCAAAAATATCGCTGAGTTCATCATCTATGTCGTGAAAGGCGAAGATGTGCGCCACTCCACCATGGAGAAAATTGAGTCGGTGATCAAATGAACGCCATGCACTTCATGCCATCGTTGCCGCCCAGCGGGGCTGGGTCTGCACATGAGACGGGCACGAGGGAGACACCATGAGGACTATGCCTTCGGTTCTCATCGTGGAGGATGAGGCTTCCATCGCCGAGCTGATTGCCGTCAACCTGCGGCACAACGGATTCCGCCCCATCTGGGCCATGGACAGTGTCACTGCCCAGCGCGACTTGGACGCGGCGCTGCCCGATCTGATTTTGCTGGACTGGATGCTGCCCGGTGAAAGTGGCCTGGTTCTGGCGAAGCGCTGGCGTGCTGATGCCCGCACGCAGGCGGTGCCCATCATCATGCTGACCGCGCGCGGTGACGAGGCGGACCGTGTGGCCGGACTGGATGCGGGCGCGGATGACTACATCGCCAAGCCGTTTTCCACCAAGGAGCTTTTGGCCCGCGTGCGTGCCGTGTTGCGTCGGCGCACGCCCGAACAGGCTGGCGACGTCTTGACCGTGGGGAAGTTGGTGCTCGATCCGTCCACCCACCGGGTTTCATTCGACGAACGCCCCTTGAAGCTGGGACCAACCGAGTTCAAACTGTTGCACTACCTGATGGGCCATGCAGAGCGCGTGCACAGCCGGGCCCAGTTGCTGGACAAGGTGTGGGGCGATCATGTCTACATCGAAGAGCGCACGGTCGATGTGCATGTCAAACGCCTGCGCGAGGCGCTGGCGCTGGCGGGTTCGATGGTAGAAACTGTGCGTGGTGCGGGATACCGCCTAACTGTCACACCCGCGTCTTCCGCCGCAGTTCCTGCCACCCTGGTCACTGACAAAACCGGTACCTGAGCACGCGCATTCGACAATGTTTTGGCGCTTGTTTTCTTTCGCTCTGTGCCAGGTGGCAGCGGCCCTCATGGGCTGGCTTCTGGCACCCAGGGGGGATGAGTGGCGAACGGGTCTGGCCATGGCCTTGCTGGGCGGGAGTGTCTGGTTCGCTCTGGACGCCGCGCGGGGGCTGCGCCTGCTGGGGTGGCTGCGGCGGGGTGCACTTGGTGAGCTTGCCATCGGAAACGGCCTATGGGGTGAAACCTACGACCGCGTTCGCCGGCTGCTGAAGGCCAGCCAAAGGCTGACGGTGGAAAGTGAAAACCGTCTGAAGGACTTTCTGGCCGCGTTGCAGGCGTCGCCCAATGGAGTGGTACTGCTGGATGCGCAGGCGCGCATCGAATGGTTCAACCAGACTGCCGCCGACCATTTCGGCTTTGATGCCCAGCGGGATTTGTTGCAGCATTTGGGCAATCTGGTGCGCGATCCGGAATTTGCCGCCTATCTGGCGTCGCGCAATTTTGACCGTGACGTGGTGATGCCCGGCCGTGGCAGCAGTGAGTCCAAGCCCGTCAAACTGTCGGTTCATCTGCATCCGTATGGGGAGGGACGTATGTTGCTGCTCTCGCGTGATATCACGGCCAAGGAACAGGCAGAGGCCATGCGCAGAGATTTCGTGGCCAATGTGTCGCACGAAATCCGTACCCCATTGACGGTGCTGGCTGGCTTCGTCGAGACCTTGCAGACCCTGCCTCTGGACGAACCAGAGCGGCAACGCTATCTCGGATTGATGTCCCAACAGGCCCAGCGCATGCAGACCTTGGTCAGTGACCTGTTGACCCTGTCCCGGCTGGAGGGAAGTCCGCTGCCGGGTATGGCGGAATGGGTCTCGGTGGATGTGCTGATGCGCCAGTGCGAGCAGGATGCCCGGGACCTGTCCCATGTCCTGTGGACGGCACCGCACGACCTGCGATTTGAACGCACGTCGGGCTGTGAAGTCGCGGGTTCCCCACTGGAGCTGCACAGTGCGATGTCCAACCTGATAGGCAACGCTATTCGTTACACGCCGGCGCAGCGGCGCATTGATGTGGGCTTCAAACGCCAGGCCGATGGTGGTGCCGTCTTCTTCGTCACCGACCAAGGTCCCGGTATTGCGCAGGAGCACATTCCGCGTTTGACGGAGCGGTTTTATCGTGTGGATCGCAGCCGATCTCGCGACACCGGGGGCACGGGTTTGGGGTTGGCAATCGTCAAGCATGTGGCGCAGCGGCACGGAGCCGAACTGTGCATCGACAGCGTGCCGGGCAAGGGCTCCACATTCTCGATTCTTCTGCCCGCGACGCGCATGCGCTGCCCGCCAGCTGTGTGAACCCGACGCGGGAGCTATTTCCTGCGGTAAAGCAAGACGGACTCGCCACCGCTGGCGGGGTGTTGCACGGTTCCTTGCAGGGTCCAATGCACGGTGTCCACCTGCGGCGGAATGCCCGTATTGGCGGGCGGCTCGAACAGCAGCCAGGGGCAGCGGGGTTGGGCTGTTGCCGCCACTAGCTGCAATCCGCCATAGAACTGAAAGGCGGCAATTTGTCCCTGTCCCAGACCCATTGTTTCGACGCAACCGGGTGTGTCCAATTGGGATCGAAGCCGGTCAACCAGCGCACGGTAGCTCTGCGTGTAGTTCAGCAGTGGCATCCACAGCGTCATTAGCAGCAGCCAACTCAGAGCGGCACCACCGGCCGGCAGCACCAGACTTTTCCAGATGGCCGCGCGGTGACGCCCCACCCGCCATTTCACCAGCCAGCACCAGGCCAGCGTGGCGGCGGTGGCGACTGCCAGCGGGAACAGGGAGAAGGCAGCTTCAAATCCCGGTGCCAGGCGCGCCACGTTGGCGGCTGGTTGGGCGGGAATTCCCGTCATCATCGCAATCCAGACCACCCAGATGGTGAAGGCGCAGCCGGAAAAGAACAGCAGGGTGAACCAGTCGATGAGTGCGGCGACCTGGCGCTCGAGTGTGGGGAGAGCAAAGGCCGCCAGCGTGGACAGCGCAGGCAGGGCCAGCAACAGCGTCCGATCCGACGCTGGCGAGACCAGTGTGGCCAGCGCGCATACGAGTGAGAACCACACGGGCAACGCGATGTGGCGGCTGACCCGCCGACTGAACAACTGGTGGCGCCAGCGCCACAGCGTCCACAGTGCCAGAGGCCAAGCCGGCCAGGTAAACCATACGAGCAGTTCCAGGTAGCCGCTCCAGTCGGTCCATGTGGCGTGGGGCCATTGGATCTTCCAGCGCAACAGGCCCAGCCACAGTGCCATCGCACCGACGCCGGCGCTCACCAGTGCAAGGCCTGCACTCTCACGCAGTCTGCGCCGTGTGCGGCCAGTGTCCGCTTCGCCACTTGCGTGGTCCAGCACGTGCAGTGCAGCACCGCCCAGGCCGAATAGCAGGGCCAAGGTGGGCGCACCTGACAGGGCAAGCCCCGACAGACCCGCAATTGCTGCGATGAATGGGCCGTGTCGGCGATAGGGCATTGCCCCCAAGCTATAGAAAAGGAGTGCGGAGAAACCCAGTTGTGCCAACGCGGGGGTTGTTTCGTGTGCAAGTTGGGCCAAGCCCAGGCAGGCAATAAAAGCCAACAGGCCGCCGTCGGCCATGGCACGGGCGTAGTCGGCAGGCTGTGCTTCACCGCCGAATGCGAAGGGCACTGGCTGGGCCAGCGGGTTGCGTGCCAAATAGTAGGTGCCGTACCAGGTGGCGGCCATGGCCAGTACCAGCAACAGACCAAACGGAATGCGCGCCACGAAGTCGGGGCTGGCCCAGGCAGGGGTCCACTGCATGGCCCCTGCGCCCAGCCAGTACGGTAGCAAGGCGGGATTGTCGGCCGGTATACGCATGAGCGTGGGGTTGAGCCAGTTGGCGCTGCCCTGCAGGAGTTCGGCCATATAGCCCAGCGCAGTCATGTCCTCGCTCTTCCACGCATCGCGGCCAATGAACCCTGGAAGGACATAGGCACAGCACAACAATACCAGCGCCCAGCGCGGAAAGCGCCGGGCACCGGCCTGGGTGACGATGGCGGGATTGGGCAGGTTCACAGGGTGGGGCGCAGTGCAAAAAAAAGCAGCGCGGAGAACCGGGCTGCTTTCTGGTGACAACTCAGGCCGAGACCTGATGCCGATTTACTTGGCGACGGCTGTCTTGCCAAAGCGGTTGCGGAACCGTTCGACGCGACCACCCATGTTGTCCACGGACTTCTGGGTGCCGGTGTAGAAGGGGTGGGATTCGCTGGTGGTGTCCAACTTGATCCATGGCAGCTCGCGGCCGTCTTCCATCTTGATCATTTCCTTGGCGTTGGCGCAAGAACGGGTCACGAACTTGAAGCCGTTGGACATGTCCTGGAAGCACACTTCGCGGTAATTGGGGTGAATGCCTTCTTTCATACTGTTCTCCATCAGGTGCGAGAGCCGCGCCAGCCAATCTGGCGTACTTGTCGCAAAAACCAACGATTATAGCCGAGCTATTTCGGGTGCCATCGTTGGCAAAAATTCCGGAGGTAATACCCTTATCCGCCCCGGCGCATCATGTCGAAAAATTCGCCGTTGGTTTTAGTGGCCTTCATCTGCTTGAGCACCATTTCCATGGATTCGATTTCGTCCATGTTGTAGAGGAACTGGCGCAGGATGCGGGTCTTTTGCAGGATTTCGGGCTGCAGAAGCA
>CAZDDK010000015.1:0-29118 GCA_964504185.1 uncultured Rhodoferax sp. | reverse complement strand
AGGCTTGCGACAGTGCCGATAAAGGGCACAAAAAAGGCTCCCGAAGGAGCCGATTTTTTGCAGCGACCCCCGCGCAACGTGGGGGCTTCAATTCTCCGCCGGGCCGCCCCAAGGAGAATTTGCCCCCTCGGGGGGCAGCGACCCGCGCAGCGGCGGAGCGTGGGGGCTATGTCTTAGACGCGCTTACGGTATTCGCCGGTGCGGGTGTCGATTTCGACCTTGTCGCCCTGGGCTACGAAGATGGGCACGCCCACATCGAAACCAGTGGCAATTTTGGCGGGCTTCAAAACCTGGCCGGCTGTGTCGCCTTTGACAGCGGGCTCGGTCCAGGTGATTTCGCGCACCACGTTGGTGGGCAATTCGACGGAAATGGCCTTGCCTTCGTAAAACACCACTTCGGCGGTCATGCCGTCTTCAAGGTAGTTCAGGGCGTCGCCCATGTTTTCGGATTCGACTTCGTACTGGTTGTAGTCGGCATCCATCCACACGTACAGGGGGTCGGCAAAGTAGGAGTAGGTGCAATCCTTTTTGTCCAGAATCACCTGGTCCATCTTGTCGTCGGCCTTGAACACGACTTCGGTGCCGAAGTTGGCGATCAGGCTCTTGAGCTTCATGCGCACGGTGGCGGCGTTGCGGCCACCGCGGGCGTATTCGGTCTTGAGGACGACCATCGGGTCCTTGCCGTGCATGATGACGTTGCCGGCGCGGATTTCTTGAGCGATTTTCATAGTGGTTCAGGCAGTTGGCGCTGTTAGCCTGTGCTGTCAGCGGTAATAGGCCGCGTGGTGCGGCGAAGCATGAATTGCCCGTGGTTCGCGGCAAACTCAGCAAAGCCCAGCATTTTACTGTTTTTTCCGGACGAATTGCGTCAGTTGGGTGGACAGGTCGTCCATTTGCAGCAGCCGTTGGCGTGCCAGTTGCGCCGTCTTTGCCCAGGACGTGAGGTCCATCAAGGGCAGAGCTTCATGGGCCGTGCGGGTGATTGCGGGGTTCCAGGCATGGTGGAGGGTGCGCAGCCCGCCATCCGCCTGCAGCCAGTCCAGAAATGCATCAAGCTTGGCTGCGTGGGCACCGTCGTCTTGTGGATAGATGTGCCACAACAAGGGCTTGCCCGCCCACAGGGCGCGCACCAGCGAGTCCTCGCCGCGCACGCAGTTTAGGTCGCAGGCCCACAGCAGGTGGTCGAAATCCCGTTGGTCCAGGCGCGGCAGGAAGTGGATCTGCAGGTGCTGCGGCGATGGCTTGCCACTGTGTGCACCATCGGAGAGAACGGCTCGGACAGCCTGTTGCGCGCGACCGTCGGCCACCAACAGGAGCGTGGGGGCAGAGTCGGACTCCCATTGTTGCAGCAGGGTCGCCAACGCGGGCGGCTCGTAGCAGAACAGGGACACCAGGCGCTCGCCAGTCCAGCGGATGCCGTGCCGCGCGAGCCAGCGGGCGCGTTGACCGGGCTGCTCAAAGGCCAGCTGGCGCGCCAGCAGATCGGGTTCACGCAGCAATCCGCCAGTGCGCGCAGTAAAGCCTGGGTAGTAGAAGTACTTGGTCCAGCCTTGGGCAGGGCCGTGCATGACGGGCGATGGCAGGCCGTGGGAGCGCTCGGTGTAGGACTGCGCGGACAGGTACTCCAGATTGATCCATACCGGATGTTCATGAATAAATTGGCCACTAGCCCGCGTATATTGTGCGAATGTAGCTATAAATTCAATAGCAATTTCGCAGCCAAAGGCCTCTACCCACACATCGGCGCGGGGCAATGTTGCCAGCAGTGCGCTGTTTGTTGCCTGCTCCCATGCGCGGACGATGACGCCGGGCCAATGGCCTTCCAGCGCGCCGGGTGCCATCCAGCCCAGGGCTTGCGCATCGTCTACCCACAGCCGTACCGTGTGGCCCCGCGCGGCCAGGTCGGCGCACAGGCGCCAGCAGACGCCAATGTCGCCGTAGTTGTCGATGACGCGACAAAAGACGTCCCAGAGCAGAGGTTCAGTCGAATCGGGTGGCCATGGGGGTTGCATAGGGTGATTGTCCATGCGACCGAAGCCACGACAATATGGGCATGTCTGAACACCATTCTGAAGAGTTGCTGCGCGAGGTGGCCTCGCTGCCCAGCCTGCCTGGCGTGTACCGTTACTTTGACGCGCAGGACCAGTTGTTGTATGTGGGCAAGGCGATCAATCTGAAGAAGCGGGTGTCCAGCTATTTCCAGAAGAACCATGGTGGCACCCGCACCGGCCACATGGTCAGCAAAATTGTGCGCATGGAGACTACGGTGGTGCGCTCCGAGGCCGAGGCGCTGCTGCTGGAAAACAACCTGATCAAGACGCAGAACCCGAAGTACAACATCCTGTTTCGGGACGACAAAAGCTACCCTTACCTGAAGATGACCGGCGTGCCGCCCATTGCCAAGCGCAAGGTGGCCGACGATGCTGGCGTTGGCAGCCCCGCCCAGCCGCCAAATCCCGCGCATTTCACCCGGGTGTCTTACTACCGGGGTGCGGTGGAAAAGAAAAACCACTATTTCGGACCGTATCCCAGTGCCTGGGCGGTGAAAGAAGCGATTTTGCTGATGCAGAAGGTGTTCCGCCTGCGCACTTGCGAAGACCCATTTTTTAGTAACCGCAGCCGACCCTGCCTGCTGTACCAGATCAAGCGCTGTTCCGCACCCTGCGTGGGCCATGTCTCGGAGGCGGACTACGCCGAGCATGTTGCCCATGCCGAGAAGTTTTTGCGGGGCGACGCCCAAGGCGTGATGCGCCAGTTGGAGGCCCGCATGATGGCCCACGCCGACAAGCTGGAGTTTGAGCAGGCAGCGGAGTTGCGCAACCAGGTGGCGGCCCTGTCCAATGTGCTGCACCAGCAGTCCATGGACAACGTGGAGGACCGCGATGTGGACATCCTGGCCGTCAAGGTGCAGGGCGGACGGGCCTGCGTGAACCTGGCCATGGTACGCGGTGGCCGCCATCTGGGCGACCGGCCGTATTTTCCAGTTCATGTGGAAGACGCCGTGGGTCTGGAAGAAGAGGGCGAATCTGAGGCAACTGCCACATCGGTGGAGGTCAAGGTGCTGGAGGCGTTTCTGTCGCAGCACTACATCGACGTGGCCATGCCGCCGACGTTGATCGTCAGCGAGCCGGTCAGCAAGGTGCTGCAGAAGGCCTTGTCCGAACAAGTGGGTTTTAAGGTGACGGCGGTGCATCAGCCGCGCGAACAACGCCGTGCCTGGCTGGAGATGGCGCAGACCAATGCCGCCTTGCAACTGGCGCGCCTGCTGGCCGAGGAAGGCTCGCAGCAGGCGCGCACGCGTGCACTGGCCGAGGCGCTGGACCTGACCCTGGACAACCTGGAGAACGTGCGGGTGGAGTGCTTTGACATCTCCCACACGGCGGGGGAGGCCACGCAGGCCTCCTGTGTGGTGTTTCACCACCACAAAATGCAGAACAGCGAGTACCGGCGTTTCAACATCGATGGCATCACGCCGGGCGATGATTACGCCGCCATGCGCCAGGTGCTGGTGCGGCGCTACAGCAAGCTGGCCGACGCACTGAGGGAGGCCCAGCACGAGGGACAGGCCCCATCCGGCACGGCCCGCATGCCGGACCTGGTGCTGATCGATGGCGGCCGTGGCCAGGTGTCCATGGCGCGCGAGGTGTTTGAGCAGCTGGGGCTGGACCTGTCGCTGATCGTCGGTGTGGAAAAGGGCGAGGGCCGCAAGGTCGGGCTGGAGGAGCTGGTGTTTGCCGATGGACGCGACAAGGTCTACCTCGGGGCCGACTCGGCGGCGCTGATGCTGGTGGCGCAGATCCGCGATGAGGCCCACCGCTTTGCCATCACCGGCATGCGTGCCAAGCGCGCCAAGGTGCGGGTGGGGGGCGGCCAGCTCGAAGAGATTCCCGGTGTAGGACCCAAGCGCCGCGCCAGCCTGTTGCAGCGCTTTGGCGGGGTGCGGGGTGTGGCCCTGGCCAGCGTGGACGATATTGCCAATGTGGAAGGAATCTCCCGCGACATGGCGGAGGAAATTTATCGGGCGCTGCATTAGGGCGGATTGGCGCAAAGACATGCCACAATCGGGCGATGTTTATGACCATTCCCACCATCATGACGTGGACGCGCATCTTCGCGATTCCGCTCATCGTGGGTGTCTTCTACTTGCCGGAATCCCAAGCCAGTCAGGCTGAAAAGAATCTCATCGCCACTGTCATGTTTGTGGTGTTTGCTGCCACCGACTGGCTGGATGGTTTTTTGGCACGCAAGTTGAACCAGACCTCATCCTTCGGTGCCTTTCTGGATCCGGTCGCAGACAAATTTCTGGTGTGCGCCTGCGTGTTGGTGTTGGTGCATTTGCAGCGGGCCGACGTGTTTGTGGCGCTCATCATCATTGGCAGAGAGATTGCCATTTCGGCGCTGCGCGAGTGGATGGCGCAGATTGGCGCATCCAAGAGCGTTGCGGTGCACATGGTTGGCAAGCTCAAAACCTTCGTACAAATGGTTGCAATTCCCTTCTTGCTGTTTGATGGCTGGCTGTTTGGTGTCATCAACACGCATGTATGGGGTGTTTGGCTCATGTGGGCCGCTGCCGTTTTGACCATTTGGTCCATGGTGTACTACCTGCAAAAGGCCGTACCGGAAATTCGCGCAAGGGCCCGCTGATACCCCGCGAAATGCGGCTAGAATCTGCGTCCGCGCCGAGGCAATGCTGCATGGCATATTGACATGGCAATGACCGGCGGCTTCTAATGGGCTGTGTCCGGTGAAGAGAGATTTTGAAGAGACAATTCGACAAACGCAGCGTCCATAGAAGGGGTCTTTGTGAACAAAACTGAACTGATTGAACATATTGCCAAGCATGCTGATATCTCCAAGGCAGCTGCTACGCGCGCCTTGGAGTCCACCATTGGAGCGGTAAAGACCACGCTGAAAAAGGGTGGTTCTGTTTCCCTGGTAGGTTTTGGTACATTTGCGGTCGGAAAGCGGGCAGCTCGCACCGGTCGCAATCCGCGTACCGGCGCTGCGATTAAAATCAAGGCGGCCAAGGTTCCCAAGTTCCGTCCTGGCAAGGCATTGAAAGATGCTCTGAATTGATTTATTGGTTTAAGGTGGGGTGATTAGCTCAGTTGGTAGAGCGGCGCCCTTACAAGGCGTAGGTCGGCGGTTCGAGCCCGTCATCACCCACCACCCAAGCAAAGGCGAACAGTGTTGTTCGCCTTTTTTGTTATTCACTGGAGAGTAAAGCGCATGTTCGATTTCGTTCGCAAGCACACCAAGGTCATGATGTCCCTCTTGTTCTTGCTGATCATTCCCGCGTTTGTGCTGGTGGGCGTGGACGGTTTTCGCCAGATTAACGCCAAAGGAGATGCTGTTGCCACCATAGGCAGTGAGAGCATTGGGCAAGCCGAATGGGACGCCGCGCACAACAGCGAGGTTGACCGCCTGCGCGCATCTATGCCCAATCTGGACGTCAAGATGCTGGACACTCCCGCAGCCCGCTACATGACACTGGAACGGTTGGTGCGTGAACGGGTGTTGACGGACGCCGTTCAGGATGCGCGTCTAAATACGTCGGACGCGCGCCTGGCCCGTGAACTGCAGCAAGTCCCCGCCATCGCCGCACTGCGCAAGCCCGATGGGACCATGGACGTGGAGCGCTATCGCCAGTTGGCCGCCAGCCAGGGACTGACCCCGGAAGGATTTGAGGCGGGTGTGCGCAGCCAGTTGTCCGTGCGCCAGGTGGAAGCCGGTGTCTTGGCGACAGCCTTTTCACCGCCCGCTTTGGCCAACACCGCGCTGAATGCGTTTTATGAGCGACGCGAAGTCCAGGTCATGCGCTTCAATGCGAGCGACTACGCAAGCAAAGTCAATCCAGGTGACGCGGAGATCGAGGCCTATTACCAGTCCAACTCCAGCCTGTTCCAGGCACCGGAGTCTGCCGCCGTGGAATACGTGGTGTTGGATTTGGCCACCGTCAAGAACTCTATTGTCTTGAATGAGTCAGACCTCAAGTCCTACTACGAACAAAATGTGAGCCGCCTGAGCGGCAAGGAAGAACGTCGCGCTAGTCACATATTGATCAATGCACCCAAGGACATGCCTGCACAAGCCCGCACGCAGGCACGCGAGCTGGCCGATTCTTTGCTGGCGCAAATACGCAAATCACCAGATTCTTTCGCCGATCTGGCAAAAAAGAACTCCCAGGATCCCGGCTCTGCACCCAATGGCGGCGATTTGGATTTCTTTGGCCGCGGTGCCATGGTCAAGCCCTTTGAGGACGCTGCCTTCGCTATGAAAAAGGGCGATGTCAGCGACGTGGTGGAGTCAGACTTTGGATTTCACATCATCAAGGTCACCGACATCAATGCACCCAAACTGCGTTCTTTCGACGAGTTGCGCCCCAGCATGGAGTCTGATCTAAAGACCCAGCAGGCGCAACGCAAGTTCGCCGATGTCGCGGAATCGTTCACCAATGGGGTTTACGAACAGTCGGACAGTCTCAAGCCGGTTGCAGACCGGTTGAAACTGGAAGTAAAAACCGCCACCGGTTTGCAGCGCACCGCGTTGCCGGGTGCCAATGGTGTGTTGGCCAGCCCCAAGTTGCTGGCCGCCATTTTTAGCTCTGATTCGCTGGAAAAAAAGCGCAATACCGAAGCTGTTGAAATTGCGCCGAACCAGTTGGCTGCTGCTCGTATCACTGAGTACACCGCAGCGCGTACCAAGCCCCTGATGGAAGTTCGGGCCATGGTGAAAGAACGTTTGGTGTCCACGCAGGCGGCAGAACTGGCCAAAAAAGACGGCTCGGAGAAATTGGCGGCCTGGAAGTCCAGTGCGCCTGCTAATCTCGGAGCTGCGCTCGTGGTGAGCCGCGAAGGCAATCAGGTTGTTCCCTCGGCGGTGTTGGACGCCGTACTGCAGGCAGATACGGCAACGCTGCCCGCCTGGGTGGGCGTCGATTTGGGCTCCCAGGGCTACGCGGTGGCCCGCGTCAACCAAGTGCTGCCACGCACACCGCCGGTGCCAGCGATGGCCGAACAAGAACGCAAACAATATGCCCAGTGGGTTGCCACTGCGGAGAATCAAGCCTATTACAAGTTGTTGACCCAGCGCTTCAAGGTACAGATCAAGGCAGCTAAGCCGGACCAAGCGGCCTTAGGCAAGTAAATCCGATCTGAAAGAGACAAAAAGACGCGTTATAATAGAGAGCTTACGGTGGCTGTAGCTCAGTTGGTAGAGTCCAGGATTGTGATTCCTGTTGTCGTGGGTTCGAGCCCCATCAGCCACCCCAAGTAAATACATGAAAGCCTGCTATCTAATCGGTAGCAGGTTTTTTTTATGCCTGCCTTGCAATCCACAGTCCCACTTGTGTGGAGGCTTTCAAGGATCAACCTAATGAAGAAAATCGTATCCGCACTGTGTTTGGCCATTTCCTTGGCAGTGGGGGCTGCGCCCAGCAATACCCAGGGGAGCGGGTTGCTGGCTCCCAGTCTGGAACAGGGCCATGCTGCCGCAATGACAGCGCAGTTGTTGACGCGGTTTCACTACGCACCGGTTGCGCTGGACGATGCCTTGTCTTCCCGCATATTTGATCGCTATCTCAAAGCACTGGACCCGGAGAAGCTGTTTTTTTTGCAGGCGGATGTCGATCAATTCGCTTTTGCGCGCGACCAACTGGACGACGCGATCAAGGCCAGGGAGTTGACCACGCCTTTTGCGATGTTCAACATCTACCAACGCCGCTCGTTGGAGCGCATGGCCCATGCGCGCAGCCTGCTGGACCAGACCATGGACTTTAGTGCGCATGAACGCTACTTTTTTCAGCGGGACAAGATGCCATGGGCGCAGTCTGAAGACGAATTGAAAGACTTGTGGCGCAAGCGGGTCAAGAACGATTGGTTGCGCCTAAAGCTGGCGGGCAAGGACGACACCGCCATCCGTACCACGCTGAGAAAGCGGTATGACTACGCACTGGCGAATATGAAGCGGCGCAAAAGTGAAGATGTATTTCAGCTCTTCATGAACGCCTATGCCACGTCGATCGAGCCCCACACGATCTATCTGGGTCCCAAGGCGACCCAGGAGTTTGACATCGCCATGCGCTTGTCTCTGGTGGGTATCGGTGCGGTGCTGCAGGAGCGTGATGACATGACCGTTATCCGTGAACTGGTGCCTGGCGGCCCTGCCGCTTTGTCTGGCAAGCTCAAAGTGGGGGATCGCATTGTCGGCATCGCACAAGCCACTGATACGGCAATGACCGAAGTACTGGGTTGGCGGCTGGACGATGTGGTCCAGTTGCTGCGGGGCGCGCAAGACACGGTCGTCAAGATCAGCGTGCTGCCGGCCGACGCCAATCCCGATGGCGGCCAGCAGGTTGTGAGCCTGGTGCGCAAGAAGGTTACGTTTGAGCAACAAGCGGCCAAGAAGTCGATACTGACAATCCAGGGAGCCGGTGGGTCGCGCCGCATCGGTGTGATTTTTCTGCCCACGTTCTACCAGGACTTTGCTGCGCGGCAGAGTGGCGACACGAACTTTAAGAGCGCAGCCCGCGACGTGGCGCGTTTGCTGCGTGAACTGCATGAAGAAAAGGTCGATGGCGTGTTGATGGATTTGCGCAACAACGGGGGCGGCGCGTTGAACGAGGCAGTGGAGCTCGCCAATTTGTTCATTGGAGGGGGCGCGGTCGTGCAGCAACGTGACGCACGTGGCAAAGTGCGGGTCGAGAGTGGCAGCAGTGCGCGGGCCGTGTGGGAAGGCCCATTGGGCGTATTGATCAATCGCGGTTCGGCGTCTGCGTCGGAGATTTTTGCAGCCGCCATGCAAGACTATGGGCGTGCCGTGGTGGTGGGTGAAACCAGCTTTGGCAAGGGTACGGTCCAGGCCGTCGTCAACCTGGATGCTGTGGCCAAAAGCGAAACTCCCAAACTGGGGGAGGTCAAGATGACCGTTGCGCAGTTCTATCGGGTCGATGGTGGCACGACGCAGTTGCGCGGGGTCAAACCGGATATCGCGTTTCCTAGCGCGGCCGATGCCGACAGTGGCGAGTCAGGATTCGACAATGCCTTGCCATGGGGGCGCATCGAAGCCACGGGTTTCCAAGTGCTGGGCAGTCTGCAAGACCTATTGCCGTTGTTGCAAAGCCGACATGAAGAGCGGGTTGCCAAGGCACCTGAGTTCAACTTTCTGAAGGAAGACATTGCGCAGCATCTTCTGCAGCGCAGCCAGAAGAGTGTTTCACTCAACGAAGCCGAACGCCGCAAGGAACGCGACGTCCGTGCCGACCATCTCAAGTCCCGCGAGGCCTTGCGCCGCCAGTTGAACGGCGCGGAGGCGGGTACCAGCGCAGAAAGGCTGCTGGATGATGGTCTACAGGCCAACGAGCGCAGCCTGAATGCCGAATTGACTGTTGAGAAGGCGGAAAAGTCCGCCAAGGATCTGTTTCTGGACGAGGCCGCTCACATTTTGGCAGACGAACTGGATTTGATCGGTACCAGTTCTCGTCTGGCGCAGCAGGTGCTTTCAGGATTTTCCCGTTCGAAGGCGCAGTAGAACGTTCAGTCATTGTTCAGTGCCTGCCAAAAAATGAGGCGCAACGGATGAGAACCCGTTGCGCCGTGGCGGGCTTGCGTACCGCTAAATCAGGCGTTGTGCGCTTTGACGCCAGCCAGCGGAAGACCTTGTTCCCTGCGCTTGCCTGTCAGCAGGCGCAGCGCGAACCAAGCCAGGAACAGGGTTCCCAAGGCAAAAACGATATCTCCCGGCACTCGCAGCCACACCATGGTTTCCATGAAGTGGGAGTGCACCACCTCAGGAGAGCGTGCAAACCACATGCCCTGGGTGACGCTGGCCCAAGCCTGGTAGATACCCGCAGGCACCAGCGAGATAAACACCATCATGGCCAGTCCGATATTGAGCAACCAGAACATGGGTGCCAGAAGCCGATCGGACCAGGCCAGTTGGCTGGAGAGACCGCGCAGGCAGAACAGCATCAGGCCAATGCCCAACATGCCATACACACCAAACAGTGCGGCATGGCCGTGGGCGGCTGTCATATTCAGGCCTTGCATGTAGTAAAGGGCAATGGGGGTGTTAATGGAAAAGCCCAACAGGCCGGCCCCAATCACGTTCCAGAAGCCCACGGAGATAAAGCACAGGATGGCCCATTTGTAGGACTGCACCCAGGGTGCGGCTTTGGATCGTTGGTAGTTGCGATAGGCCTCGACCCCAATCATGGCCAGTGGAACGACCTCCAGTGCCGAGAACATCGCACCAATGGCAATCACAAAAGTGGGTGTACCGGTGAAATACAGGTGGTGCAGAGTACCCAGGATGCCGCCGAACAGGAACACGATGGTCTCCAGGATGATGGCGCTGTTGGCGGTTGCGGCATGAATCAGCCCCAAGCGGGTGAACAGCAGGGCAATGACGGCGGTGGCAAACACTTCAAAGAAGCCCTCCACCCACAGGTGGACCAGCCACCAGCGCCAGTATTCGATCATGGCATAGTGGGTATGCTTGCCCCAGGTAAGGGAAGTGGCGTAGAAGCCGCCAATGCACAATGCTGCCAGAAACACCATGGCGATCAGGCCACGGCTCTCCGAAGGGGTTTTCAACGCGGGCATCAGGCCCCGACCCAGCAGGGTGACCCAGAACAGCAGGCCAACGAACAGCAGGATCTGCCAAATCCGGCCCATGCTGGTGAACTCCAAGCCCTGGTTGCCGATCCAGAACGAAAAATCGTTGCCCAGGTGTTGCAGGCTACCGATCCAGCCGAAGGCGGTGGACCCCACCACAATGAATAGCAACGCGTAGAAGAGCACATCAACCCCCAGCTTCTGGTACTTGGGCTCGTGGCCGGAAATGGCCGGGGCAATGTACAGACCAGTCGCCAGCCACGCCGTCGCAATCCACAGCACTGCAAACTGGGTGTGGATGGTGCGGCTCACGGTGAATGGCAATATTTGCGCCAGGGGGATGCCGAAAAACGTCTGCCCTTCCACCGCATAGTGGGCGGTGATGACTCCCATTCCGACCTGCGCCAGAATCAGACCAATGACCACGTAAAAATACTTGCGCGTGGCCAGCATGGACGGTGTGGGCTTCAAGTTGAACAGTGGGTCGGCCTTGGGCGGTGTCGGATCTCCCGGTTCCGTGTGAATGCCGTGGTAAAAAATCATGCCGGCGATGGCCGCAATCATCAGGATCACACTGGCAATTGACCAGATGCCCGCTGTGGCGGTGGGGGTGTTGTCTACCAGGGGTTCGTGGGGCCAGTTGCTGGTGTAGCTCACATCGGTTTCGCCCGGTCGATCGGTTGCTGCCGACCACGACGACCAAAAGATGAACGCGGACAACGCGCGCAGGTCCTCTGGGTCGGGCAAGGAGCCCGCTGACATGGCGTATTGCTCGCGCAGCGCGTCCATGGACGGGTCGCTGCCAAACACTGCGCCGTAATGAGTGGCGACCTGTTCCACCGCCTGCGCACGCTCGGCGGAGAGCGTGATGGTGCCATTGGCTGCGTCGTAGGTGTTGGTTCGCATCTCCCGCTTCAGGCGGCTGTTGAGCTCTGCCTGTTGGCCTTCACGCAAGTTGGCATAGGGCATGCCAAAGTCGCGCTGTGCCCAGATCTCTCGCAGGGCCAGCGACTCGCGGTGTAGCCAATCGGCCGACCAGTCGGGGGCCAAGTAGCTGCCGTGGCCCCAGACCGAACCCAGTTGCTGTCCTCCGGCAGAAAGCCAGGCTTCCTGGCCGCGCTGAACCTGTCCCGGGGAGAACAGCACATCCCCTTTCGGGTTGACAACGTGTTTGGGAATGGGTGGTGCGGTCAGATAGATTTCTGTGCCGACCCAGCCCAGGACGGCAAAGGACAGCGCGCAGATGACTGCGAGCCAGGTCCAGAGTTTGCGCGTGGCGTGCATGGCAAAGGTTCCTTTGTGGTGGTGTTGAAAACGAACTGGCGTGGAGTGGTCTGCACGCAGTAAAAGGCATGTTACATGCATCTTATAAAAGATGCAACAAAAATACATCTTAAAATTTCTGTAGATGCGCGTAGGAAAGGGAGTCAGGTCGTGGAACGCTCGACAGCGTGCAGGCAGATGGCGGCGCTGGTCTAAAATGGCAATTAACATACATCAATAATTTTCTTGCCGAGCCCTCGGACCATGCGGCTGACCGACTACACCGACTACACCCTGCGCGTGCTGATGTTTTGCGCCGTGCGCCCGGAGCGCGCCATCACCATTGCCGAGATTGCGCAAAGCCACGCAGTTTCCAAGAACCATTTGATGAAAATCGTCAACGATCTGGCACGCCAGGGTATCTTGCAAACCACACGTGGGCGCGGCGGTGGGTTGCGATTGCTTAAACCTGCGGCTGAAATTCGTATTGGCGATGTGGTGCGCAACTGCGAAACGGATTTCAGAATGGTGGAGTGCTTCGATGCCGCCAGCAACTCCTGCAACCTCATTGCCCATTGCAAGCTCAAGCGCGTGATAGGACGGGCACTGGACGCCTATTTGGCGGAGTTGGATGGCGTCACCCTGGCCGACATCACCATGGCGGTGTCGCCGGGGGATGCACAGTTTCGTACTGTCGCAGTGGGGGACATACAGCGCGCCCAGCCCAGCCACGGGGCTGCACTTGCCAGAACGGATTCAACCGGAGACTACTAGGAGAATATGCGGCTAGCCCGCGTATTCATTGGTAATGTTGCTATATTACTGATAGCAAAACTGAGCCAATCAATCAGTCTCTTGGGCTGAAAACAAGCGTCATGGGCTGCGGAATGCGGCCATCCACATCACGTGGCAGCACCTCCGTTTTGTCGATGGCGTTGAGCACGGCATCGTCCCAGGAGCGGATACCGCTGGATTTCACCAGTTTGCGGCTGATGATGGTGCCATCCGGTGCGGTGCGCACCTCCACTTCGGCGGTGGGGTTGCCCGCCGGAGACTCGGTGTAGGTGATGTTGGGCTTGATGCGCGCGCGGATGCGCCCGGCGTAACTGGCCGATGGCCCGGACGATTTCGGTGCGGTGCCCCGTGCATTGGAGTCACCCGCGCCCTCCGCCTGACCGGCCATGCGCAGCGCTCGCGCAATTTGCTGCTGGCGCAGTTCTTCGAGCTTCTTGGCGTCGGCAGCGGACTTGGCGGATAGTTGCTTTTGTTGCTCTTGCTGGAGTTTTTTCTCACGGGCGAGCTTGTCGCGCAGCTCGCGTTCGCGGGCTTCCTTGGCCTCTTTTTCGTCCTTGAGCTTTTTCTGCTTCAAGGCTTCCTTTTGGTGCCGCTCTCGTTCCAGTTTTTCCTGCTCCAGCTTTTCTTGCTGCAACTGCTTTTCCCGTTGCAGGCGGGCTTTTTCCCGGGCGACGGCAATAGCGGGGTCGGGTTGCGGTGGGGGAGGTGCAGGCGCTGTCACCACAGCTTTGGGCTCCGGCTTGACAGGTTCGGGCTCAGGCGGGGGCAGGGGGGGAGGGGGGGCCGCTTCCACCGGCAGCGCGGACCATAGCTCGGCTTCCACCGTGACCACCGGGGCATCGTGTTTCCACTGCACGCCCAAAGTCAGCACCGCCAGCAGCAGGGCGTGCGCCACGATGGCAAGGCCGAACGCTCGCATCAATCCCGGCGTGGGGGGCGGGGCAAACTCCAGGCGGGTGGTTGTGTGGGCGATCATGGCGTGCCGGGTGCAGGTACGAGGTGGCGGCGTCAGTTGGCCAGTTGCACGGAAAGACCCACGCGCTGGATGCCGGCGCGCTGCAGCGTGTCCATGACCTTGACCACACTCTCGTATTTAGCGGCCTTGTCCGCGCTGATGACTACGGCCGAGTTGGTGGTGCCGTCACGGGCACCCTGTGCGCTCTTGACGCTGGCGGCCAGGTCTTTCAAGCTGAGGGAGGTGGTCTTGTCCTTGACCCGCATCTCCAGGCTGTCGTTCTTGCCCAACACCACCTGAATGATCTGGTCCGGCTGGCGCGCGGCCTTGCCGACGCTGGGCAGGTCAATCATGCTGGGCGTAATCAGGGGTGCCGTCACCATGAAGATGATCAGCAGCACCAGCATCACGTCGATAAATGGCACCATGTTGATCTCGTTGATGGTGCGCCTGCCACGGCCGCGGTGAGAGACGGCTGGCATCTTTAGCGCCCCTGGGCAGGCTGCGCGCCCACGTTGCGCTGCAGGATGTTGGAGAACTCTTCGATAAAGGTCTCCTGCTGCGTGGCAATGCGGTCGATGTCGCGGGCAAAGCGGTTGTACGCCACCACCGCCGGAATGGCGGCAAACAGGCCGATGGCGGTGGCCACCAGGGCCTCGGCAATGCCGGGTGCCACAGTTGCCAGGGTGACCTGGGTGAGGGCTGCCAGACCGACAAAGGCGTGCATGATGCCCCACACGGTACCAAACAGGCCCACATACGGTGACACCGAACCAACGGACGCCAGAAAAGACAGGTTGGTTTCCACCTCATCCATCTCGCGTTGAAAGCTGGCACGCATCGCACGCCGCGCGCCGTCCATGAGCGTGCCTACGTCGGTGATGCGGCGCTCGCGCAGTTTTTGGAATTCGCGCATGCCGCTGCCAAAAATGCGCTCCATGGGGCCGGACTTGGCCGCGTTTTTGGATGCGGAGGCAAACAGGTCATTCAGACTGGAGCCGGACCAGAATTCACGCTCAAAGGCTTCGTTGAGCGACTTGACGCGCTTCAAGGCAAAAAATTTGCGGAAGATGGCCGCCCAGCTGGTGACGGACACGGTCAACAGCAGGGCCATGACCAGTTGCACGACGAAACTGGCGTTGAGGACCAAGTGGAGGATGGAGAGGTCTTGATTCATGTGTCAGCGGTTCAGTTGACGAGCAGGGCATGCAGGCGGGCAACGGCATCCTGCAAGTGCTCCATGGAACTGGCGGTGGAAAAACGCACAAAGTTGTGGGTCTCTGCGCTGCCAAAGTCGCGCCCAGGCGTGATCGCGACATGGGCCTGGTTCATGACCGCGTAGGCGAAGTCCCAGCTGTCCTTGACGCCCAGCCGGGCACAGGCGGCCGAGCAGTCAGCCCAGGCGTAGAAGGCCCCGTCGGGCATGACTGGCACGGTCAGGCCCAAGGCGTTGAGCTGCGGTAAAAAATAGTCGCGGCGGGACTTGAACTCTCTGCGGCGCTGCTCATACAGCGCCAGGCTCTCGGCCTCGAAGCAGGCCAGCGCGGCGTGCTGGGCAATGGTGCTGGGGCAGATGAACAGGTTTTGCGCCAGCCGCTCGATGACGGGAACCAGCTTCTCGGGCACCACCATCCAGCCCAGGCGCCAGCCGGTCATGTTGAAGTACTTGCTGAAGCTGTTGATGCTGATGAGGTGGTCATCTAGCGCCAGCGCGGTCTGGCCGTATTCCGCCTCAAAGCCCAGTCCCAGGTAAATTTCGTCCACCAGCGTGATGCCGCCGCGCGACTGCACCACCTGGTGGATGTTGCGCAGCGTGTCGGGGTGGATGGACGTTCCGGTCGGGTTGGAGGGGGAGGCCAGCAGCACGCCCCGGGTGCGCGGGCCCCAAGCGGCGCGGACCTTGTCGGCGCTGAGTTGAAAGCGCTCAGCGGCGGTAGTGGGAATCAATACTGCCTTGCCGTCCGCTGCACTCACAAAGTGGCGGTTGCAGGGGTAGCTGGGGTCGGGCATCAGGATCTCGTCGCCGGACTCGATCAGCGCCAGGCAGGCCAGGTGCAGCGCGGCCGATGCCCCCGCCGTCACCACAATGCGCTCGGGCGACACCCGGGTGTGAAAGCGCTCGGCATACCACTGGCTGATGCGTTCGCGCAGGGGCTGCAGACCGGTGGCCGGCGTGTATTGCGAGCGCCCGTCTCGGATGGCCTGCTCTGCTGCCTGCTGCACCAGGGGCGGTGCGGTGAAGTCCGGCTCGCCGATATTCAGGAAGATCATGGGCGCATCGGTGTGCGCAACCTCCCGGGCGAGGCTGGCGGCGGCTTTGGCCACCTCCATGACGTAAAAGGGTTCTATTTTCTGGGCGCGCGACGATATTTGCATGGATGTGGGGTGCGCGTCCGTTCAGGTGCGGGCCTTGGAGGCCTGGTTTCGGTCGGAACCGACTTCGGCCGCACGCAGCAAGGGTGCCATGCCGTTGAGTACGGCGTTGACGTACTTGTGGCCGTCGGTACCACCAAACTCTTTGGCCAGTTCGATGCACTCGTTGAGCACCACGCGCCAGGGCACATCCAGACAGTGACTGAACTCGTAGGCACCAATCCACATCACGGCGTGCTCAACGGGAGAAATCTCCGCCAAAGGGCGGTCCAGCAAGGGAACGATCAGCGCATCGAGTTGGGCACCGTGTGCCACGCAGCCTTGCAGCAGGGCGTCGAAATGCACGGCATCGGCCTTGTTGAAGCCCGCCAGGTCGCGGGTAAATGCGTCAATGTCGTCTATCGGGTTGCCGCTTACCAAACTCTGGTACAGGCCCTGCAAGGCGAACTCGCGCGCCCGGCTGCGATCGGACTTGCTGGCGGCCTTGCGTGCGCCGGTACTGGTCAGCCCGGTGCGGGGCTGGCGGGGCGGGCGCTTAGTGGCAAATGTTGACTTGGGATCACTCATTACAGGGACTCCAGCAGATTGGCCATTTCCACGGCAACGCGGGCCGCATCGCGGCCTTTTTCGTCCTGTCGGGCAATGGCCTGGGGCATATCTTCGGTGGTCAGGATGGCGTTGGCAATGGGCAATTGGTAATCCAGTGCAACGCGTGTAACGGCGGAGCCGGACTCGTTGGCCACCAGCTCAAAGTGGTAGGTCTCGCCACGGATGATGCAGCCCAGGGCAACCAGTGCGTCGTAGTTGGCTTTTTCGGCCATCGCCTGCAGAGCCACCGGCACTTCCAGTGCGCCGGGTACAGTGATATGGTCGATGTCCTTCTCGGCCACACCGAGCGCCAGCAGTTCCGCCTTGCAGGCCTGGGCCAGGGCGTCGGTTACCGAGGCGTTGAAACGCGCCTGCACAATACCGATCTTGAGTTTCTTTCCATTCATGCGCGCATCCGCTGCGTCTACATGGCCTTTGTCTGCACCAAACATATTCGGTTCCTTGATTTGTTGACGACAGTGCCGCGTGTTTACAGCGGTTGTGCAACGTTGCTCGTATTGATATATCCGGTGATTTCCAGGCCGTAGCCGGTCATGCTGGGCATGCGACGGGGGCTGCCCATCAGCCGCATTTTGTGCACGCCGCAGTGGCGCAGGATTTGTGCCCCCACACCGTAGGTGCGCAGGTCCATGCGGCCACGCATGGGTGCCTGGGCGGGTTGCGCCGTGCCGTTGAACTGCTCCAACAATTGCTCGCCGCTTTCACCGCAGTTCAGCAGCACGACCACGCCGGCTCCCTCCTTCTGCATGTGCTGCAACGTGGTTTCAAGGCTCCAGGAGTGCATGGCACGCCCGGTCTCCAGTGCATCCAGCACGGAAAGCGGTTCGTGCACCCGAACTGCTATAGATTCAGTAGCACCCCAGGTCCCTTTGACGAGGGCTAGATGCACGCCAAGACCAGAGGTTTCACGAAACGCATGGGCGGTAAATTCCCCAAAAGCGGTTTGCATGGGGCGCGAACCCAGCTGCTGGATCAGTGATTCGGTCTTGCTGCGGTACTCGATCAGGTCGGCAATGGTGCCGATTTTCAGGCCGTGTTCGGCGGCGAAGACCTGCAGGTCCGGCAGACGCGCCATGGTGCCGTCGTCCTTCATGATTTCGCAAATCACGGAGGCCGGTGTGCAGCCCGCCATGGCGGCCAGGTCGCAGCCCGCTTCGGTATGGCCGGCGCGCATCAGCACGCCGCCGTCCACCGCCTGCAGCGGGAATATGTGGCCGGGTTGCACCAGGTCTTCCGGTACGGCATTTTGGGTTACTGCGGCCTGCACGGTGCGGGCACGGTCGGCGGCGGAGATACCGGTGGTGACGCCTTCGGCAGCCTCGATGGAGACGGTGAAGGCCGTACCTTTCTTGTCACCATTGCGGGCGGTCATGGGCGGCAGTTGCAGGCGCTCGCAGCGCTCGCGGGTCAGCGTCAGGCAAATCAGGCCACGGCCGTAGCGGGCCATGAAATTGATGCCGTCAGCGGTCACGTGGTCGGCGGCCAGGACCAGGTCGCCTTCGTTCTCGCGGTCTTCTTCATCCACCAGGATCACGATGCGCCCGGCGCGCATGTCGGCAACAATGTCTTCAACTGGGGAAATGGGCACAGGGGTCAGGGTTGTCATGGTGTGCAGCGTCTCAGGCGGGCAGCAGGATCTGGTTGTCCACGCTGAACTGGTAGTCCTTGAAGATATGCTCAGCGCTGGGCGTCAGGTACGTGCCATCGGGCAACAGGCGGGTGGTGTCTTTCAGGCGGTAGGTGGTGCTGCCGCAGGTCCAGACGTTGTAATTCTGCATTTGGGTGCACAGGCAGGTTTTGTCCTTGACGGAAATGTGCTTTCCGTCGGGGTGCAAGGTCAGTTCGCGGTTGTAGGCGTCAATGTAGGCGCAATTGCCATTGCCATCAAGCAGATAACCGTAGGCCTCGCAATTGGGCCGAATGCCGGTACCAATGGCGGGCGAGTTGCGCAGCATGCGCATGGGGTAGCCGGTGGGGGAAATGGTGTTGACAACGACGTCCTCTTCACTCGCCTTGAAATAGGCTTGCTTGGCCTTGCCGGGCAGGCCGCACTCATTGGCCACGGTAAAGCGGGTGGCCACCTGGATGGCTGCCGCACCGTTTTCCAGGAATGACACGCCATCGCTTCCAGTAAAGATGCCGCCAGCGGCAATGAGCGGGATGTCGAGTTGCTCGGTCTTCAGATAGGCAGCGATTTCGGCGACGATGGTGGCCAGATCGTACTCGGCCCAATCCATGCCGAAGCCCAAATGTCCACCAGCCAACGGACCTTCGATCACTACGAAATCGGGTAGCCGCTCCAGGCGCGCCGTCTTGCGCAGGAACAGCTGCAGCGCACGCACCGAGGACACAATGATGCCCAGTTTGGCATCCCGAAAGCGAGGGTGGTCCGCCATCAGCGCGAACGAACCCAGGTGCAGACCCGCGCTCAGCGTGATGCCGTCAATGCCGGCATCCAACGCGGAATTGAGGCGCACCTGCAGGGTTTCGCGCGGCCCGTTCATGGTCAGCTTTTCCATGACATTGACGAACACCATGCCGTTGCCGCGTTTGGCTTCCATGGTCCTGCCCACGTGCAGTTTGGTGGCTTCGGCCAACTGGCCCAGGTTGAACTGAACGCTGCTCTTGTCCGAGTTGTTGATGTTGGCCCTGTAGAACTTGGTCTTGCCTTTCACGTATTCGGTGTCAAAACGCCGATCCGAGACATCGTGGACCAATGCGTCCGAGATGTGGCCAATGCCACCCAGGCGCGCGGCCTCCAGGGCCAACTCTGCGGTAGAGATATCCACGCCCATGCCACCGATCACGATCGGCACCAATTCATGCTGGCCCAGTTGCAGGCGGAAATCGTCAACACACTTCATGGTTTTCCTTGGTAACTCTTGAAATAAAGGGGCCTTTGGAGTCGGCTTCAGGCGGCAGCGGGCTAATTGTTATTGAGCATGCGCTCGACATACCGCGCAATGAGGTCAATTTCCAGGTTCACGTGTGAGCCTGTCTGCAGGCTGTTTAAGGCGGTATTTTCCACGGTGTGCGGAATGAGATTGATACTGACCTCGCAACCGTCTGCCAAATCAGCAATCTGGTTGACGGTGAGGCTGACGCCGTTGATGGTGACCGAGCCTTTGTAGGCCAGAAATTTGGCCAGCGTCTTGGGGGCCAGCACGCGCAACTCCCAGCTTTCGCTGATTTGGGCAAAACGCGTGACGGTGCCGATGCCGTCCACATGACCGGACACCAGGTGCCCTCCCAGGCGGTCATTGGCACGCAAGGCTTTTTCCAGATTGACAGGGCCAATTGCGTCCAGGCCAGCGGTCTTGCTGAGTGACTCGGCAGAAATATCCACCGTAAACCCATGCGCAGCTGCGTCCAGTGTGGTGACGGTCATGCATGCGCCGTTGAGTGCGATGCTGTCACCCAGACCGACGTCATCCAGGTATCCAGCCGGAGTTGTGACGCTAAGGCGCTTGCCATTGGCGGGGGAGTTGCCCAATGCATGGACGGCGGCAATACGGCCAACGCCGCTGATAATTCCAGTAAACATGGCGCTATTTTCGCAGGGATTGGGCGAGCCCCCCGACCGTCAATCGGAATTAAAACGCATCCCGGTTGCGAACCCGGGCCACAACACGCAAGTCGGGCCCCAGCATAGTGGTCGATAGGAAATCCAGTTCCAGCGCCTGGTCGAGGGCCACAAGCGGGCCGAAGCGGGCCATATCCCGCCCCTGTCCAAGCAGTTTAGGTGCCAAATACACCACAAATTCGTCTACCAGCCCTTGCTGGATCAGCGCTCCGTTGAGTTGGTGGCCGGCTTCAACATGCAACTCGTTGATTTCGCGCTGGCCGAGGTCGCGCAGCATTGCTGGCAAGTCCACTGTGGGTTTGTCCGCGCCGAATGTCTGCGGACACTGGATGACAATGGCACCGCGCTTTTCCAGTTCAGTAGTCTTTTCACACCGGGACTCCGCAGTGTAGATGTACACATTCCGCGTGCCGTTCAGGATCCTGGCACTCAATGGAATGCGCAGACGACTGTCCACCAGCACGGTACGCGGTTGGCGCGGGGTTTCCACGCACCGCACATCGAGCTGGGGATCGTCCGCCAACACGGTGCCAATCCCGGTTAGCACGGCACAGCTCCTGGCGCGCCAGGAATGGCCGTCCGCGCGGGCCTGTTCCGAGGTAATCCATTGGCTTTGACCATTGTGGAGGGCGGTCTTGCCGTCCAGCGAGGCAGCCACCTTCATTCGCACCCAGGGCGTCTTGCGGATCATGCGGCTAAAAAAGCCGATGTTGAGCTCGCGCGCCTGTATCGCCAGGGGGGCGTCGGGGGGCAGAACTTGCACCTCCAGGCCCGCTGCGCGCATGCGGGCAAACCCTTGTCCAGCCACCAGCGGATTGGGATCTGCATTGGTTGCAACCACCCGTTTGATCCCTGCAGTAATCAAGGCGTCGCAGCAGGGGCCTGTGCGACCATGGTGAGAGCAGGGTTCCAGAGTGACATAGGCGGTGGCACCGCGCACGTCGTTCCCCCGTACCTGCGCGTCGCGCAGCGCCATCACCTCGGCGTGGGGGCCGCCGACGGGTTGGGTATGGCCTTGGCCAAGCACCTCATCATTGGCATTGACGATGACACATCCAACACGCGGGTTGGGGGCGGTGATGTGGAGAGCGCTGCGAGCCAGTAAAAGCGCTCTACCCATATGAGAACTGCCAGAACGCGGTCCCCCCTCCACAAGCAATGCTTGGCTCACTTCCAACAAATTGGATCTGTAGAAGAAAGCGTTCCTGAGCTAGTTTTTTGACCAAGCTGATTCAGTTTAATTGCAGCACACTTTGCGTCGGAGCTAAGTTGCACATTAATCGGCGTTGCTTCTATCAAATAAGTACTTGCAGTTGGTTGCCCAGTGGCATGGGCAAATGTGTAAAAACTTGCCAATTCTGTAGTGCATGTCGGTGTTGGTAACACCGCGCCAGCGTAGGTCATATTCGCCGTGTAATGGCGCTCCATGAATTGGCCAAGCTCAACCAAGCAACCCGCTGCAGTAACACGTCGAGTGCGCACTACATGCTCTTGATAGCTCGGCAATGCTACGGCAGTAATGATCCCAATGATCGCTACCACGATCATGATTTCAATCAGGGTAAAGCCACTTTGATTGTTAGTTTTCATAACTTAATCCTTGATGATTTCTCGCCAAGAGATTCTTCCTTTGCTCTTTTTACCGCCGGTGTTCACTTTCACGCATGCCACAGGTTTAGTCTCGCTGGTACCGCCAACACACAATTCGTTGCCTACCAACACCGGTTCACTGTTTAGACCAACTCCCATATCAAGAGAGTCAACAGACACAGAATTCCCACCGTTATCTGTCAGCTTGTCGTCAAAAGCGTTGTTGCCGTTCACATCTGCAATATCCTTTGCAGTAGTCCCGCCTTTGAACGGACTCATAAAGTTCACAAAACCGCTACCACCCGGCACACAAGGGTCGCTGACATTTGGGATGATTGAACTTGCAACCAACGTTGGAACAATTAACTGATACAAGTTTGATTTGGTGACAATCCGCTCACCATTTGGAACGGTGAAGTCTAACAGCCAGCCTCTTTTCCCTACCATGTCCCCAGTCACCGCCGCAGAGAAGGAGCGAACGGCGGTTCCAGTGATTGTCCCAGAGCCGGTGAAGCTTCGTTCACGCAAATCAGACCTGCTAGAAATCGCCGTTCCTTCATCAATGAGACCATACCAAGTCTGGACAGCAGGGTCGGATGGATCACCTGTGCGGAAGTATGAGCCGGTGCCAAAAAATACAAATCTCTTGCCTTCGTGAGTGTCACCAGCAACGGTGTCGACTGCGGCAGAAATGGGCGCCGTAATCGCCTGGACGTTATTTGATGAATCTTTGGCTACATACAACGGACTGCCGCTAATGGCAACTGACCAAGATGCCGTCGAAGCACCACTAACTTCAAACTTCCAGACGTTGCCTTTCAGGTCACCAGCATAAATGAAGTCAATAGTGCCATTGCCATCGGCGTCAAATGCGCCAGGTGAACTAAGACCGTTGTCACTACCAGCAAGCGTGTCCAGTTTCTTCACCTCAGTAATTTGTCCGCTGCTGTTCAAAACAAAAATATAAAGCACAGCTTTTGCGCTTGTGCTGTTATATCCATTTCCAACAATCACCGCTCCGCTACCGTTATTCATTTTTGCGTAAATGGGGCGACCAAGCATCAAACCAAGGTCGTTGTCAGCAGCGGCGGCCGTGCTGGCCGTTGGTGTGTATTCCCATAGAAAATTGGCGGCAGTGAAAGCATTGGGGTTGGTCACGTTAAGCCCAAAAAGCCCTTTGCCTCCGCGTCCAAGTGCTCCAAACAAATAATTCTTATTGCCCGTCTCGGCCGTCTTTTGTGAAACCACAATATCGCCGTCGACAAGAAATTCGTGGGTGTAAGCGGTAGATGTAAGATTTTTCAACCGTGATACCACTTCTGCAGGAATGAAGCCAAATAACTCTGTTCCGGCGCTATTGGCTACGCCAGCGTTACTTGCCTTGAATGCGTGCAGCATACCGTCATTGCCGCTTACGTAAATAACATCACTGTCTTGAACATAAAACGGCGAAGAGTGCACAATATCACCCAAAACATGGTACGGGCGATCTCGGAAATTGCCTGAATTTTGCAGTTCTTTGGTGCGATTTCCTCGTAAATAATCGACAACATCTTGGCTGTTATCCGGAATTCCGAGATCGGAATCTAGCAAAGCTCTATCACTGGCTCCAAGACTGCTCCAAGTAAAGTCGGTTGTGGTACCACTGGGCGCCCGTACAATCAGATTCCTTGCCGTATGAGCAGGGACTCTGTCCGAAGCTTTCCATTCAACGCTAGTGGTTACCCCCGAGCTGTTGACTGGATAGGCAACCAAATCCCCAGACCAGTAATTAGCATCGAACCGCGCTTGAAAAATACGTGAGTTTGTCGTCACACTGGTGCTGTTTGCAATGACGTTACTTGCGCTCGAATTAATCTTTGAAATGCTATCAAAAGCACGCTTTAGCGCTTCTTTTAATTTGAGCGGATTTTGAACCAGGAAATACGTGTCAGGAACACCGTTGTTATCAGTATCCCATTCAGTTATTTGGTCGGGTTTGCTGTTGTTGTTGAAGTCGTTAAACCCACCCCATTTTGCCGCGTACCACAGTGGATCTTTCAAAAGAGTTGCGGATGGGTTGGTACTGGAGGAAAACACAATCTCACTTTTGTTTAACGGGCTTGTACCACCGATATAGGGTAGTTTTTTGCATTCAGAAGGCATGGATGAAATCGCTGCGTAATCGCAATGACCTGGCGATTTTCCTGGAGGGACATTGAGAAAATATGGGCGATCCAGATTTTCGTCCTGGACGACAAGATATACACCATCTTTGGTGGTCCCTGAAATAATGTATCCCATCGCGTGTTGTATACCACCTGCCTGATAACTTGGTGTCAACGTCACCGTAAGCGTGTTATCAGCGTTGGCCGTAATAACGTACTCAACGATTGCGTCCATGTCATGATCGGCACCTTGCTCCACGTCTTCGTAGTTAATCCGGAATTTGGCATAATAGCGCCCTCCATTTACACTGCTATCTGCATCAGCAGCTCCGGAATTGGCAATGCTTTCCACATAAAAATCAACAATCTGATTTGTTGGCTGAAATTGGCCCTTTTGTGCATTTATGCTGGCACCACCAGTGGATTTTGCAAAAGGAACCATGGTAACCACCCGGCCATTGGGAAGCTTGACTTCTAGCCGAGGTAGCGGAGAGGCTAAGGCTACAGCAAAAGTGTCAATATTCTGTTTCCCAGCAAGGGTGCTGCGCAAGTCGGATCGCTTGGCGAAGTATGAAACCGCTGGGGCGTAGTAACTGCCTTGCTTTGTGGGCTCTTCAGGAGCCAGACCTCGGATGTTGCCCAAGGAGGAGACTGACTTGGCGGTGGGCGCTGAGTCATAGATCGCACCAGACTGTCCAATAAATCTAGATCCTGCTACAGCTAGTTCATTGGCGGAAATAGTGTCCGCCTCGTTGGTTGCGTTGAACCCTGACAAGTCGCCAGTAAAGCTACCAAACGAGGTTCCCGGAACACTATCGGAGTCGAAGGAAGGATTGATGTCAGAAATAGTGAGGAAACTGGCTTTGGCGCAGCGTGGTGCTTTGGCTGCACTAGAGCTGGAATAGGGATCGTCCCAGCTAACTGTCGACAGTCCAACCGCTTCGTCTATCGAGCCTGATGATGCGAATGTGAATGCAGACGTGGGTGCACTCTTCCCAGCAAAATAACGCACACCTTCGTACATCATTTCGCCAATAGGATTCCCCCAGTCTGGGAAATTTTTCTCGGTCATGGCTGAGGTGGTTTGCCATCCACCTTTGTACGAATTATCAGTTTTCGTATTGTTGAAATCGCGTATGCGCAAATTGTCAAATACTCTAATAATTTGTGCATTGCTAGTGAATATACCAGTCGCAGAGTCCACTTCGTCTGCGAAAGATGAAACAACTTTTCGTAATAGACCACCCGACATATTCTTGTCGTAACTTCCGGTTATCATGCCAAACAGCATGGAATTGTTTTCACCGTAATCGTGCAATAAACCAACGGGTTTGTAAGTTGATGTGCCATAGAGTTTGCAACCACTTATGAAAGCACCGTCACACACTTTAACGCGAGCTGTGTAATTTGTGCGGGTACCTCCGTGAGTCGAATCGCTCAAAACCGGGCGCTCAGTGGAGGCCCACTGCCACACGCGTTTGCTTGAATTTTTTACTACAGACATCCAAGGTTGTTTGTTGCTGCAGTCGCTCAAAGTAGCGCAGTTCACCGACGAGACAGGAGTTAAATTCCCAAAGAAATGGCGTTTGCCGCTGGTAGGTTGTGACAAAGGAGAGTAGTCGGCAATGTCATAACCATCTGTTGTTGAGCTGGTGTATTCCTTTGCCCAAGAGTGGGCATCTTGTGGAATATAGGCCCTACGGAGAATCGTTTCTGATGCACTGTCTACTTCGCGATAACCGCCATACAGCACTTTTCGGAGAGCATCAATTCGGCTGGTCGTGATGTAGTTAAGCCAGTTTCCAGACCATTTTCCTGGACATTTATTTAAGGCACCTGCTGCTGTACTTGGTGTGAATAATCCAGTATTGTCCGAAGCACCGTTGTGCAGGTAACATACATTCGAATCAAATAAACCATAGTATGTTATGGCTGGTTTGAATCGTACATCAAGTGTTCCGTCACCATCAATATCCGAAGCATCGTTGTACGCTTCATAAAACAGCTTGTGATCTTTTCCTGCAATCAGCATCACCATGGGTTTTGCGCTGACTTGTGTCACCAAGGGTGTATTGGGAATAGTCACAGCACTGGATGCCAAAGCGGCCAAAGCAGTGGTAGTCAGCGCTACTGACTTGACGCTCAGGTGAAAGTAACGAAGATACTTCATGGCAGGTCCCCTCTTAAATGAGAAAAATAACACTATTCAGTTGCATAAACCGATTGGAGCATGACGGACGTTTTGCCATTGCTCCCATCATTGCTGCGTGCGGTTATACGGTAGCGCTTGCATGTGTCCGTGCTGGCCACGTCCCCTGGATTGCAAGGAAAGGCATTTCCAAGATACTCTACAAAATACTGTGGTGTTACGGCCAGTGTGCTGCTCCCGATCGCCGATAAATTCGTCCAAGAGGTAAAAGCGGTGTCTTTCCAGCGGGGAGTGTCCGTGCTTGCAGGTGGCGCACAACTCATGAGACCAGATGCGACTGCGCAGCCGGCTATAGGTGTGGGTTTGTTTGTTTCAACCAATTCCTCGATGGTGCGCAATGCAGACTCTGTCGCTTGAAAAGCGAGACTCCGCGAGTAGCTATGGCCAGCCATTTTCTCTTCTTGGGTGACATTATTGATTGCTGAAAGACCTAATAGGGTCAAAACCACCAATAAAATCAAGGCGGTAATCAAGGCAACGCCCTGCTGCTTGCTGTGTGGGCGTGTTGCAGGACAAATTAATGGAATCATGGTCCGCTCACTGTTTGAGTTTCCCTGCTGCGCAGGCTTACAACGTGAATTAGATGCCGCTGTATTGGCTGCATGTTCGTACTGACTTTTTCTTCGCTCTGCAGTGTCATGTCAATACGTGCAGCAATAGCAATATTGGGTTGGTTTCCGGCATCGTCTGTTCGCCAATTTCCGGTAACAGTTGAGGTTGCATTCGGAAAATTCGTGCTGTTGGTCGCATCGACCCAATCGCTGGCCAAGACACCAGCATTACTGGTCAGATAGGCGATTTGAAGGTCTTGTACGCCGGTAATCATTTCTTCTGGTTCCGTCGTTACTGTGGGAACACCCAATATGGTTTTGCGCAAAATCCGAGTCCGATACAGTGATCTTGTTCCTGCATCCGTATAACCTACATACCAAAATGATGTATTTAGCTTGGAAACCATTGCCCCAGAACTCGGGTCGAATTGTTTTACTGGACCACCGCAAGCAGTTGGCGTTGGATAGCCCAAATTTGCGTCGCAATTGAGAGAAGCGAAACCCGGATCGTAGTTAATTTTTTTTGTGGAAACGCTCTTCGTGCCAATTTGGAAAATTGCAGCGGATTTCAGATCACAAGCAACCACCACATCATCTGCATCAAGTCCATCTACAGAATTCAATGTGATGTCGAACGTTGCGGTGTCATGTGCTGAAATTCTTTTTTCATCTTGTTCCGCGCGCGTGACCAGTATGGCGTCTGTGCCAGATACACGGGCGCCGGTGGTGGTTCCAAAGGCCACGATATCCGTTCGGTCCTGGGTGCCATCGATACCGATCACGGTTCCTAAATTCCAGTTTGCCCACCACGGAATAGCGCTGGACTTGCGGATGACATTTGCAACCAGTATTGTTCCACAGGGGTTTTGACCAGCTTCACGCAAATCGCGAGCCATAAAATCAAAACCGGATCTTGCATTTTCTTGGATGCGGGTTAGATTTTCAGATGCTCGGTTTGTTTCGCGATTCGCGATGACGATGTTCAGGACTCCCCCGATTAGTACCAGTCCCAGCACCAGAGAAATCATTAATTCAACAAGCGTCAACCCGCTCTGATTTACACCGCGCGACGGAGTCTGAAGATGGGGAGTACGTCGACTCATCATGTCGAATCTCCTACAGTTTTGTATGCGTGTTAATGATTTGGGCACCTAAACCACCCGCGCGGGTGTCATCCCAGCTTACTTGAATATGACAATTGCCGTCTGCATCACAAAGAATTGCGCCGCAAGTTGACGTATCACCCGTTTTACCAATAGTGGTTTTCAGGGATTCAATCCAGTGCTTCATGTTGTTGTCGGCCAGCGTTGTTCCAGTAATGGCAGCGGGATTGCAAATGGGTCCAATGACTCCACCACTCAATGAACCTGTGTTGTAAGTTGTTGATTTGGCAGTGTTACTGTCTACGCGCATGGCATCCAATATGTAATAGCTCATCATTACTGCTTGTGTGCGTTGCATTGCGCTGTGATTTCCCTTGAGTGCACGCACTTGCAGTCCTGCCATTCCAAGAACACCCAAACTCAACACCAATAAAGCAATCAGAATCTCGATAAGGGTAGCACCCTTCGAAAAAGCTCTGCGGGGAATTCTTGTGGTGAAGTTAGATTTGCGCATGTGAAATTTCCAATATCAGGGCGCGGGGCAGGTTGCTGCAATGCCTGTTTGTTTTTCAATAACGATTCGTCCCGTGCGACTTAAAACGAGGTTGCTTGCACGGGCATCGTTTGATAGTGCTGTGGATGTGCTGCAAATTCGCATCGTTCCGTAATAGCCCCCGCCATCCATGTTCTTTGGTTGACCATCTGCTGCAAACGACACGTAATCCTGATTGTTGCTCTTTATGACAATGCCACTCGTCGTGGCAGGAGCCACACGAGTGATTGTCTCGGTTACTGAGGCGACTGTATCGACATTGGGATTGGTTCCACTGTGCGTGTCGTCTTCAAACATGATCCAACCCTGACTCCAGTCGCCCGTGGTTGCACACTGGGTTCCGTTTGAGCTTTTGCATACCGTTACGCGAGCACCACGCCGTATGGCGTTAGACCGAGCTTGGGCCAACGTGATCGAAAAGTCGCTGGAAGCGGTGCGAAGCCTCGATGAGGCTATTAGTGACTGAAAACTGGGTATGGCCATCACCATAAGGACTACAAGAATTGCAATGGCAATCATCAACTCAATCAGTGTCATTCCACTCAATCGATGGCGAGGTGTGTGGTGATCTAGTTGATTTTTCATGTCGAGAGTGCGCATGTGTTCATTCATTACATATGGAATCGCCTGACCTTGCCGTTGATTCCAGCTGAATGGTTGATTTTTAGGTATGAGCGGACGGCATTCCGTCGAACTTGCGAATCCTGGGGCAGCACAAAACCTACCGCCTCACCTCATCCACCAGTGTCTTGAACTCGTCAATATCCTCAAAGC
>CAZDDK010000014.1:0-29719 GCA_964504185.1 uncultured Rhodoferax sp. | reverse complement strand
GCTGGACGAAGAGCTGCCGCTGTGGGTGCCCATCCCCGCGCTGGCCGAAATCCAGCTGGCGCTGGAGCAGGCCGTGGCCGACGTCACGCAAATGGGACGCGACGAGCTCAAGCGCATCATGCGCACCGGCACCGTGGCCAGCACCGACAACCGCAACTGGGAGCTGCTGCCCGACAACCAGCCCCAGCGCCGCTTCAGCCAAAGCCGTGCCGTGGCCCTGGACATGGAGAGCGCCACCATCGCCGCCAACGGCTTCCGCTTCCGCGTGCCCTACGGCACCCTGCTGTGCGTGAGCGACAAGCCGCTGCACGGCGAAATCAAGCTGCCCGGCATGGCCAACCACTTCTACCGCGAGCGGGTGGACCAGCACCTGCGCATCGGCATGCGCGCCATCGAACTGCTGCGCGCCCAAGGCACCGAGCAACTGCACAGCCGCAAGCTGCGCAGCTTCTCGGAAGTGGCGTTCCAGTAGCTCACTGCCCTGTGGCAGCACGCCGCCCATGATTCAGCTGGATGTCATGACCATTCTGGTGCTCACCGCAGCCAGCCTGGCCACGGTGTCGCTGGCCCTGCCGCTGATCATGGGACGGGGCATCAGCCGGGCTGCGCGCATGGGCCAGGCATCGCTGGTGCTGCAGACCCTGGGGTGGGTCACCATCATCGCCTCCGAGGCCGTATCGGGCAGCTGGCTGGACCCGGTGCTGTCGGTGTGCAGCGTGGCGTGTGCCGCCGGGGCGAACGTTGCCCTTTTTTGGGCGCTGAAAGAGTGGCTGGGGCCGCGCCCGGGCGAGCGCCTGTTGCTGGCGCTCACCGTGCTGCTGCCTTTGGGGTACGCGCTCGCGTTTTCCCACTACTCGGTGCGGGTGGCCTATGCCAACTTTGTGCTGGCCGCCCAGCTCCTGGTGGTGGCACGCGCGGCGCTGTTCCCCCAGGTGCCGGTCAGCCTGCCCTGGCGGGCCTTGATCACGATGTGCTACAGCATCGTGTCCGTTTTCACCGTGGGGCGCGGTGTGCTGGGCGGATTTTTCCCAGAGCTTTATCCCCACTTCGCCGCCCCGCACCCCATCAATGTGGGCGCGCAGGTGGCGGCCAACCTTACGCTGGTGCTGTCCACCGTGGCCGTGCTGGTGGCCTGGCGCGACGAGGCCGACATCAAGCTGCTGGAGCAGGCGCTGACCGACGGTCTGACCGGACTGGTCAACCGCCGGGGCTGGGATGCCCGCGCGCCGGCCATGTTTGACCAGGCCCGCCGCCACAACACGTCGCTGGCACTCGTCATGCTGGACCTGGACCACTTCAAGCGCATCAACGACACCCAAGGCCACGAGGTGGGCGACCAGGTGCTGCGGCTGTTTGCCTCCGTGCTGTTGCAGCACCGGCGCTCCAGCGACCTGGCGGCCCGGGTGGGCGGCGAGGAGTTTGCGCTGCTGCTGCCCCACACCGACCTAGCCGCCGCCTTGCTGATCGAACAACGTCTGCGCGCCGCACTCAAGGCCACCTGCGAGCGCCAGCCCCAATTGAAGGTGGACTACAGCGCCGGGCTGGCACTGTTGCAGCCCACCGACGACAGCCTCACCACCTTCATGGTCCGCGCCGACAGTGGCCTGTACCTGGCCAAAAGCCAGGGGCGCGGTCGGCTCCAGGTGGTGGGCTGAAGCGCACCCTGCGCGGGTCAGTGCCCCTTGTCGGACGCCAAGTGTTCGGTGAGCACATGCACCAGCCGCGCCGTGGAACGCACACCCAGCTTGTCGCGGATGCTGCGCAGCTGGTGGTCCACCGTGGAGAGTGAGCGTTTCAACTGCCGTGCCACTTCCTTGTAGCTCAGGCCGTTCACCACCAGTTGCGCCACCTTGAGCTCGGCCACCGTCAGGCACGCCAACGGGCCTGCGGACGGGGGCCGCAGCACCACGCAGGTGCGCAAGAGCGGCAGCCGCGGCTCCCACGGCACCGTGATTGCCTCTGACGCCCACCCGGGCGCGCGCTGGTGGGCAGCCGCCGCAGCCAGCACCGGCCCCAGCGCCTGCTGGGCCAGCGCGGCAATTTGCTGGCAAGGGTCGTCGCGCCAGCGCGGCACCTCGCGGTGCCAGTCGGCACACATCAGGCCGATAGGCTGGACTCCGTCGCGAATGGGCAGCGCCAGCTTGGCCGCTGTGCCCAAGGCCAGCAGCGTCACCCGCTCGTCGTCCGTAAAGCCGGGGTCCTGCCCCACTTCGGGCAGGGCGCACAGGGTGGGTTCGCGCCACACGGCGCGCAGGCAGGGGCTGGCGGCATTGAAGCGCAGACCCTGCACGCTCGGCAGGGGCAGGCTGGCGCGCTGCACCTCGGCCAGCACCACGTAGTCCTGCACCAAGCCTTGCGTGCCGACAAAGCCGCCAAAACCGCCGTCCACCCGGTCCGCGTCCAGCTGCTCGCGCACCCACTCGGTGGCGATGCGCCAGCAGGCCGGGGCATCGTCCAGGTACAGCAGCATGTGCGCCACCAGTTCGCGCCCCGGACGCCAGCGAATGGCCTGCGGCCCCTCGAACAGGCGCGTGCGCAGCGTGCGCTGCAGGTGAAGGATGTCGGCACTCATGCGCGCAGTGTGCGCGACCTGGGCACGGGGCGTGCCGGGGGTTTTCCCCATGCGAATGTTCGCGATGCCGGGTCTGGCACCTGCCCAGATACTGCCCACCAGATCGCCGTGGGCTTGCCACGGCACCAGCCGTTTCCTGTCACACATCCCGGAGATCCCCCCTTGAAAACCTACTGCAACACCGTCAACAACACCATCGTCGATTCCGAGCGCCATTTCCCCTCCACCAACCCCGCCACCGGCGAAGTGCTGGGCCGGGTGCCGCACTCCACGTCCGAAGACGTAGCACACGCCGTTGCCGCCGCCCGCGCCGCGCAACCGGCCTGGGCCGCGCGCCCCGATGCCGAGCGCAAGGCGCTCACGCTCAAACTGGCCGAGGTACTGGGCCAGCATGCCGAGGAGCTGGCCACCTGGGTCACACGCGAACAGGGCAAGCCCCTGGGCGGTGTGGGTCCGGACCAGGTGCCTGGTGCCCGCTTCGAAATCTTTGGCTGCCAGGCCTGGACCCAGGTCACCGCCAGCCTGGACCTGCCGGCCGACGTGGTGTTTGAAGACGACACCCGGCGCGACGAAATGCACCGCAAGCCTTTCGGCGTCGTAGCAGCCATCGCCCCGTGGAACTGGCCGCTGTTGATTGCCATCTGGCAGATCATTCCGTCCATTCGCGCGGGCAACACCGTGGTCATCAAACCGTCGGAATACACCAGCATCGGCACCCTGGAAATGGTGCGCCTGCTGGCCGCCCATCTGCCCCCGGGCGTGATCAACACCGTGAGCGGCCCCGGCGACGTGGGTGCGGCCCTGGTGGACCACCCCGGTGTGGACAAGATCATGTTCACCGGCTCGGGCAGCACCGGCGCACGCATTGCCGCCACCGCCGCCAAACACCTCACGCCCACCACCATGGAGCTCGGCGGCAATGATGCGGCCATCGTCCTGCCCGACGCCGACCCCAAGGCCATGGCCATGGGCCTGTTCTGGGGTGCGTTCCTCAACATGGGCCAGACCTGCGCCTGCGCCAAGCGCCTGTACGTGCCCGATGCGCTGCATGACGCCGTGGTGACCGAACTCAAGGCCTTGGCACAGGCCATGCCCATGGGCAACGGCATGGAGCCCGGCATCGCCATGGGCCCGATTCAGAACCGCATGCAGTACGACAAGGTGGCGGCTCTGGTGCAACAGGCCCGCACCGAAGGGGCCACCATCGTCTGCGGCGGCGAGCCGCAACCGGGACCTGGGCTGTTCTACCCCCTGACACTGGTGACTGACATTGACGACGGCGCTGCCCTGGTGGACCAGGAGCAGTTCGGCCCGGTGCTGCCCATCATCCGCTACCGCGACGTGGACGACGCCGTGGCGCGCGCCAACCGGCTCGACGTGGGCCTGGGTGCCTCGGTATGGTCGGGCAACCTGGATGCCGCACGCGCCGTGGCCGGTCGCATCCAGGCCGGAACGGTGTGGATCAACCAGCACGGGGCCATTCACCCCATGGTGCCGTTTGGCGGCGTGAAGGGCTCGGGCTGGGGCGTGGAGTTTGGTATCGACGGCCTCAAGGCCGTGACCCAGCCACAGGTCATCAGCATCAAGAAATAAGGAGGATTCACCATGTCGATACAAACCCGTCTCAGCCGTTTCACCCTGGCCATCGCCGCGCTGGCGCTTGGGTGCACCTCCACCGTGCTGCAGGCGCAAACCCAGAAGCCCAGCCTGGGCCTGGCTACCGCCAAGAAGATCGCCCAAGGCTGCGAAGACCGCGCCCGCAAGGAAGGCTGGAACCTGAACATTGCCATCGTGGACGAGGGCGGCAACCTCAAGCACTTCACCAGCATGGACAACGCCTTCCTGGCCACGGCCAAGATCGCGCAGCTCAAGGCCCAGACATCGGTGGGCCTGCCCTTCCCCACGCGCCAGGTGCGCGAAGCCGCCAAGGGTGCGCAGGGGTTGGAGCACACGCCGGGCCTGATCCTGGTGGCCGGGGGCCTGCCCATCCGCATGGCCGATGGCAAGTTGCTGGGGGCCATCGGGGTCAGTGGTGCCAGCGAAGACCAGGACGAGGCTTGCGCCCAGGCCGGGCTCGACGCCGCCAAGGAGCTATTGAAGTAGGGACGATCGGGGTGCGCGCGGGTGAGCGGCGGGCCCTCATCCCTGTGCCGTTGGCGCGCGCGAAGCCTTGATCAGGTCGGCCGCCTTCTCCGCAATCATGATGGTGGGCGCATTGGTGTTGCCGCTGACCACCTGCGGCATGATAGAGGCGTCCACCACCCGCAGACCGGCCAGGCCATGGACCCGCAGTTCATGGTCCACCACATTCAAATGGCCACGGCCCATGCGGCAGGTGCCCACGGGATGGTAGACCGTGTCGGCGGTGTCGCGGATGTACTGCTCCACCTGCAAGTCGCTCACCGCACGGGCCGAACGGGCCGTCTCGTGCCCGCCCAAGGCCGCCAGCGCAGGCTGCTGCAGCAGCGTGCGCATCAGGCGAAACCCCCGCATCAGGCGTTCCAGGTCGTCGCGTTCGCCCAGAAAGTTGGGGTCGATGACAGGCGGGGCAAACGGGTCCTTGCTGGCCAGGGTGAGCGAGCCCCGGCTGACCGGGCGCAGCAGGCAGACGTGGCACGAGTAGCCGTGCCCCAGCACCGTGGCACGGCCATGGTCCACCAACTTGGCAATCGCAAAGTGCAATTGGAGGTCGGGCGTGCGCTCCTGGGGCTGGCTTTTGACAAAGCCACCGGCCTCGGCAAAGTTGGTGGTCAGCAGGCCGGTACGCTGGCCACGCCATTCCACGACTCCCTTGACGGCCTGGGCCATGCCCGAGAGGGACACGCCACAGGTTTCCTTGAGGTGGGGTGCGTCCACGACCTGCACGGTGTCGATATGGTCGTGCAGGTTCTGCCCCACGCCCGGCAGGTCATGCAGCGTGGCAATGCCATGCGACAACAGGTGCTGCTTGGGGCCAATGCCCGACAGCATCAAAATCTGGGGTGACTGCAGGGCCCCGGCCGACAACAGCACCTCGCGCGCGCAGCGCAGTTGCATGAGGTGCCCCGCATGGACGAACTCCACCCCCACGGCGCGCTTCTTGTCCAGCAGGATGCGGGTGGTGTGGGCACCGGTGAAGACCCGCAAGTTGGGGCGTTGCAGGTTCGGTGTCAGATAGGCCTTGGCCGCGCTGAAGCGTTCGCCATGCTTGTGGGTGACCTGGTACAGCCCCATGCCTTCCTGGCTGGCACCGTTGAAATCCGGGTTGAGCGGGTAACCGGCCTGGCGGCCCGCCTCCACAAACACCGGGTCCAGGCGGTTCGGGCTGGTGAGGTCCTGCACATGCAGGGGGCCGCCGCTGCCATGCAAGGCGTCCGCCCCCCGGGCGTTGTCTTCGGCACGCTTGAAGTAGGGCAGCACCTCGTCATACGACCAGCCGGGGTTGCCCTGCGCGGCCCAGCGGTCGTAGTCTTCCCGCTGGCCGCGTATGTAAATCATGGCGTTGACCGAACTGGAGCCGCCCAGTACCTTGCCGCGCGGCTGGTAGCCCCTGCGCCCATTCAGACCCGGTTGCGCCGTGGTCTCGAACTGCCAGTTGGCCTGGCCGTTTTTGGCCAGCACCGCAAGCCCAGCCGGGCAATGGATCAGCACACTGCTGTCCGGAGGCCCGGCCTCCAGCAGGGCCACCGTGACGTCCGGGTCTTCGCTCAAGCGCGCGGCCAGCACGCAGCCCGCCGAGCCCGCGCCGATGATGAGGTAGTCAAACGTGCCTTCTGCCATGGCCCCACGATAGCCCAGCCACCGGTGCCCTGCCAAGCCCCGGTTAACCCGGATAGCGCCCCACCCGCAGGTTTCCGGCCTAGCTGCGCGACATGGTGGCGCGCAAAGCCTCGCTCAACGCGCTCAGACTCTCTGCGACATGCGCGCGGGTCTCCGGCCCGCGCCCCGGCTTGCCCGCAGCGGAGCGCAAATCGCTTTGCAACTGGTTGGCATGCATGCGAACCAGGCTCAGGGCGTCGGCGGGCAAAGAGCCCGAACCCTTGGTCAGCAGGGTTTGCACGCGTTTGAGGTGTTCACGCTGCAGGTTGCGGCGCAGGCGGTCAATCTCTTTGTCGCTTTTGAGTTCGCTCCAGATGCTGGACTGCAGGGTGCTGTAGACCTCGTTCAACGAGATCAGATTGCGGCGCTGCGCGTCTGGCACCAAGGACGGCAAATCCAACAGCCGGTTGGCGGTGTTGGCACTCATCACACGGTCCAGTGCGGCGAGCTGCAAGCGGGCCACGGTCGAGGCAATATTGACCATGCCGCCGCGCTCCCACTCGTTGTAATCCACGGTCAATGCGGACAACAATTCCGGGCGGAACTTGAAGCTGGATTCGCTGAACAGCCCGGCGGCCATGAACTGCAAGGCCTCCCGTTGCTTGGATGGGTCCACCGGCACAAAGCTGGCCCGGTGGGTGGTGCCCGGAAGGTCCCGCACCGCGTGCACACCGCCCACGTATTTGCCCACCAGTTCGGCCGCCCGTTGCAGCTGCGCAAAACCGGCCAGCAGCGAGCGGCGCTGGCGCAAGGGGTCGTCGCCCGCGACGGGCGTGCGATCCTGCACGCGGCGCCACAATTCTTGCGACAGCTGCAGCCGCTTCTTGTAGTAGGCCAGCGGGTCGTCGCCCAGGTCAAACCGGTTGGCCAGGGGGTCCATGCCGTCGTAAGGACCAAAGCCACCAGCGTCCGCATCATCGGCGTAGGCCAGCTGTGGCTCGGTGCTGCGCGAGGCCACCCGTTTCAGCTCCAGCGCTTCACGGGAGGCTTCCAGTGGCTTGTAGGCGTATTCGATGGCCCAGTAGTCGTAGGCCCCCAGGGTCGTGTTGTTGAAGCTGGCCTGCGCCTCGCCCTTGAGCGCAATGTTGTAGGCGTTGTAATCCATCACCGAGCTGGAAATGCCATGCTTCTCGGTATAGGCCTTGTCCTTCAGCTGGGCCTGCGTGACAGTGGTAGACGCCTTGAAATTGTGCTTCAAGCCCAAGGTGTGGCCAACCTCATGCATGATGGTGTCCTTGATCACGGCCTGCACAAACGCCTCGGCTTCGGGGCTGTCGGGCGCGATGTCGCCGCGGGCTTCCAGGATGTCCAGCGCGAAGTGCATCTCCTCGGCCGCAGCATGGGCATAGTTGCACTGCAACGCGTGCGTATCGTTGCCGGCCTTCCAGCCGTTGGACAGCTGGGCCAGCCGTTGTTCGCTGGTCATGCCGATGTCGTCCACGATGAGCCGCCGCGACCCGCGCGCAAACACGTCGCTCATGCCGATGTCGGCGTCCATGATCTCGCCGCTGCGCGGGTCGGTGTGGCTGGGGCCAATGGCAAAGCCCACGTCGGCACCGACAAACCAGCGAATGGAGGCATGGCCGGCGTCCATGTTGTCCCAGGTGGCATCGTCGGGTTGCTGGCGGGCGACCACCGCGTTCTTGAAGCCAATCGCTTCAAACGCCTTGTTCCACTCCACAATGCCCGCCTCGACCGCCCCCCGGTACTTGACCGGGATGTTCTTGTCCATCCAGTAGGTGATGGGCGTGACGGGTTCCGACACTGCGGCGGACGGGTCCTTCTTTTCCAGACGCCAGCGGTTCACAAAGTGCACGCGGGGATTGGCCTTCAGGTCGCTGCCCAGATCGGTGAACGATTGTGTGAAGTGGCCCAGGCGGGGGTCGGCCAGGCGCGGCAGCATGGGGGTCTGCGGCAAGGCGGCAAAGTTGTACACGTAGCCCACAAACAGGCTGCGGGGGTCCGGCGTGGCCTGGGGCGGTGTGGGTGGCTGCACCGGCCCGGTGGGCGGCACCAGCGGCGGTGCGGGAATGCGCGGGGTGGCGAAGTGCATGCGGGCCGTCAGCGTGCTCAGGGCGGGCTCCGCGCGGCTGCCTTCAATGGATGAATTGGGCTTGTCCACCGTGAACGGCAGGCGGTACGCCATCTCCAGGCGGGTGCTGTAGCCGGGAATGTCCGATAGCAAGAAGCCCGCATCGATCAGCACCGATTTGCGCTCGGGGTGCTCCTGGCTGGCGACTGCACCCGAACCCAGCAGGCTGGGCGAGAAGGCCTGCTCCACGGCGCGCTTGGAACCTTCGCCCGACAGCGCGCGGAACTTGGTATTGATGGCCAGAAGCTGCACCTGCTTGCCCACCAAGCGGAATTCGGACATCCAGTTGCCACCCATCTGGCTGGCGTACAAGCCCCGCTCCCCCACCGAGTTGGCGATGTTGACGGTGAATAGAAAGGCCTTGTTCAGCTGGGACTTGGGAATCTCCAACCAGACCTTTTCATCCTTGCGCCAGATCGGGAACAGGCCGTCTTCCATGGTGGCTCCCTTGGTGACCTCGGCGAACGGTTTGGGCGCAGTGGGATCTGCGGGTGGCTTGGCCGCCGTCGGTGCGCTGGCGGCACTGGCGGGCGCAGCCGGTGCCGCTGCAGGGTCTGCCGGGGTCTGGGCCCAGGCACTCGTGCCGTGCAAGGTGGCGATCAAAGAGGGAATGAGCCAAAGCTGGCAGGTGCTGCGTCGTTGCATCAAATAGTCTCACTTTTGGTGGTTTGCCCTGATCGATGGGCCAGGGAAAAAAAAGCATCGTTCTTGGCGGTGCGTGACCGCGATTATGGCGGCGTGACCCGGACGGCGTGGATGTCATAATTCAATTGCGCACAATTCAATTATGTGCAATAATTCAGCCATGTCTCGCAATTCACCGCCCGTCGCACCCAACCCGGCCCAGTTGCTGGACAACCAGTTGTGCTTTTCGCTGTACGCGGCCTCACTGGCCATGACCAAGCTCTACAAGCCCTTGCTGGACAGCCTGGCACTGACCTACCCGCAATACCTGGTGATGCTGGTGCTGTGGGAGCTTGACGGCCCCAGCGTCTCGGCACTGGGGGAGCGCCTCAACCTGGATTCCGGCACGCTCACGCCCCTGCTCAAGCGCATGGAAGCCGCTGGCTGGCTGGTGCGCCAGCGCTCGGCAGAGGACGAGCGCCGCGTGCACGTGTGGCTCAGTGCCCAGGGCCGCCAGTTGCAGGCCCGTGCCGCCCACATTCCGGGCTGCGTGCTGGCACAAAGCGGCCTGCAGGTGGGCGAGCTGATGGCGCTGAACCAGCAGATCAAGCACCTCCGCGCCGGTATGCAAACGCCCGCCCCCTGACCCATTTTTTTCTGAAACCACGACGATGACCATGACCCACTCCACTCCCACCATCCGCACCCGCCTGACCCCAACCACCCTGGCCGTGGCCCTGGGCATCACCGTGCTGGGCCAGTTCGCCCACGCCGCCACCACCGTCGAGGTGACCGATGCCAGCTTTCGCTGCATGCGCCAGATGGCGCAGGTGCGCCACTTCTATGTGGACAACCTGCTGGGCAACGTGATGGACACGGTCAAGGTCGCCAACGCCCCCAAGGGCGCGGTCTACCCGGCCGGCTCGGTGGTGCAACTGGTGCCCACCGAGGCCATGGTCAAGCGCGAAGCGGGCTTCAGCCCGGCCACCGGCGACTGGGAATTTTTCGAGCTGGAGGTCAGCGAGCAGGGCACCCGCATCGGCAAGCGCGGATTTGCCGACGTGAACAACCGCTTTGGCAAAAACTGCTTCTCCTGCCACGCCCCGGCACGCGAGCACTTTGACTTTGTCTGCGAGTCCGACCACGGCTGCGAACCCATTCCGATTAATCACCAGATGACCGGTGCCCTGCAGCGCTCCGACCCGCGCTGCGGCCCTGCCGTGCCGCAAGCTGGCGACACCCTGGCCCTGCTGAAGCTGCGCGCCATGGTGGCCCTGGGTGCCACCATGGGCTGGTTCAAGAGCCTGTTCTGATTCCCGCCCTTCCCCTTACCCACTTTATCCACCCGCCCGGTCCCCGGGCCTTCACGCAAGAGAGCAACACCATGAGCAACACCCTGCAAAAAGTCGTCTACCAGGCCCACGCCACCTCCACCGGCGGGCGCGATGGCAGCACCCGCACTTCCGACGGCCAACTGGAACTGAAACTGGCCGTTCCCAAGGAAATGGGCGGCAATGGCCAGGGCGTCAATCCCGAACAGCTGTTTGCCGCCGGTTACAGCGCCTGTTTTATTGGTGCCATGAAATTTGTGGCGGGCGCGCAAAAGATCGCCTTGCCTGCGGACACCCACATCGACGCCACCGTGGGCATTGGCCCCATCCCGGCCGGTTTTGGCATCGAGGTCCAGCTGGTGGTCCACATCCCCGGCATGGAACGCGCCGCCGCCGAAGCCCTGGTGGCCAAGGCCCACCAGGTGTGCCCCTACTCCAACGCCACCCGGGGCAATATCGACGTGACCATCACCGTTGCGACTTAAATTGGCCACTAGCCCGCGTGGAATATAGGGTTTTAGCTATAATTTAAATAGCATCCCAGAAACCCACGCTTCAGCCCACGGTGCGCAGGCCGCCCGCGTCCAGTTGAAACACCGCCTGCACCAGCTCCTGGGCTTGCGCCTTGAGGGCAGCGGCCGAGGCGGCCATTTGTTCAACCAAGGCCGCGTTCTGCTGGGTGACGTGGTCCATCTGGCTGACCGCGTCACCCACCTGCGCCACCCCGGCAGCCTGCTCGCTGCTGGCGCTGCTGATCTCCGCCATGATGGCGGTGACGTGCTGGATGCTGGTCACCACGTCGTTCATGGTGGTGCCGGCCCGATCCACCAGGGCGTTGCCCTGCTCCACGCGCTGCACGCTCTCGTCAATCAGGTGCTTGATTTCCTTGGCCGCCTGGGCCGAGCGCCCGGCCAGGGATCGCACCTCGCTGGCCACCACCGCAAAGCCCCGACCCTGCTCGCCCGCGCGTGCCGCTTCCACGGCCGCGTTGAGCGCCAGGATATTGGTCTGAAAGGCAATGCCGTCGATGACCTGGATGATGTCGGCAATCTTGCGCGACGAGTCGTTGATGCCGCGCATGGTCTGCACCACCTCGCCCACCACCTGCCCGCCCTGGGCCGCCACCGCAGCGGCCTTCTGCGCCAGCTGGTTGGCCTGTTGGGCGTTGTCGGCGTTCTGGTGCACGTTGGAGTTGAGCTCTTCCATACTGGCTGCGGTTTGCTGCAGGGCACTGGCCTGGCTCTCGGTGCGCGAGGACAGGTCCAGATTGCCCTGGGCGATCTCCGAACTCGCCGTGGAAACGTTGTCCGAGCCGCCGCGCACACGCTGCACCACCTCGAACAGGCCACCCTGCATGTCCTGCAAGGCGCGCAACAATTGGGCAATTTCATTCTTGCCACTGGCATCAAATTCCAGGTGCAGGTTGCCCGCCGCCACTGCCCGCGAAATGCGCACCGCCTGCAGAATGGGGCGGGTGATGGAGCGGATGATCCACAGCGCCATCAGCACCCCACCACCAGCGCCACTGCCACCGTGCCGCCAATCACCAGGGCCATGCCGGACGCGGCGGATTGTGTTGCTGCGGTGGAGGCGGCCAACTGCCCATCCTGGTACTTCAACAGGCCGTCCAGGGCCTCAAAGTAGGCGCGCTGCGCAGGGCGCACCTTGTCCATCAGCATGGCCTTGGCATCGAATACCTGGCCATCGGCGGCCAGCGTGGTGGTTTCAGCCTCCAAAGGGTCGTAGACACCGCGCGTCTGCAACACCGTGCCCAGGATCGCCTTGCCTTCGTCCTCCAGCATCTGTTCGCTCAGCGTTTTCAGGCGCTGGTCAATGCGCTTGCGCGCGACCTCGATGCGCGCGCCCTCCCTGCTGATTTCGGCGGAGTCGCTGACCATGATGATGTTGCGCACGGCCTCGGCGATCAGGGTGACGTCGCCCTTGATGCCATTGACCAGCACGATCCGGGGGATGCGCTCGTTGACAAGCTGGGCAAACAGGCCATTCATGCCCATCACCCGGTACTGCGCCACACCACCCAGAAAAACCATCAGCAAACCCAGCACACCAAAGCCCAGCACCAGCCGGGTGGAAATCCGCATGTCGTCGAGCTTCATCGCGTGTCCTTTGGGAAGTGTCGGGGGATTGTGGCCATCTTGCCGCCCACTTTCCAATGTGGATTCCCACAGCCGGGTAAACCCGCAGCCGCACACGCCGCTGTCACCTACGCGCCCGTGTCCGGTTGTACGCCTCCGCGCTTTGAATTAAGGTCCCTACATGAACACATCCACTCGCACTGCTACAACCAACCTGCTGGTCCGCAAGGCCCAGCTGGGAAGCGCCCGCCTGGACACAGCCCCCATGGCCGAACTGGCCGATGGCCAGGTGCGCGTGGCCATTGACCGCTTCGCACTCACCTCCAACAACATCACCTACGCCGCCATGGGCGACGCCATGCAGTACTGGCGCTTTTTCCCGGTGGCCGGTGCCGACGCCGCCGACTGGGGACGCATCCCGGTGTGGGGCTTTGGCACGGTGCGCGAATCCCGCCACCCGGACATTCCCGTGGGTGAGCGTCTCTACGGTTACTTCCCCATGGCCAACGCGGTGGACCTGACACCGGCCAGGGTGTCGGCCACGGCCTTCTTCGATGGCGCACCCCACCGCGCCGAGCTGCACAGCGTCTACAACCAGTACCTGCGCTGCGCCACCGACCCGTTCTACACCGCCGACAGCGAAGACCTGCAGGCCCTGCTGCGCCCGCTGTTCATCACCTCGTGGCTGATCGACGACTTTCTGGCAGACAACGACTTTTTCGGTGCCACGGCGGACGCGGCGCAACCGGCGCAATTGTTGCTCTCCAGCGCCTCCAGCAAGACCGCCTACGGCACCGCCTTCCAGCTGGCCCAGCGCGCCGGCGTGGAGGTGGTGGGCTTGACCTCGCCCGGCAACCGGGCCTTTTGCGAAAGCCTGGGCTGTTACCACCGCGTGCTGGCCTACGACCAGCTGGACCAGATAGCCCCCGACGCGCCCAGCATCTATGTGGACTTTGCCGGCAACGCCGCCTTTCGCAAGGCACTGCACACGCACTGCCAGGGCCTTTGCTACAGCAGCTCCATCGGTGCCACCCATGTGGAGGACATGGGCGGTGCCAAGGACCTGCCTGGCCCCAAGGCCACGCTGTTCTTTGCCCCGGCCCAGATCAAGAAGCGCAGCGCCGAATGGGGTGCCGCCGGCCTGGGCCAGCGCCTGGTGCAGTCCTGGCAGGCCTTCGTGGCCCGGGTTGCCAGCCCGCAGGGCCCCTGGCTGCGGGTGGAGCACCACCGGGGACCCGATGCCGTGCAGGCCGCCTACCAAGCCGTGCTGGGTGGCAGGGGCGATCCCCGGGTGGGCCATATCCTGTCCCTGTAGCGCTGACCGGCCCCTGCAAAGTTGCCGTCAGGCAAATCGGGCATGATGGCATCCAAAAAAGTGCGCCCTGGCGCATTGAAAAAGCCTTGGAGCCCCTTTGAGACTTGCCCTGCTGTCCGACATCCACGCCAACATCCAGGCGCTGGAGGCCTGCCTGATCCATGCCCGCGCGCAGAAGGCGCAGCGCTTTGTCGTCCTGGGCGACCTGGTGGGCTATGGTGCCAACCCCGCCGCCGTGGTGGAACGCATCATGCTGCTGACCGAAGAGGGTGCCCTGGTGATCCAGGGCAACCACGACGCCATGGCCATCAAGCCTCCTGCCGAAATCAAGACCGTAGGCGACAGCACCGCAGCCTGGACCCACAGCCAACTCTCCGCTGTGCAACGCGACTGGATGGCCAGCCTGCCCCTGACCCTGCAGCTGGGCAGCGCCCTGTTCGTGCACGCCAGCGTGAACGAACCCGAACGGTGGCGCTACGTCTACGACCAGCGCGCCGCCAAGGCCAGCCTGGACGCTGCGGCAACCTGGGCCGACGTGCGCTACGTGTTTGGCGGCCACGTCCACTTGCAAACCCTGTACTACCGGGGTGCCGGTGACGGCTTGATGGTGTTCCATCCCCAGCCCGGCGTGGCGGTGCCGGTGCCCCGGCACCGCCAGTGGCTGTGCACGGTGGGCTCAGTGGGCCAGCCGCGCGATGGCAATACCCAGGCCATGTACTGCCTGTTCGATACCGAGCGCGCCCAGCTCACCTTTCACCGCGTGCGCTACGACCACTACGCCGCCGCCTCGGCCATTCGCCAGGTGGACCTGCCGGAATTTTTTGCCGATCGCCTGGAGTCTGGACGATGAAACTGCTCGAACCCGGGGCTGTTGTGGACGGCTTCACGGTGGAGGATTGCATCCACTCGGGCGGCATGGCCCACATCTACCGCGTGCACTATGCCGACGGCCAGCACGACCCCGGTTTTGCCATGGCCATGAAAGTGCCACGCATGACCGCCGGTGATGGTGCCGAGAACATCGTCAGCTTCGAGATCGAGTGCCAGATCATGCAGGCGCTGCAGGGCCGCCACGTGCCCCGCTTCGTCGCCGCCGGCGACCTCGATCGCGTGCCCTACCTGGTCATGGAATATGTGACCGGGGAGACCCTGGAGCACTGGCTGGACACCGACATTGCCCCCAGCGTGGAGCAGATCGCCTGGCTGGGGGCCTCCATGGCCCGTGCCCTGCACGCCCTGCACCAGCAAAACACGGTGCACCTGGACCTCAAGCCCGCCAACGTGCTGTTTCGCGGGGACGGCAGCGCCGTGCTGCTGGATTTTGGCCTGTCCTGCCACGCCCACTACCCCGACCTGCTGGCCGAGCAATTGCGCAAGGCCGTGGGCTCGCCCGCCTGGATCGCCCCGGAACAGGTGGTGGGGGTGCGCGGCGATCCGCGCAGCGACATCTTTGCGCTGGGGGTCATGCTGTACCAGTTGTGCACCGCCCACCTGCCCTTTGGCGAACCCCAAACCGACGCCGGCATGCGCCAGCGCCTGTGGATGGACCCCGCGCCCCCGCGCAGGCACAAGCCCGAGCTGCCCGAATGGCTGCAAGAGGTGGTGTTGCGCTGCCTGGAGCCCGAGGCGGCGCGCCGCTACCCCTCGGCGGCCCACCTGGCCTTTGACCTGACCCACCCCGGCCAGGTCACCATCACCGCGCGCGGGCGCAAGGTCGCGCCTACCACCTTTCGCACCCACTTCAAGCGCTGGCTCAAGGCCGCCGGCATGCACTACAAGCCCAGCCCGATGGCGGCGCAGCAGATCGAGGAAGTCCCCATCGTCATGGTGGCCGTGCCGCACAAGGATGTGACCGATGCCACGCTGTACTCCCTGCGCCAGGCCGTGGCCCGGTCGCTGGGTACGCGCCCCGGTGCCCGCCTGGCCTGTGTGACCGTGATCTCATCGGGCCAGACCAGCGCCTCCGACGAGGAACACAGCGAAACCAATGTGCACCGGCGCTACCTGACCGCGCTGCACCACTGGGCCCAGCCCCTGGACCTGCCGGGGCACCAGACGTCCTACCACGTGCTGGAGTCTGGCGACGTGGCCCATGCCCTGCTGGACTATGCGCGCGGCAACCACGTCAGCGTCATCGTCATGGGTGCAGCCACCCATGGCCTGAAGACCCAGCGCTTTGTGGCCACCGTGCCGATCAAGGTGGCCATGGACGCACCCTGCACCATCATTCTGGTCAAGCAGGCCCTGCCATTCGAATTGCTGGGAGGGGGCGGCACAACCCCCACCCAGGCGTCCGCTTCGCAGGGGTACTCGGACTCGGACTCGGACTCGGATGCCGCAAAGAACACGCTGTACGGCGACGACCTGGGCCCGCTGGGCTAGGCAACAGGCACTAACAGGCACCGTGGGCGGCGGGAAGGTCAATGCCGATGGGCGTGGTGCACATCCGGCACATGGGCATGCGCATGCACATGGGCTTCATGCCGGTGGTGGTGGCTGTGGGGACCCGCTGGCATGGGGTCGTGCAGGTGCCCATGGTGCCCGTCATCGTGGCGGTGGGCGTGTTCATGCTCCAGGGCTTCGTGCGCATGCTCGTGGCCATGGGACTCCGCCAGGTGCAGCACCACGCCCCCCAGCATCAGTGCGCTGCCCAGCACCATCAGGCCGCTGGCGGACCGGTCCCCCAACGCCATCGCCAGCGCGGCCCCGATGAAGGGCGCAAAGGCAAACACCGATCCGGTGCGCGCGGCACCGAAGGCACGCTGCGCCAACAAATAAAAGCGCAGGCTCAGGCCATAGCCCGTGGCACCAATGGCGACGAGGGCCAGGGCCGCATGCGCCGACGGCAGAGGCTCCCCCGACACCCATGCCAACAGGACCGCAGCAAGCACACCCAGCAAGGCCTTGGCCATCACCACCTGACCAGGATCACGCTGCGCCAGTGCACGCGACAAGGTGTTGTCCACCCCCCAGGCCGCAGTGGCCAACAGCACGGCCAGCAGCCCCCACACCTGCGCACCACCAGCGCGTCCCTGGTCCAGCACCAACGCCAGGCCTCCGCCCAGCAGCAGCGCCAGGGCCGTCCAGACCCGGGCGTCCATGGTTTCGCGGTACCAACGCCAGGCCAGCACGGCAGTGAACACGGCCTCCAGCGACAGCATCAACGAGGCGCTGGTGCCACTGGTGTTTTGCAAACCCCACGCCAATGCGACCGGTCCAAGCACCGCACCCAAGCCGGCCATGGCCAGCAGCCTGGGCAGATCGGCACGCTGCAGGCGGGCCTCGCGGCCTGCGTGCTGGCGTGTCAGCAGGCCGACGGCGACCGCCCCGCCATAGAGCAGCGCTGCCGTGCTGAACGCCCCCAGTCCGGCACCAAACCGTTGCACCAAGGGCGTGCTAACGCCAAAGAGCACGGCGGCCAGCAGGGCCAACAGGCCACCGCGCAGGGCAGGCAGGAAATGGGCGGGCATGGTGTGGACTGGATGGCGGCGCAAGCGGTGGGGGCTTTCGCAGTTGGGGTCGTGCTATGCCAGCAAGCCGTTGTAGAGGAAGGCCGCATACCCCCCCAACAACACGACACCCAGCCACTGGGGCAAACGCCCCAACAGGGCGATGGACACAAAGTGCAGCGTGGCCGCGCCCGCAATCACGTAGATACCCATCTGGAAAAAACCCGGAATGCGAATCGGGTCAAACAGCGCGAAAAGGCCAATGCACATCGGAATGCAAATATGGCCGTCGCCCACTTGCGAGGACACCACGATGTCCTGGCGTCCCACGAAACCGTAGTACAGGGCGATGAAGGCGTTGGGCAGCACCATCAGCGCGCCACTGAGCCAGCCCAGGTCCTTCACGCCGATGTAGGGACTCTTGAGCGCGGACACCCAGTCCACCAGGCCGTTGACGCTGAAGTAAATGCCATACGCGCCCACCCCGATCAGCACCAGGTCGAACACGATGGACCAGTGAAAGCCCCGGTTCTTGCGCACATTGTTCTTGAGAATCTCAAACACATGCAGCACCTGCCAGAACAGGAACAGCGCCACCAGCACCAGCGCATCGTAGAAATCAACGGTGCCGTCCTTGGCCAGCGCCCACAGCGTGCCGGTGAACAGGAACAGCGCCACCAGCGTCAGGAGCATGTCCAGCCGGTTGAGCCGCTGCGCCGGGTCGGGGGCCTTTTTGCGCCCTTGCGCGGGACCGCTGGCCGCAACCCCGCCAAAAACCAGCGTGGTCAGCCCCAGGATGAGGGTGAGGTTGGTCACGTTGTTGACCAGGCAGTTCTCGACCACCGTGGTGCCCTTGCCACCGCTGCGGCTCATCACGAAGGCAAACACCAGGTTCGCAAAGCCCGAGCAGTACGGCATGATTAGCGTGCCCAGCACCGTGCCCTCGAACCCCTTGCCCTCGATGGCCTGCAGCCGCCAGATCATCAGCGCGGAGGCCAGCAGGAAAACGCCTATCTGCGCCAGCGGGTGGGCAAGATAGGCCAAAATTTGAGGACTGACGCTGGGCAAGGACACGAATTTGCAAACAGTGGGTGGCCGTCGAGGATACGCGCAAATCATGCCCCCAGCGCCCCTGCCACCGAGGCAAGTTTTGTACACTGCCCGTTTTTGCGAAAGATCCCGCTTTATGGCTACTTCCTCCGGTCTTCCCGCTGATGCAATGGCCCAGCGCCTCGTGCGCCACTTCCAGTCGGAGGGGTTTCCCGGCATCACCGAGGCCCTGCTGGTGCGCATTGGGGTCAAAAACGATGACCGCGCCACCATTGACGCCGCGTTTGACCTGGCGGCCGAGCAGGACACGCCACCGCCCGTGCGCGATTTCTTCGAGATCCGGCTCTACGGGTTTTATTCCGACCAGCGCAGCCTGGGCGAAGCCAAGTCGGCTTTTGGTGCAGACTTCGGCCGTGCCCTGCGCGTGCACCTGCCCAGCCTGTACTTTGACGCCGCACCCGTCGTCATCGACGACGCCCTGGCCACGGGCACGAAATATGACGCCATGCTCAAGCTCGGTGACAACACCGACGGGGCCGCCGTGGCAATTTTGCTGAACGACCCGAGTTCGTCCTTTTTCGAATACCTGGGCAGCCACACCGGCTACGACTGGAAAACCATCATCGGCACCCTGGAAGAGGCCGCCACCTCGTTCATGTCGGGCGACGATTTGCTGTGATGGCCGACAATGCCCGTATCCACCTGAAGAAAGGAATGTGCCATGAAGGGTAACGTCGCGGCCATCGTGCTGATCGTGTTTGGTTCTTTTTTCCTCCTCAGCAACCTGGGCCTGATCAACGTCAGCCTGGCCGAGTTGTTCAAGACCTGGTGGCCTGCGGTTCTGATTGCCGTGGGCGTCTCCCTGCTCTTCACCCGGGAAAATCGCAACACCAAGGACTGAATGGCCCCGGCCTTTGAAGCACTCACCCCCGCCGTGGTGCTGGACGCGCTGGACAGCGTGGGCCTGCGCGGCGACGGACGCCTGACCGCCCTGTCCTCCTACGAAAACCGGGTCTACCAGGTGCCGCTGGAGGATGGCAGTGCCGTGGTGGCCAAGTTCTACCGGCCAGAGCGCTGGAGCGACGCGCAGATCCAGGAAGAGCACGACTTTGCCGCCGAACTGATGGCCGCCGAGGTGCCCGCCGTGGGGCCACTGTGCCTCCAGGGAACCAGCCTGCACCACTTCGGGGGCTTTGCCTTCAGCGCCAGCCCCCGCCGGGGCGGGCGCGCGCCCGAGCTGGACGACGACGAGGTGCTGGAGTGGATTGGCCGTTTTCTGGCACGCATCCACACCGTGGGTGCCGCCAAACCCTTTGCCAGCCGGCCCCAGCTGGACCTGCAGAGCTTTGGCATCGAGTCCATGCAATGGTTGCTGGAGCACGACAAGGTGCCCCTGGATGTGCAGTCAGCCTGGACCAAGGTGTGCACGAATGCTATTGAAATGATAGCTACAAGCCAAGCATTGACGCGGGCTAGTGGCAATTTTTGCTCAGAATCCGCTGGTATTAAGCTGTTGCGCCTGCATGGCGACTGCCACCCCGGCAACATCCTGTGGACGCCTGCGGACGCAGCCCCCGCAGCCGGCCCTGGCCCCCACTTTGTGGACCTGGACGATGCCCGCATGGGTCCGGCAGTGCAAGACCTGTGGATGCTGCTCAGCGGCGACCGCGCCCAGCGCACCCGCCAGTTGGGCGCGCTGGTAGACGGCTACGAGCAGTTCCGTGACTTTGACCGGCGCGAGCTGGCCCTCATCGAACCACTGCGCACCCTGCGCCTGATTCACTACAGCGCCTGGCTGGCCCGGCGCTGGGACGACCCCACGTTTCCCGTCAACTTTCCGTGGTTTGGCTCCAGCGACTACTGGCAGGGACAGGTGCAAATGCTCGAAGAACAGCTCGAAGCCATGCAGGAAGATCCGCTGGTGGTGTGACCCCATGCGCCCCCAAGACTCGCCCGCCGAAACACGCCTGCCGACGCTGAACCTAGTGGGTGCGGGCCGGGTCGGCCAGACCCTGGCACACCTCTGGCACCAAAACCGGCGTTTTGCCGTGCAGGACGTGCTCACCACGTCAATGGCCAGCGCCCAAGACGCCTGCGCGGTCATCGGCTCGGGGCGCGCGGTGGCCTCTTTGCAGGCCCTGCGCCGCGCCGATGTGTGGATGCTGGCTGTGCCGGATGCCCACATTGCGGCCTGCGCCCAGGCACTGGCCGATGTGACGGACGCCACGACTGGCACGGCGAACGCAGAGTCACCGCCACCGGTGGTTTTTCACTGCAGCGGTGCCCAAGGTTCGGCCACGCTTGCTGCGCTGGCCGCGCGCGGCTGGCAGGTGGCCAGTGCGCACTGCATCCTGAGCTTTGCCTCGGTGCCGGCCGCCTTGCAGCAGTTTTCCGGCACCCCCTGCGCGCTGGAAGGCGATCCGGCCGCCTGCGCCCTGCTGCACGCCGCCTTTACCGCCATTGGCGCACGCTGCTTTGGCGTGGCCAGCGCGCACAAACTGCTCTACCACGCGGCCGCCGTGTTCGCCACCAACTTTCTGCCAGTGCTGCAAGCCACCGCCGAAGACCTGTGGCGTACCAGCGGCATGCCGCCCGAACTGATTGCCGACCTGCGCGCGACCCTGCTGCGCAACGCGGTGGCCAACATCACCACACTGGGCCCGCAAGCCGCCCTCACCGGCCCCGCCGCACGCGGCGACATCGCCGCCATTGCCCGCCAGGGCGCGGCCGTCAGCGCCTGGGACGCACAAACCGGTGCCGCCTACGACGCCCTGAGTGCCTTGGCCCTGCGGCTGGCGCAGCAGCATAATGCAAGGGGAATATGAAGCGAAGCACGCACCATGCAAGCATTACCAGCAGAAGCCCTTGACCAAATGGTCCGCATCATCGTCAACGAAGTGGACCCGGAAGTCGTCATTCTTTTTGGTTCGCACGCGCGTGGCGATGCCAGGGCGGACTCCGACATCGATCTGATGGTGATTGAGCGGGCCCCTTTTTCGGCGCAGCGCAGCCGCCGTGCGGAAACGGCCCGCCTGTCAATGGCACTGCGCGAATTTCCGTTTGCCAAAGACATCCTTCTGTACAGCCGCGCCGAATTTGACTACTGGAAAGACTCCCAAAACCACGTAGTTGGCCGGGCGCAGCGTGAAGGAAAAGTGCTGCATGTCAGACATTAAGCAAGCCCAGGCCATGCTGCGAATGGCACACCGCGACCTCACGGCTCTCGGTGGCATGCACGACGCCACCGTCTTTGCCGACGAAATTTTTGGCTTTCACGTACAGCAAGCTGTTGAAAAGGGCCTGAAGGCATGGATGTGCGCCATTGGCCTGACGTACCCGTTTACCCACCACATCAATCGACTGCTGATGCTGCTCCAGGAGGCGGGGATGAACGTTGATACCTTGTGGTGGGCTGATGAGTTCACGATCTATGCCCATCAAGCGCGGTATGAGGAAGGGCATTTGAGCGCCGATGCACCGTTGGATCGGCGCGAAATCCTGGCTGCCGTGGCCAACCTGGTACAGAAAATTGAGACCATAATCGGCGCTTAGCCCGCATAAATATTGATGACGCAGCTATTTTTTTAATAGCAATCCAGTTTTAACCCGGCGGTTCTGCTGCACAAACCGCCAGAGCGACACCAGCACCACCGGCACCAGTGCATATTGCAGGGGCCGGTTCTCGTCAAAGTCCAGCGCCTCGGTCGCCAGGGTGTAGACGGTAACCAGCAGCAACAGGGCGACCAGACGCAGGCTCCAGGCGGTGGGCTGCAGGTGTTTGTCACCCATGCGCGCCAAGAGGCGCGTGCCCAGCAGGCCGGCCAGCAACCCCAGGGCCATGCCCACGGCCACGTCGCCCGGCCAGTGCGCCCCCACCGCGATCCGCGACAGACCGGTGCCCGCCGCCAGCACGAACAGCCACAGGTGGCACCTGCGCCCCTGCTGCGGCAGCGCAAAGTAGAGGGCCGATGCCACGGCAAACGCGGTCAGTGTGTGGCCGGACGGCATGGAGACGTTGTGCAGGGTTTCGCCCACGATGCGCATCTGGGCGTTGTCCACCACGGCGGCCGGACGCGGGCTTTCCAGCAGGCCCTTGCCGGTGCGGGCAAAGGCAATGGCAAAGGGCGCGGCACAGAGCCAGGCCCACAGCAGGCGCGGGGCCAGCACCAGCAGCGGTGCCGTCACACCCAACACCCCCCAGGCATTGCCCAACAGGGATAGGCCGGTCCACACCGGTGCCGCCACCCCCGCGCACCCGGCATTGATGGCCAGGAACAGGCCGGGCTCCACACGGTGCAGCCACAGCGGCGCACTGAGCACGAACAGGGCCAGGGGCAAGAACCACAGGCGGGCGGGAATCGGGGCAACGGTCATGGGGCAGCGCCTTGCAGTCGGGGTTGCGGTTGGCCGGACCAATGGCGGCAGGCATAAAAGCGAAAACTGGCAATGGGTGCGCCCAGGCGCTGCACATCCTGGGTGGCCAGCAGCGTGCAGCTGGCAAAGCCGTGCGCGCCCAGCGGCACGGTGTAGGCCAGTTGCGACCAGTCCACCAGCAGGGTGTCTGCGCCTGTGGGCAGGTCACCGGCCCACAGGTCGAACTGGTCAAAACGGTCTTCCAGCACCTGCACCGGCAGCGGCCGTGCGTACCAGCCCAGGCGGCTGGCCAGCGTCCAGTTCTGCACCGCCACGCTGCGCAGACCCTGTTGTGCGGCCAGCGTGCGGGCGGTGGCACCGGCCTCTTCCCAGCCATGCAGATCGGCAAACGGGTTGGAGGGCTGGGCGCTGTTGCCCTGGCCGGTGCTGTTGGCCATCCACGGCTGGCCTGCGCTGAGCATCAGTCCCAGCAGCACCGTGCTGACCAGCGCCTGTGCCACCACCAGCCCCAGCACGAGCCGACGGCGGCCCCGCTGCCAGGCGCGGGCCAGCCCGACACCGGCAAGCGGTGCCAGCGCCACCCAGGCCGGCGCCGTCCAATGCGGCAGGCTGGTGCCGCCGCCTGAGAGCGCCGCCATCACGGAAAACGGAACGGCAAAAAACAGCAACAGGCTGCGTGCGCCCGGTGCCGCCACGCCCTGGCGCGATCCGGCCCAGGCCACCAGCAGCAATGGCCCGTAGGCCAGCAATTGCACCAGCAAAAAGCGCAGCAGGTGAACCCCCTGCCAGCCCCCACCGGCCCCGTGCTGGGCCTGGTAGGTGAACGAGATCCAGTGGTTGGCGTGGTTCCAAACCCCCACGGGCAACACCAGCACCAGCGCCACCAGCACCGCCACCCAGGGCCAGGGGCTGCGCACCAGCGACGGACCATGGGCCCTCAACAGGCACAGGGCGACCGCCACGGCGGCAAAGATTGCGGTGTACTTGCTCAGACCGGCCAGCCCCAGCAGCAGGCCCAAGCCCAGCCAGTGCCCCGGGCTGCGCGCGGTGGCGGTGTCCATCAGATTCAGGGTCAGCCAGACCAGGGCAGCGCTCCAGAACACCAGCAGGGTGTCGGGCAGCAGGCCAATGCCCAGCACATGCAGCAGGGGCGTCAGGGCCAGCACCGCGGTCGCCCACCAGCCGGCCACGCCACGGGGCAAGCCCACCTGCAGTCGCTCGGCCAGGCCATGCACCAGCAGGGCCGTGCCCAGCCACAGCGCCTGCGGCAGCAGACGCAGCAGCCAGGTCGGCGCATCCAGCGCCACCAGGGGCCACTGCACCCAGCCCACCAGCGGCGGGTGGTCAAAATAGCTCCAGTCGGGGTGGGCCGCATACAGCGCGTAGTGGGCCTCGTCCACCGAAAGCCCCAGGGAGGCACCCAGCACAAAATGCACGGCACAGGCCACGGCCAGCAGCACCCAGGTGCGAGGGGCAAGGTTGAACAGGGAGGGAGCGGGTTGCACGGGAGACTCTGTGGCCGGATCGAAACCCCGCAGTTTAGACTGCGGGGTCCGTCACAAGGCCTGCCATGTCCGAAATACCCAAGCCGCCACCCCCTGCCATCGATCCCGGCCTGTGCCCCCTGTGTGGGCAAGGCAACCAGTGCGCCAACGAGGTGGAGCGCGCAACCGGCGTGGTGCAGGGCCCTTGCTGGTGCACCAGCGCCGTCTTCACGCCGGAGTTGCTGAAGCGCATTCCCGCCGACTCCCGGCGCATGGCCTGCGTGTGCACCCGCTGCGCGGCTGAGGCGGCCCTGCGCCAACCCGTTGTCCAACATTCAACCCCAGGAGACCCCCATGCCCACCTACCACATTGAAATGCTTGAAGGCCGCACCATTGAGCAAAAGAAGAAACTGGCCGAAGAAATCACCCGCGTCACCGTGGAGGTGCTGGGCGGATCGCCCGAATCGGTGGACATTTTGATCACCGACGTGAAGCGCGAAAACTGGGCTACCGGGGGCAAGCTGTGGAGCGAGCCGCGAAGCTGACAGCCCCATCCGGCAGCCGGTTATTCGCCCATTTGCTGTAGCAAATACAGGCGCTGGTAGACGCCCTGGTTCAGCGCCATCAGTTCGTCATGCGTGCCCTGCTCGTGGATGCGGCCATGGTTGAGCACCACGATGCAATCGGCTGCGCGGATGGTGGACAGGCGGTGTGCAATGGCCACCACCGTCACCCGCCCATGCAGTTCGGACAGCGCCGCCTGCACGATTTGTTCGGTTTCAGAATCAATGTGCGCCGTGGCCTCGTCCAGGAACAGGATGCGTGGCTGCCCGGCCAGTGCGCGCGCAATCGCGATCAACTGCTTTTGCCCCACTGACAGGCGGGCACCTCCCTCGCCCAGCAGGGTGTCATAGCCCTGCTCCAGCTGCCCGATGAAATCGTGGCAATGGGCGGCACGCGCGGCAGCTTCGATCGCCGCCTGGCCCAGAGGACGTCCCATCGCAATGTTGTCGCGCACGCTGCTGGCCAGCAAGAAGGGGTCTTGCGGAACCAGTCCGACGTCGCGGCGGAACTGCGCATCGCTAAAGTCCGACAGCGCCACCCCATCCACCGTGATCCGCCCGGTCTGGGCCTGATAGAAGCGCAGCAGCAGGCCCAGCAGGGTGGACTTTCCACTGCCCGTGTGGCCCACCAGGCCATAGAAGCCGCCCGCCGGTATGTCCAGGGACAGGCCGTGCAGCACCGGCGTGGCCGGGTCATAGCCAAAGCCCACATTCGCGATGCCAATGGCCCCGTGGCCAATGCGCTGCGGCCCGGCCACCCGGGTGGGGCGGCGCTCCTGCAGCAGCGCATCGACCCGTGCGGCCGCAACCACGGCCTGCTGCAGCTGGCCAAATTGCAGGGTGATCTGGATCAGCGGGTCCACCACGCGGCCGATGTAGCTGACAAAGGCATACAGCACGCCAATCTCCAAAGCGCCCAGCGCACGCTGGCCAAAACTGTGGATCACCACCACCAGCAGCACTACGTTGATCAGGTCCAGCATGGGGCGCAGCAGCCAGGCATTGGCCCGCATCTCGGCCATGCGGGCCTGCAGGTGCTGGCCGTTCGTCGTGTCAAAGCGATTGCGAAACCGCTGCTGCGCGTTGCTGGCCTGCAGCACCGCCATGCCGGCAATGGACTCCGACATCTGGGCATTGATGTCGCTGCGCTTTTGCCGGGCGCGCGCCACGGCCGGCGCGCTCCAGCGCTGGTAAAACCAGACAATGACCACCACGGCGGGGACCAGGGTGAGCACGATCAGCATCAGCCGCCAGTCCAGCCAGGCCATGGCCCCCAGCGCACCCAGCACCACGATGCTGCTGTCCAGCATGACGAACAGCACCTGCACGTACAGGCTCTTGACCTGTTCCGTGTCGTTGGTCACGCGGCTGACCAATTGCCCGGTGATGGCCTTGTCAAAAAAAGCCATGGGCAGGCGCAGCACGTGGCCGTAGACCTCTTCGCGCAGCCGGCGCACCGAGCGCATGGCCACACCCGCCAGGCGGGTGAGTTGGGCGTAGCGCAGCACGCTGGCCACACAGCCGGTGAGGACCATGGCCGCCAAGACCAGGCCCATGTCCCACAGTGCCAGGCGGCGCGGCAGCAGGTACTGGTCAATGAAATACTTGCCCAGCAGCGGCCCCAGCGCCTCCAGCAGGGCCGCGCAGACCAGCCAGGCGCAGCCCCACCACAGATGGCGTTTCTCGGGGGCAGCGGCGTGCAACAACAGGGACACGGCGCGGCGCGTGCCGTGGGCGGAGACCGGGGCGGCCTGGGGGTCTTTGTCAGGCTGCATCGAGGCTGGCCTCCAGCTGCTGGTAGCGCCACTGGGCGGCATACCAGCCGTTTAACGCCAGCAGGCTGGCATGGTCGCCCTGCTCGCTGATTTGACCGTCCTTCAGCACCAGGATGTGGTCGGCGTCCATCACCGCGCTCAGGCGGTGGCTGACGATCAACGCGGTGCGTCCGGCACGCGCACCGCGCAGGTGGTGCAGGATGTCGGTTTCAGTTTGCGTGTCCACCGCCGAGAGCGCGTCGTCCAGCAACAGCAGGGGCGCATCGGTCAGCATGGCCCGTGCGATGGCCACCCGCTGGCGCTGGCCACCCGACAGTGCAATGCCCTTTTCGCCCACGGGGGTGTCGTAGCCCTGGGGCATGCGCAGGATGTCGTCGTGGATGGATGCCAGCCGCGCAGCGTGTTCGATCTCGGCGCGGCTGGCGTCGGATCGCGCCAGGGCCATGTTCTCGGCAATGGAGGCCGAGAACAGGAACGGCTCCTGGGGCACCCAGCTGATGGCGCGGTTCAACGCGTCCAACTGGTAGTCCCCCAGGGCGCGCTCGCCCCACGTGGTACGGCCCGACTGCGCCGCGTACTGGCGCAGGATCAGCCGCAGCACGGTGGACTTGCCCGAACCGGTGGGCCCCACCAGGCCCAGGGTCTGCCCCGCAGGCAGGGAGAGGCTCAGCCCATCCAGCGCGCGGGCGCTGTGTCCCGGGTAGGAGAACTGCACCCCCTCAAAGACCAGGGCTCCGGGGGATACCGCCGCCAGGGTGCCGTGGTCATCCACCGTCAGGGGCGCGTCCAGCGTGGGTTGCAAGCGGCCCCAGGCCGCACGCCCGCGCTCCAGCAGGGCCAGCACCCAGCCCGCCGCGAACATGGGCCAGATCAACTGGCCCAGGTACATGCTGAAGGCCGTCAGGGCTCCAATGCTCAATTCGCCCTGCCAGACCAGATAGCCGCCCAAACCCAGCGTAAGGGCCGTGGCGCTGACCAGGGTGATGCCGACCGCAGGCTCAAAGGCCGCCTCCCAGCGCTGGGCGCGCAGGCTGGCGCTGGCGGCCACCTCGGCCAGCTCGGAGAGGCGCTGGGCGCTGCGTTCCTCCAGCCCCAGGGCGCGCACGGTGCGCACCCCGGAGAGGGTTTCCTGCACATGGTCGTTGAGCTTGCCAAAGGCATCCAGCGAATCCCGCGAGGCCTGGTGGATGTGGTTGGAGATGCGCCAAAAGGCCAGCGCCATGAAGGGAAAAGGCAGCAGCGCAGCCGCCGCCAGCCGCCCGTCCACCCCCAGCGTCATCATGGCCACCACCATGACCAGGGTCAGGGTGCCGTCGAACCCGGCCAGCATGGCCTCGCCCGAGGCCATTTCCACCGAATCGATGTCGTTGGTCGCCATGGCCATCAGGTCCCCGGTGCGCTGTTGCTGAAAGAAGTGCGGTCCCTGCTGGAACAGGCGGGCATACAGGCGCTGGCGCAATTGCGCGCCCAGCCGGTAGCTGGCGGCAAACAGCTGCAGCCGCCACGCCACCCGCAGGAAATAGATGGCAACGCCCGCCAGCACCAGCCACCCCAGCTCCTGCGGCAAGGCGTCGGGGGGCAGCGTCCCCGCAGCCAAGCCGTCCACCACGTGGCCGACCTGGCGGGGGATGAACACGGTGAGCGCGCTGACCGACGCCAGCATCAGCGCAGACAGCAGGTAGGGACGCCAGTTCTGGCGGACGTATTGGCCAATCAGGCCGGTCAAAGTCATCAAGGGAGGAGTGCAGTCAAACGCCCATTGTCTCCCAGAGGCCGCAACGGTGCAGGCGCACCGGCCCGGAGCCCAGCCCACTAGAATTCGGGCCTTGCGCACCAGCCGGTCTGGCGCGCCCACCCACCCAACGCTGTTGCCCCTTGGACACCCCTGCCGCGCCCCCTCAACGCCCACCCGCAGTGGAAATCCACCGCTCGCGCACCGTGCGCGGGCTGTACTTTGCGGCGGGCATTCTCGCGCTGATCGCCGCCGGTTTTGGCGTGGTGCTGCCGGTGCTGCCAACGGCACCCTTTGTGCTGCTGGCGGCCGCCTGCTTTGCCCGCAGTTCCGACCGCTTCTACAACGGCATGCTCAACCACCGCATTGCCGGTCCCATCATCGCCGACTGGCGCGAATACGGTGCCATGAAGCGCAAAACCAAGCGCTGGGCCTATTGGATGATGGCCCTGTCGTTTGGCACATCCATGCTCGTGGTACCAACGAACTGGCACCGGCTCATGCTGCTGGGCCTGGCCCTGGTGTTGGGTTTTTTCATCTGGCGGGTACCAGTGCGCCCGCAATAGCGCCCGAATTGCCCCCGCACCGGCAGGCCACCTGTAAACTGTTTCCATGTGCCAACTGCTTGGAATGAACAGCCGCCTGCCCGCCAGCCTGACGCTGAGTTTCACCGGGTTTTCGCAGCGCGGCGGCTGCACCGACCACCACGCCGACGGCTGGGGCATTGCGTTCTTTGAAAGCGACGGCCTGACCCCCGGCAAGGCCGCGCGCTACTTCGTGGACAAGGAGAGTGCCTCCACCTCCCCGATTGCGCAGATGCTGCGCAACTACCCCATCAAAAGCCACAACGTGGTGGCCCATGTGCGCAAAGCCACGGTGGGTGCCGTGACGCTGGAGAACTGCCACCCCTTTGTGCGCGAGCTGTGGGGCCGCTACTGGTTTTTCGCCCACAACGGCGACCTGAAAGACTTCAATCCCCCGCTGCACGGTGCCTTCAAGCCGGTGGGCGATACCGACAGCGAGCTGGCGTTTTGCTGGCTGCTGCAGGAGCTCAACAAATCCCACGCCGGGGTGCCCAGCGTGCAGGAACTGACCCACACCCTGCGCGAACTGGTGCCCCGCATCGCGACGCACGGAACCTTTAATTTTTTGCTGAGCAACGGCCAGGCCCTGTGGGCGCATGCCAGTACCAAGCTGTGTTACGTGCTGCGCCAGCACCCGTTCACGCAGGTGCAGCTCAAGGACGAGGACGTACGGGTGGACCTGGCCGAACTCAACGGCCCCGAAGACCGCCTGGCCATCGTCGTCACCGAGCCGTTGACCACCAACGAGAACTGGGTGCATATGGCGGCGGGGGAGATCAAGGTGTTTGTGGATGGGGTGGTGGTTTGAATACACCCCTTTTTTGAACACACCCCCTATCCCCCCCGCCCCTTTCCACCCTCGCCAGGGCGGAAAGGGGA
>CAZDDK010000013.1:0-30915 GCA_964504185.1 uncultured Rhodoferax sp. | reverse complement strand
GTGGCTGGTGTTGTTGATGTCTTCACTGGTGCAGGCAAAGTGCACAAATTCCTGTGCCGCCAGCAACTCGGGGCGGGCCTCGAATTTGGACTTAATCCAGTATTCCACGGCTTTCACGTCGTGGTTGGTGGTTTTCTCGATGGCCTTGATGGCCTCGCCGTCGGTTTCGGAGAAGTTCTTTACCAAGCCTAGCAAGTAAGTACGTGCTCCGGGTGTCAAAGGCTTGAATTCGGCAAAACCTGCGTCACTCAGGGCGATGAGCCAGGCCACTTCGACTTGGACGCGGCGGTGCATATAGCCCTGTTCGCTCATCAGGGGGCGCAACGCGGCCAATTTGGCGGCATAGCGGCCGTCCAGGGGGGAAAGGGCGGAAATGGAGGAGAAAGTCATGTCCGAATTGTAGGTTGTACGCCACCATGGGCTGCCGACAGGTTGCTGTAACCCCCCAATGGATAGAATGGCCGTTCCTGAAACAGTTGAGCACCCATGAAATTACTCGGATCCACCGCCAGCCCCTATGTTCGCAAAGTGCGCGTCGTCATGGCCGAGAAGAAGCTGGACTACGCCTTTGTGACCGAGGACGTCTGGAGTGCCGACACGACCATTTCCGAGTCCAATCCTCTGGGCAAGGTGCCTTGCCTGATCATGGAGGGTGCCGAGGCACTGTTTGATTCGCGCGTCATCGTGGAGTATTTGGACACGCTGTCCCCGGTGGGCAAATTGATTCCCGCGGTGGGCCGTGAGCGCGCCGAAATCAAGACCTGGGAGGCCCTGGCCGACGGCTTGATGGACGCCGCCATTCTGGCGCGGTTGGAAGCCACCTGGTCCGGGCGAACCAAGGCCCAGCGCAGCCAGGCCTGGATGGACCGCCAGTTGGGCAAGGTCCATGCAACCTTGAAGGCCATGAGCCATGGCCTGGGCGACAAGGCGTTTTGTGGCGGCATTCACTTCAGCCTCGCAGATGTGGCCGTTGGGTGTGCGTTGGGCTACCTGGATTTCCGTTTTCCGCAGATTGCTTGGCGCACCGACTACCCCAACCTGGTTCGTTTGCACGATAAGTTGATGCAGCGCGCCAGCTTTTCGGACACGGCTCCGGTGTAGTTCTTTAGGGTTTACACTGGTTTACACGGATAGGGCTTCCCAAGGGGCGCAACAGTCAGTACAGTGCTGCCTCCATGGCAACCTACAAGACTGTTTACAAGTGCCGCGAATGCGGAGCCACGAGCTATCAGCAGGTCATTGAGCGTGGCCCCAACGGTGCCTTGCAGGCCACAGGTGAATACAAGTGCACGGGTTGCCGCAACATCTTTGCAACCCTGCGTGCCTGGTGGGAGCCACGGCGCTCCCCGGACTTTCAACCCAGTTCTTTCCCCAGCTAAGAGTCGCCTACCAAGGGCGATCGGAGGCGGGGCCGGCCGTCAGTGGCAGCAGGCGCTCCAGATTGATTTGAACCCTCACGTCGCGATGCGGTACGCTGGACACGATACGGTAGTCCCGGGCACTGGTGTCGCGGATGGTCGGCTCCATGGTGGGCATGCCGCTGCGGCTGATCAGCACGGCAACGCGCGGGGTGCTGGTGTTTACACCGCGCTTGACCACCACGGCCACTTCGTCGGTCGCCAGGCGCACAAAGGTTCCAGGCTGGTAGATGCCAACCGCCTTGATGAGTGCTGCACCTGCCTCGTCCACCTGGCGGGTTTCATCAAAGTAGCACGCCTGCATGGCGGCGGCTGGTGAAATGGGTGTGCGGGTCGCGCGCGGTGCCAAGCGCGCGGCAAACATGTCGGCCCGTTGCATCAGCCGCGCGATTTGCTGCGCGGGCGTGCGCGACCCCAGCGATCCGGGAACCTGCGTGTGGTGGTTCACCACTGCTTCCAGCAAGATCGGGTCCTCTGCGCCCATTTCGGCCAGCATCTCGGCCGAGCGGGTGGCGTGGGCGTCGATGATCTTGCGCTGGGCCGGTGTGGGTGCTTCCAGCTGGCGCGTCAGCTGGTCTTGCAACTGGGTCATGCCCAGGTTCATGGTCAGGGCTGCCATGCACAGCTGTGCCTCGCGTTCTTCGGGCCACTTCAGCACCTCGCGGGCGGCCAGGCCGCACATCACGCTGACCAGCATGCTGTGTGTGGCGCTGTACATATGCACCTCGGTGGCCGAGAGATGTACCAGGGCAAACAGGGTGCCATCCGGGTTGCGGTGCGCGAAACGCCGTAACTGGCTGTGGAGCCGCAGCAGCCGCTCCATGAATTGAACCGCATTGGTGTCGCGCAGCAAGGTGTTGCCCTGCATCTGCAGGTCCAGCCAGTCCGGGCGGTCGTTGTCTTGGGCATTGCGGGCGGACAGCACGTCTGCCGTAATCTGGGCATTGGCAATCTCGCCCAAGGACTTGTTGCTGCGCACAAGCTTGTGCAGGCTTTCCACGTAGGCACGGTGGTGGGCTTCGGAATCGGCAACGTCGATGAAGAGGCCGCCCCCGCGCAATGCGATGTCGGCCAGATCTTCTTTGGAGTTGATAACGAACGCGCGTTTGGCCAGCAGCACTCCATGCTTGTCCATCAACGGAAAGGGCAGTGGCTGGTGCAGGCGGATGGAATCGATGCTGACGGGGACAAGGTGCATAGCTGGGAAGCAATTATGCCTACCAGATCGGCAAACTGGGGCCAGTCTTGAGTCCTGGCACCTGCTAGCATGGTGGCCATGCAAGCTGTTGACCCGTCCCCCGCGTTCCTGACCAAGATATGCCCGCGCCAGGACCTGCCCCGGCTCCTGGCCGCGTTACCCAAGCCCTGGGTTTTTACTAACGGTGTGTTTGACGTGTTACATCGTGGACATGTGATGTACCTGGCGCAGGCTCGGGCATTGGGGGGGAGCCTTATCGTCGCGCTGAACACCGATGCCTCCGTGCGTCGCCTGGGCAAAGGAGATGACCGGCCGCTGAATCAGGAAAACGACCGTGCCATCGTCATGGCCAGCCAACAGGCGGTCGATCTGGTGACCTGGTTTGATGAGGATACGCCGGTCCAGATCATCTCAGAGATCCGTCCGGAGATCCTGGTCAAGGGGGGTGATTACGACATGGACAAACTGCCGGAGTCCGCACTGGTGCAGTCCTGGGGAGGCCGCGCCCAGGCGCTGCCATTCGTGCAAGGCTACTCCACCACGCGCCTGCTGCAGAAGATCCGCGCCCAGAGTTAGGCGGTTTGCTGCGGCACGGTGGCGGCAAACACGGCTGCCCACAGCGCCAAGCCGGCTGCGCGTTGCGTTGGGACCGTGTCCTGCTCCACTTGTGTGGCGTCTTCGTTCAGGCGCGCCCGGTGCTGGATCTGGCGCAGGCTGCGATAGGCCAGTGCGGCGTCTTCGCCCACCGGAGCCGCCAGCAGGCCGCAGGCCTGCGCCCGTTGCAACAGGGCAATGTTCCCGGCATTGGCCCGCAGCTCCGGATGCCGCCCGCCCTGAGACAGCACCAGAAACTGCACAGCAAACTCCACATCCACCATGCCGCCCGGGCTGTGTTTGACGTCAAACTGCTCGCCCCGCACCGGGTGCGCACTGCGCACTTTGGCCCGCATGGCACTGATTTCGGTGGCCAGGCCCTGGCTGTCGCGTGGTGAGCAGATCACGGCTTCGCGCACGGCGTCGAAGCGTGCGTGCAACTGCGCGTCGCCGAGCACGCAGCGGGCGCGTGTCATGGCCTGGTGTTCCCAGGTCCAGGCGGTGTTGCTGCCGCGCTGCTGTTGGTAATTGGAATAGGCGTCAAAACTGGTTACCAGCAAGCCCGAGTTGCCGTTGGGTCGCAGGGCGGTATCAATCTCGTACAGGTCACCTTCGCCCGTCTTTACCGTGAGCCAATTGATGAGCTTGCGCACCAAGGCAGCGTAGACCTCGCCAGCGCGTTCGTCCGGATCGTCATACACAAAAACGATGTCCAGGTCACTGCCGTAGCCCAGTTCCTTGCCGCCCAGCTTGCCATAGGCAATGATGCCGAAGCGGCATTCCGGCTGGTGGCGATTCTTCAGGCGGTCCCAGCACCAGCGGGTGGTGATGCGCAGCACGGCCTCGGCCAGGGCACTGAGGTCGTCGGCCACTTGCTCGACGCTCAAGCGGCCTTCCACATCGCGCGCCAGAATGCGGAACACTTCGGCATGGTGGGCGCGGCGCAGCAGATTCAGCAATGCTTCGTCGTCATCCTCGCCGCTGCTATGCAACGCCAGGCGGCGGTGTTCCAGCTCCGCTTCGAAGTCGGACGGGTCAAAGCGCTCCTCCAACATGGCGTTGCCGGCCAATTCGTCGATGACGCCAGGGTGTTTGAGCAGGTAGCGCGCTGGCCAGCGCGCCGCGCCCAGCATGTGCAGCAGGCGCAGGTGCACCGTGGGACGTTCCAACAGCAGGGCCAGGTAGCTTTCACGGCGCAGCAGTGGTTCGATCCAGTCGGCCAGGCGCACGGCGGCCTCTTCGCTGACCTTGGCCTCTTCCACCCACTGTGCGGTACGCAGCACCAGGCGGGACAAGCGCGCGCGGGATTCCTCACGCAGCGCCAATACCCGGGGGTGTTCGCGCCAACTGGAAACGCGCTCACGGAAAAGCCCGCGCAACTGCGCCAGCAGCTCGTCAAAATCGCCACCGCCCGGTACCGGGGTGATGCCCGTGCAGCCCTTGCACTCCTTTTGCGGACCGCCCAGCAAGGCGTCAAACTCCTGGGCCACCAGTTCGCGGTGTCTGTCCAGTTCGCCCAGGAACGCGCAGCTGCCATCAAACCCCAGCGTATGGGCAATCCACTCCAGCTCAGTATCGGCCGTCGGCAGCACGTGGGTTTGCTGGTCGTCCAGGTATTGGATGCGGTGCTCAACCTGGCGCAAAAACACATAGGCCCGTGCCAGTGCGTCTGCAGTCGCCACGGGCATCAGGCCAGCGCGGGCCAAGCGCTGCAAGGCGCTCTGGGTGGGACGGGTGCGCAGTTCGGGAAACTGGCCACCGCGCACGACTTGCAGCAGTTGTACGGTGAATTCGATTTCACGGATGCCGCCGCGGGACAGCTTGACGTCGTTGTTGCGCTCGGGTTTGCCGGCGCTGCGCTTGGTGGCATGGTCGCGAATCTGGCGGTGCAACACACGCAACGCGTCAAAGACGTTGTAGTCCAGGTAACGGCGAAACACGAAAGGCACCACAACGCCGCGCAAACTCTGGGCACAGGATGCACCCACCGCCTGGGCCGGGGCGACCACACGGCTCTTGAGCCAGGCAAACCGTTCCCACTCCCGTCCCTGCACGTGGAAATATTCCTCCAACGCGCCCAGCGACACCACCGGTGGGCCGGAGTTCCCATTGGGGCGCAAGGCCAGATCGACTCGGAACACAAAACCGTGTTCCGTGGTTTCGCCCACCAGTGCAAAGATGGCGCGCACCATCTTGCCAAAATACTCCTGGTTCGAGATGCGGTTGCGTCCGTCGGTATTGCCGACAGTTTCGCCGTCCTGGTCATAGATGTAGATCAGATCGATGTCGCTGGAGACGTTGAGTTCGCGCGCGCCCAGCTTGCCCATGCCGACAATGCACAAGTCGGCACGCCTGCCTTGTGGGGTCGTGGGGGCACCGTACTGGGCGTCCAGGGATGTGCAGCTCTCGCGGTAGGCGATGTCCAGGGCCCACTCGGCCAGTTCGGTCATGGCACCGGTCACCTCCGACAGCGCTACCTGTTCGATGCAATCCAGGCAGACCAGGCGCTCCACCACCAACTGCCGGGTGATGCGCAGACCGCCGCTGGTGTCGTTTCCCTGGGCCCGTAGTTCCTCGTACAGTGTTTGCATCGTCTGGCGCGTGGGCGTTCCGGGGGGCAGCAGGTGCAATTGCGCTGCGTAGCGGCGGCGAATGCGCTGGCTGAAACGGGAGCCCTCAGTCAGGTCCTGGCGTCCATTGCGGGTCATAATTCCTGACATGGTGTTCCGATTGCGATGACTGAATTGACCCCCACCCCCTCTCCTTTGCTCAGGGTCGGCGCATGGACTGTGCGCGTAGCGTTCTGGTTGGTGGCATCCGCCTGGATCGCGTTGGTCATGGTCTGGGGCGCGCTATATTTTGTGATTGTGCCGCGAATCGCGGATTTCCGTCCGACCCTGGAACAACAGGTTTCCCGTTTGCTGGGAGTAACGGTCCGAATTGGATCCATCGAGACCCGCTCCAACGGTTTGATTCCCGCGCTGGAGCTTCACGACGTGCGATTGTTGGACGCCCAGGGCCGCGAGCGTCTGAAACTGCCCTCGGTGCTGGCCGCGCTTTCTGCCCGGTCGGTTATGGGAATGGGCCTGGAGCAGCTGACCATTGACCGCCCGGAACTGGATGTGCGGCGGGCGGCCGATGGCACGATCTGGGTGGCTGGAATCCTTGTTTCCAGTAAGGACAATGGGGATGGCCCCGCCGCCGATTGGGTTTTTTCCCAGCCGGAACTGGTGATTCGCCACGGTACCGTGACGTGGACCGACGAACTCCGAGGCGTGCCACCGCTGGCACTGACCGATGTGAACTGGGTATTGCGCAACCAGCACCGCAGTCATGCCATGCGCCTGGACGCCAGTCCGCCCACGCATTGGGGGGAGCGCGTGAGTGTGATGGGCGTTTTCAAGCAACCCTTGTTGTCGCGGCGTTCCAGCCAATGGCGCGAGTGGGATGGTCAGTTGTATGCCCACTTTGCGCAAATTGACTTGGCCGAGTTGCGCCGCTATGCCGATCTGGGCGTGGACCTGGCCCAGGGCAGTGGTTCCATGCGCGCGTGGGTGGATATGCGCCGCGCCAGCGTGACGGGTGCCACCGCCGATCTGGCGCTGGACGGCGTCCGGGTCACGCTCAGCACCCAACTGGAGCCCCTGGCGTTGCGGGGTGTATCCGGTCGGCTGGGGGCCAAGGCGCTGGATGGAGGATTGGAAGTCTCTACCCAGGCCCTGCAATTCCAAACCGAGGACGGTTTGCATTGGCCCGGTGGCAATGTGCGCCTGTCGCTGGTGGACGGGGACGGCCGCAAGCCGGCCCGTGGCGAATTGGCAGCCGACCGCCTGGACCTGGCCGCCATGGCGCAGATTGCGCAGCGCCTGCCGCTGCCCGATGCCATGCGCGCCCACCTGCAGCAACTGGCTCCCAAGGGCCTGGTGGAGCAGGTGCAGGCCAGCTGGCAAGGCCCGCGCGAAAACCCCGACCGTTTTCAGGCCAAAGGCCGTGTGGCGGGTTTGGAGATGACCGCGCGTGCACCCCAGGACGGTGGGCTTGTGCCCGGGTTGCGGGGCGTGGACCTGGACTTTGACCTGAACCAGTCCGGTGGCAAGGCCACTGTGGCGCTCATGGATGGCCGCATCGATGTGCCGGGTGTGTTTGACGACCCGTCGCTGCCGTTTGACCAGCTCAACACCGACGTGCAATGGAAGCGCGATGGCCCGCGCATCAGCCTAAGCCTGACCAACCTGCGTTTCAGAAATGCCGATGCACAGGGCGAGGCCCAGCTCCGCTGGCAAACGGCGGACACGCCGACCGGAACCTCTGCCAGTGCCTATCCGGGGCTGCTGGACCTGCAGGGCAGCCTGAGCCGCGCCGATGGCACCCGGGTATACCGGTATCTGCCTCTGGGAATTCCCCAGGAAACGCGCGACTATTTGCGCGACGCGCTGGTGGCGGGTTCGGCCACGGGCGTGCGCTTCAAGGTCAAGGGCAACCTGGACGATTTTCCGTACACCACCCCCAAGCAGGGGGACTTCCGTATTTCTGCCGATGTCCACAATGCCACCCTTGCCTACGTTCCGCCCGGCCTGCTGCCCAAGGACAGTCTGCAGTGGCCGGCCCTGACACAGCTCTCTGGCGAATTGGTCATTGACCGGGCCATTCTGCAGGTCAAGGGCGCGCGTGCCAGCGTGGCCGGTGCTCCCGATTTGCGCATTGTGCGGGCCGATGCAGTGATTGACCGCTTGTACGACGGTGCCACGGTGTCGGTGACCGCCGAGGCCCAGGGGCCGGTCAGCGACATGTTGGGCGTGGTGGTCAATGGCTCCCCGCTGGGCCGCTTGATGGACCATGCACTGGAGCGGGCCACGGCTACGGGGTCGGCGGACTACCGCTTCAAGCTGGGTGTGCCCATTGCCGCCGTGGAGCGCGCCACGGTGCGCGGAACGGTGGCACTGGCGGGGAACGATCTGCAGATCACGCCCGACACCCCCCGCCTGTCGCGCGCGCGCGGCACCATCGCCTTTACGGATACCGGCTTCTCGGTGGCCGGTGTACAGGCCCGGGCATTGGGGGGTGAGGTACGCATCGACGGGGGGCTGACGTCCCTGTCCGGCTCCGTGGCGCAGCCGACGGCGGGCAAACCGGGGGCTCCCCAGGTCTTGCGCATGCAGGGCACGGCTTCGGCGGAGGGGCTGCGCCAGGCCCGCGAACTGGGCTTTGCCGGTCGATTGGCCGAATATGCGAACGGCACTGCGGCCTACACCGCCACATTGGGGTTTCGCGGCGGCATCCCTGAACTGGCCATTCAAAGCTCCCTGGTCGGCATGGGCCTGAGCCTGCCGGCCCCATTTGCCAAGGCCCCGGATGCACCGCTGCCGCTGCGCCTGGACATGGCGGCCGTGCGGGCCACCGCGCCAGCCGCCGGCGAAAGCAGTGCGCGCCGCCAGGACCAGTTGCAGCTGGATGTGGGCAAGCTGCTCAATATTGTCTATGTCCGCGACCTCTCGGGGGCTGAGCCCCGGGTGCTGCGGGGTTCCATTGCAGCAGGATTGGCGGACGATGAAACGGCACCGCTGCCGGGTGACGGGGTGGTGGCCAATTTCAATATGGCCAGTCTGGACATGGATGCCTGGTCGGCGGTGCTGTCGCGCGCAGCCGGGGCGGACCTGTCGGCCAACCATCTTGTCAGCAGCGACAGCCATGCCAGCACCAGCTACCTGCCCACCAGCCTGGCGGTGCGTGCGCGCGAGCTGACCGTGGGTGGGCGCAAACTCAACCAGGTGGTGATTGGTGGGGGGCGCGAGGGAACCCTGTGGCGGGCCAATGTGGATGCCTCCGAGCTCAACGGCTATGTGGAATACCGCCAGCCCCAGGGGGGTACGGGCGGGCGTCTGTATGGGCGCCTGGCGCGGCTGGTCATTGCACCCAGTGCGGCCCAGGACGTGGAAAGCGTGCTGGACGAGCAGCCCGCCAGCATTCCTGCGTTGGACATCGTGGTCGAGGACCTGGAACTGCGCGGCAAGAAGCTGGGCCGCATCGAGATTGATGCCGTCAACCTGGGCGCATCGGCGGCTGCGGTGGCGCGCGACGTACCGCGTGAATGGCGGCTGAACCGCTTCAACATCGTCACCCCCGAGGCGGTGTTGACCGCCAGCGGCAACTGGACCAACCTCAACCCGCCTGCGGGAGCCAATCCACCGCGCAGCGCCAAGGAGCGCCGGCGCACCGTGATGAATTTCAAACTCGACATTGCCGACTCGGGCGAGCTGCTCAACCGCTTTGGCATGCCGGGGGTAATCCGCCGAGGCAAGGGGCTGGTGGAGGGGCAGGTGGCTTGGCTGGGTTCGCCCATTTCCGTGGACTACCCCAGTTTGGGGGGGAGCTTTGGCATCAACATCGAGGCGGGCCAGTTTCTCAAGACCGACCCCGGCATTGGCAAACTGCTGGGGGTGCTGAGCCTGCAGGCGCTGCCACGGCGGCTCACGCTGGACTTTCGCGACGTGTTCAGCGAGGGATTTGCCTTTGACTTCATCCGGGGGGACGTCACCATCGCCCAGGGCATCGCCCACACCAACAACCTGCAGATGAAGGGCGTTGCCGCAGCCGTGCTGATGGAGGGCAAGGCGGACATTGCCCACGAGACCCAGGCCATCAAGGTGGTGGTGGTGCCGGACATCAACGCCGGGGGGGCCTCCCTGCTGGCGTCCTACATCAACCCCGTGGTGGGCCTGAGCACCTTTCTGGCCCAGTGGATTTTGCGCCGCCCGCTCATGGAGGCCGCCACCCAGGAGTTTTGGGTCGATGGCACCTGGGTCGATCCGCGCGTGACCCGCATTGAACACAAGACCGCCCCCGCCCCGGCCTCCGTGCCTGCCAAACCCAAGGAGTCCCCGCCATGAAGGTTGCTGCCATCCAGATGGTGTCCACCGGCACCTTGTCCGAGAACCTGCAACAGGCCCGTGCGCTGCTGCAACAGGCTGCACAGACAGGGGCTGAACTGGCGGTGCTGCCGGAGTATTTTTGCCTGATCGGCCAGCATGATGCCGACAAGCTGGCCATTCAGGAGCCGTTTGGCAGCGGCCCCATTCAAGACTTCTTGGCCGGTGCCGCCCGCGATCTGGGATTGTGGTTGGTGGGCGGCACCCTGCCGATTGCCGCCGAGCGTGCGGACCGGGTCTTCAACAGTTCGCTGGCATTCAACCCGCAGGGCGACTGCGTGGCGCGCTACGACAAGATTCACCTGTTCCGCTTTGACAATGGCACCGAGTCCTATGATGAATCCCGCGTGCTGGACCCTGGCACGCAGCCGACCCGTTTTGCGCTGCCATCCACGGACGGCCACACCTGGCAAGTGGGCTTGAGCGTGTGCTACGACCTGCGCTTTGCCGAGCTGTACCGGGGGTACGCCCGAGATGGGGTGGACCTGATTCTGGTACCCAGCGCCTTCACCCACACCACCGGAGAGGCCCACTGGGAGGTGCTCTTGCGCGCCCGCGCCATCGAGAACCTGGCCTTTGTGGCCGCCGCCGCGCAGGGCGGCACACACCCCAATGGGCGGCGCACCTGGGGCCAGTCGGTATTGATCGATCCCTGGGGCCGCATCCTGGCCGAGCAGGCGCAGGGGCCGGGCGTCGTGTGCGCCGAACTCCCGCCCGCCCAGCTTCAACAGTGCCGCGCCCAACTGCCGGCGTTGCAGCACCGCGTGCTGTAGGGTGGTGGATTTATACTGGTTTGCTATTAAAATAATAGCTATAACTTCAATGAATACGCGGGCTAGTGCGCATTTTTGTCAGAAGCTTCCTGGCTGGCGTCCGCGCCATCCTGCTGCGGCAATTCGCCCCGCTCGCGGCCCGAGAACATGGTCCACCAGATGATTCCCACCAAAATCACGCCCGCGCCCAGGGCTTCGAGCAATAGCAATGTCATAAACCGGCTCCTGGCCTGTGGGGCAATGGCGGTGATTGTAGGAAGCCTGGTCGCTTGCGGCAGTGCGCCGATGCATCGCCCCACGGCACCTGTGGACGAGGGGCTGCGCCCTGCACCGTTGCCCGCAATGTCCGGCACCGAGCCAGCGCCCGGGACCCTGCACCAGGCCAAGAGCCGCTGGGTGCCGGTGGCCTGGTCCGAGTTGCCGGGGTTTGCCGACGATGCGCCGTTTGAAGCCTGGAATGCCTGGCTCAAGAGTTGCGAGCGCCCGGGCGGTGCCTTTGCGCCGCTGTGCCCCGATATCCGCCGCCTGAGCATTGGCAGTGCCGACGAGCAGCGCGCCTGGATGCAGGAGCGCTTGCAGCCGTTTCGCGTCGAGTCCCCGCAGGGCGAGTCCACCGGTTTGCTGACCGCCTATTACGAGCCGGTTTTGGAGGCCAGCCGCCAGGCAACGGCCACCTTCAACGTGCCGCTGTACCTGCCCCCCGCCGGGCTGGCGCAGCGCAAGCCCTGGTACACCCGCCAGGAAATGGACACCCTGCCCGAGGCCCAGGCTGCGTTGCAGGGCCGCGCCATTGCCTACCTGGCTGACCCCATCGATGCCCTGGTATTGCAGATTCAGGGCTCCGGGCGCATGCGCATCAGTCAGCCCGACGGCAGCGTGCGCTGGGCGCGCCTGGCCTATGCCGGCACCAACGACCAGCCCTACCGCAGTGTCGGTCGCTGGCTGCTGGACCAGGGGTTGGTGCGGGACGCCTCCTGGCCCGGCATCAAGGCCTGGCTGGCGCAAAACCCGCAGCGCCAGCAGGAACTGCTGTGGAGCAATCCGCGCATGGTGTTTTTCCGCGAAGAGTCCATCAGTGACGGGGATTCCGGCGACGGCCCGCGCGGTGCCCAGGGCGTGGCGCTGACGCCGGGGCGTTCCATTGCCGTAGACCCGGCCAGCATTCCGTACGGCACGCCGGTGTGGCTGGCCTCCAGCGGGGCGCAGAGCAGCTTGCGCAGGCTGGTGCTGGCACAGGACACGGGCAGCGCCATCACCGGTGCGGTGCGGGCGGACTACTTTGTGGGTTGGGGTGCAGCGGCCGGGGAGTTGGCAGGGCGCTTGCGCCAGCCGCTGCAGTTGTGGGCATTGTGGCCAAAACAGGCCAGATGACGTTACCATGGGCGCATCCATTGTTTCAGTCCCTTTTTTACGGAACATGCCATGACTACCTCCACCATGCGGGATATTGACGAACGGACCAATTTGGCGGCCAACAGCATGTTCGAGCTGCTGCTCTTCCGTTTGGGAGAGGCACCGGGCACCACGCGGCGCGAGCTGTTCGGCATCAATGTCTTCAAGGTGCGCGAGATTCTGGTCATGCCCGAGATCACCGCCATGGTCAATATGCCGCCCACCGTCATGGGGGTGGCCAATATCCGTGGCCAGATGATCACCGTCATCAACCTGCCCAAAGTGGTGGGTTGCAACCCGACCAAGGGCCTGGGCATCTTGCTGGTGACCGAATTTGCCCGCACCACGCAGGCCTTTGCCGTGGAAGAGGTCAACGAGATCGTGCGCCTGGAGTGGAAACACGTGCTCTCCGCCGAGAAAAGTGGGGGCGGGCTGGTGACCAGCATTGCCCGCCTGGACGGCAATGCCGAAAACACCCGGCTGGCCCAGGTGCTGGACGTGGAGCAAATCCTGCGCGATGTGATGCCCCACGAACACGCCTCGGAGGTCGATGAAAAGAAGGTCGGCTCCGTCGCGCTCCCGCCTGGAACCGTGATGTTGGCTGCCGATGATTCGGCCGTGGCCCGCATGATGATTGAGCAGGGCCTCAAGGCCATGGGTGTGCCCTACGTCATGACCAAGACCGGCCAGGAAGCCTGGGACATGCTGGAGTCCATTGCTGCCAAGGCGGTGGCCGAGGGCAAGACCGTGCAAGACAAGGTAGCCGTGGTGCTGACCGATCTGGAAATGCCCGTCATGGACGGTTTTACGCTCACCCGCAACATCAAGCAGGATGCCAAGTACAAAGGCATTCCGGTCATCATCCATTCCTCCTTGACCGGCACCGCCAACGAAGGCCACGTCAAGAGCGTGGGCGCGGACGCCTACATCGCCAAGTTTGTGGCCGAGGAATTGGGTGCCACCATTCGCCGGGTGCTGGCCCGTTAGACCAGGCGTTTGGGCGGCACGGCGCTGTGCCGCCCAAACGCCTAGCGCACGCTCAGGCGCACCTGCAGCTCGTGGCTTTGTTGGGTGATCTGTCCGCCTTGACCGGCCCAACCGGAGCGGCTGCTCTGGCTTTCCTGGTCCGACTGGGCCACCGTGACCCATTCCCCCAGTGCGACCAGTACGGTGCTGGCGCTGCGGGTGCCCGTTGCGGGCAAAACCTGCCCGCTGGCGGCAGGGGCACCGGCCTGTGTGGCCGATAGCGCCAGCTCCACGACGCCCGAACCATCCCAACGGGGCGTGGCAACGAAGCCGGTGGCCGCATCCAGCAGCACGATGCCCGGAACCAGGACTGGCACACCGTTGCGGAACTGGGTCTGCATCAGCCGAAAAGGGGTGGTAGTGCGCAGACCGATGGCCGCGCTGCGCCCGTTGATCACCAATACCTGCTGTTGTGCGGAGCTGTTGCGGGAGTCGGACGCGATGCCGCCATCGGCCGCCAGGCCGTTGCGTTCCTGGTTGCTGCGCAGTACCTGGCGCACTTCGATCTGGATGTTGCGCAGCGGCAGATCGCCGGAACTTGCTCCTGAATTTGTAGCATGCTGGGCAATGGATACGCGGGCTAACAGCCAAAAGGTACAGAGGCCCACAGCCAGCATCCGGCGCATGGCAGGGCGGGTGTGAGGGGGGGTGTGGCGGTGGGTCATGGGGTGGGTGCGTGGAGGGGCTACACGGTGGGAGTGGTGAGATGGTCCAGCGGCAGGGCGCTGCTGGCCTTGACCTCGCCCAGTGAGAAACTGGTGTGCAGGTCCTTGATGTGGGGCAGGTTGATCAGGCTTTCACGCGCCAGTCGGGAGAAGCTGGCCAGGTCCTGGGTGATGACCTGCAACTCAAAGGTGCCGGTGCCGCTGATGTAGTGGCAGCTCACCACCTCGGGCAGCTTGCGAATGGCCTCTTCCAGCGCGCGGGTGGAGTCGCCCGTGTTGCGCTCGGCGTCCAGGCGCACAAAGGCCAGCACGCCCAGGCCCAGCTTCTGGCGGTCCAGCTCGGCGTGGTAGCCCCTGATGAAGCCGGCTTCTTCCAGCGCGCGCACGCGGCGCCAGCAGGGCGCAGTGGACAGTCCCACGCGCGACGCCAGTTCCGTGTTGCTCAGGCGACCGTCATTTTGCAGTTCACTCAGGATTGCCAGGTCGAATTTGTCCAATTGTTCCATTTACTGGCATTGTGCAGCAATATTCTTTCTTTTGCCAGGCCGACGCGCGCCTACAACGCAAAGACATATCAGGCCAAACTCCCTACACTGACCAGCGCTCCCCAACGTGTGCCGCATCGCGTTTTCTGCCCCCCCAAAAATACCGGGGACACAGCCCATGACTGCCCCCCTGCCTGACCACAGTCTCAAAGCTCTGCAAACCGTCTCGCTCGATGACAACTACGCCCTGGACTATGGCCACGCCTTCATGAGCGGCGTGCAGGCGCTGGTCAAGCTGCCCATGCTGCAGCGCGTGCGGGATCAGCGGGTGGGCAAGAACACGGCGGGTTTTATCAGTGGCTACCGGGGTTCCCCCTTGGGCACGTATGACCAGTCGCTGCAAAAGGCCGGCAAGTACCTCAAGGCGCATCACGTGGTGTTCCAGCCCGGTGTCAATGAGGAATTGGCCGCCACGGCCATCTGGGGCACGCAGCAGCTGGGCTTTGCGCCGCAGGGCAGCAACCGCTACGACGGCGTGTTCGGCATCTGGTACGGCAAAGGTCCGGGGGTGGACCGCTGCTCCGACGTTTTCAAACATGCCAACATGGCCGGCACCACCCCCTGGGGCGGTGTGATTGCGGTGGCGGGGGATGACCATATCTCCAAAAGCTCCACCGCCGCGCACCAGAGCGACCACATCTTCAAGGCCTGCGGCACACCGGTTTTCTTCCCGGCCAATGTGCAGGAGATCCTGGACCTAGGGGTACACGCCTTCGCCATGAGCCGCTTCTGTGGCGTCTGGTCGGGCATGAAGACCATCCAGGAGATTGTGGAAAGCAGCGCCACGGCCATGATCGACCCGGACCGGGTGCAGATCAAAATCCCCACCGACTTTGTGATGCCCCCGGGTGGACTGCACATCCGCTGGCCGGATGCGGCGCTGGAGCAGGAGGCACGCCTGTTTGACTACAAGTGGTACGCGGCGCTTGCCTACATCCGCGCCAACCGCTTGAACTACAACGTCATCGAAGGCCATAACGGTGGAAAAGGAGACCGCCTGGGCCTGATCGCCAGTGGCAAGGCCTACAACGACACGCGCCAGGCCCTGTTGGACCTGGGGCTGGACGACGCCACCTGCCGACGCGTCGGCATCCGCCTGCACAAGGTGGGGGTGGTCTGGCCACTGGAGGCGCAACTGACCCGCGAGTTCGCTACCGGCTTGCAGGAAATCCTGGTCGTCGAAGAAAAGCGCCAGGTTATCGAATACCAGTTGAAGGAAGGCCTGTACAACTGGCGCTCCGACGTGCGCCCGCGTGTGCTGGGCAAGTTCAACGAGGCCGAGTCCGATGCGTCCGGTTTTGGCAGCGGCGGCGAGTGGGGCATGGCCAATCCGCACGCCAACACGCTGCTGCGTGCCAACGCGGACCTGTCACCGGCCATCATCGCCCGCGCCATCGCCCAGCGACTCCAGAACCTGGGCGTGGATGCCGACATCGCTGCGCGCCTGGACACCCAGCTAGCCATCCTGGCAGCCAAGGAAAGCGCCATGCAGGCGCAAGACATCCGCCGCGCCAAGTCCGACGTCAAGACCGGCGACCGTTTGCCCTGGTTCTGCTCGGGTTGTCCGCACAACACGTCCACCAAGGTGCCCGAAGGTTCGCGCGCCATGGCTGGCATTGGCTGCCATTTCATGACGGTGTGGATGGACCGGTCCACGATCGGCTTTACCCAGATGGGCGGCGAGGGCGTGCCCTGGGTCGGCCAGCAGCCCTTCAGCAACGAACAGCATGTGTTTGCCAATCTGGGCGATGGCACCTACTTCCACAGCGGCCTGCTGGCCGTGCGCCAAGCAATAGCCGCCGGGGTCAACATTACCTACAAGATTCTCTACAACGATGCCGTGGCCATGACCGGCGGCCAGCAGGTCGGCGAGCGCCCGGAAGGCCACAGCGTGGTGCAGATTGCGCAGAGCATGCGGGCCGAGGGCGCGGCGGAGATCGTGGTCGTCACCGACGAGCCCGAAAAATACCAGGGTGTGGAACTGGCCCAGGGCGTGACCGTGCACCACCGTGACGAGCTGGAACGCATCCAAACCGCGTTTCGCGAGGTGAAGGGCACGACCGTCATCATCTACGACCAGACCTGCGCCACCGAAAAACGCCGCCGCCGCAAGCGCGGCACCCTGGTGGACCCTGCCAAGCGCGTGGTCATCAACGAACTGGTGTGTGAGGGCTGCGGCGACTGCAGTGTGCAGAGCAATTGCGTGAGCGTCGAGCCGCTGGAAACCGAATTCGGTCGCAAGCGGCAAATCAACCAGAGCACCTGCAACAAGGACTTCAGCTGCGTCAAGGGTTTTTGCCCCAGTTTTGTCACCGTCGAGGGCGGGCAGTTGCGCAAGAAGGCCAAGGCTGCCGTCACCGCCGTGGGCGATAGGACCGCCCTGCCCGCACCCGTGCTGCCGACGTTGGGTGACAGCGCCTGGGGCATCATCGTGGCCGGTGTGGGTGGCACCGGTGTCATCACCATCGGCCAATTGCTGGGCGTGGCCGCCCACCTGGAGGGCAAGGGCATCGTCACGCAGGATGCCGGAGGCCTGGCGCAGAAGGGCGGTGCCACCTGGAGCCATGTGCTGATTGCCGCTACACAAGACCACATCCGCACCACGCGGGTCAGCATGGCGGGGGCCGATCTCGTCATAGGCTGCGACCCCATCGTGGTGGCCGGCAAGGAAACCACATTGCGCATGCGCCTGGGGCGCACGCATGTGGCCCTCAATTCCCACAGTGCGCCCACGGCCGGGTTTGTGGCCAATCCGAACTGGGTCAATCCCGGCGAGCAGTGCCTGCTGGAGATCGCCCAGGTGGTGGGCGACGACCGTGTGGGCGCGTTCGATGCCGATGCCATCGCCGTGCAAATGCTGGGCGACAGCATCTATACCAACCCCGTCATGCTGGGCTACGCGTGGCAAAAAGGCTGGATTCCACTGGAACTGGCCTCGCTGGAGCGTGCGATTGAACTCAATGCAGTGGCGGTGGAGAACAACAAGACCGCCTTCACCTGGGGCCGCAAGGCTGCGTTGGACTGGCCAGCGGTGCAAAGACTGCTCAATCCAGGACAGGTGGTGCAGTTCACGTTGCCGGTCAAGGAGTCGCTGGACGCCATGGTCGCCAAGCGGGTGGACTACCTGACTGCCTACCAAAACGTCGCCTATGCCGATAGCTACTCCGGGTTCGTGGAAACGGTGCGCCGAGCCGAGGAATCCGTAACTCACTCCCCCGTTGGCCAGTCGGCTGCCCTGCCGTTGACCCGGGCCGTGGCACGCTACCTGTTCAAGCTGATGGCCTATAAGGATGAGTACGAAGTGGCCCGCCTGCACACCGACACGGCCTTCTTGGCCAAGCTTGCGACGCAGTTTGAAGGCGATTTCGCGCTGCGCTACCACTTGGCACCACCACTTTCTGCCACGCGCAACGCCGCTGGAGAGCTGCAAAAGCGCAGTTATGGCCCCTGGATGCAGACGGCGTTTCGGTTACTGGCACCATTGAAAGTGCTGCGCGGTAGTCCGCTGGATGTGTTTGGCTACAGTGCCGAGCGCCGCGAGGAACGCGTCCTGGTGGGTGACTACCGGGCCGCACTGGAGGCCATGCTGCCGTTGTTAAACGCCGGCAATCGGGATGCGGCTGTGGCGTTTGCCCGATTGCCGGAAGAGATTCGTGGCTTTGGACATGTCAAGGCGCGCCATCTCGCAGCGGCACGCCAACGGTGGAACCTGTTGTTGGAGCGGTTTCACCGGAATGCGTGATGCCAGGCGGGGAGTCCTTTTGAAAGCACCAGGAAAAGCCCGCCCGATTACAATCAAGGGTTGCCCTATTGGGTGAGCCCTGTCCTCATTGTGGGCAGGGATGTGTTTGTGCCCCCTCTTTTGTGGAGTTTGCCCGTGTTTATTTCCTCTGCCTTTGCCCAAACTGCTCCCGCTGCTGCTGGTGGCGATATGCAATCCTCGCTGATGAGCATGTTGCCATTGGTGCTGATGTTTGTGGTGCTGTACTTTGTCATGATCCGCCCCCAGATGAAGAAGCAAAAAGAGCACAAGGCCATGATCGATGCGATCACCAAGGGTGACGAAGTGGTGACAGCCGGTGGCGTGTTGGGCAAGATCAGCAAGCTGGGCGAGAACTATTTGGGACTGGAAGTGTCCAACGGCGTCGAGATCCAGATCCAGCGCAGCGCGGTGGTCCAGGTCTTGCCCAAGGGCAGCATTAAGTAATTTCTGAAACGTTCTCTCCAGTCTGAAGTGCGATCATGAACCGTTATCCGGCGTGGAAATACGCGATCTTGCTGATCGCATTGGTGGTGGGGGCCTTGTATGCCCTGCCGAATGTATTTGGAGAGGCTCCTGCGGTCCAGGTTTCGGTTGCCAAAACGGCCATCAAGCTGGATGTGGCGGCGCTGAATCGGGTGGAAGATGCGCTCAAGAGTGCAGGCATCACCCCGGATGCCGTCACGTTAGATGGCGCATCCATCAAAGCCCGCTTTTCCAGTACGGATGTGCAAATCCAGGCCAAGGATGCCATTCAGAAGGCCCTGAATCCCGATGCGACCGACCCCTCATATGTGGTGGCGCTCAACCTGCTGTCGCGCTCACCGGCCTGGTTGACCTCCCTGCATGCATCGCCCATGTACCTGGGGCTGGACCTGCGCGGTGGGGTGCACTTCATGTTGCAGGTCGACATGCAGGCCGCCCTGTCCAAGAAAGCCGAGGCCTTGGCTGGCGATATTCGCAGCGTATTGCGCGAAAAAAATGTGCGACACAGTGGCATCAGCCGCAATGGGCAATCTATTGAGATCCGTTTTCGGGACGCCGCCGCTGCGGAGGCTGCGCGGCGCATCATCCAGGACCAGTTTCAGGACCTGTCTTCGGTCGAAACCGCCGAGGGGGCAGACGTCAAGATGGTGGCGTCCATTCAACCTCTGGCGGCACGCAGGGTGCAAGAACAGGCCATCAAGCAAAACATCACGACCTTGCACAACCGGATCAATGAGTTGGGTGTGGCCGAGCCGGTGATTCAGCAACAGGGGCTGGACCGCATCGTGGTGCAGTTGCCAGGCGTGCAGGACACGGCCAAGGCCAAGGATATTCTGGGGCGCACGGCTACCTTGGAGTTGCGCATGGTCGATGACAGTGCCGAGGCGCGGTCGGCCGAGTTGGGTGTGGGTGCGGTTCCCTTTGGATCGGAGCGGTATCTGGAGCGCAACGGGCAGGCGGTCATCGTCAAAAAGCAGGTGGTCATCACCGGTGACAGCTTGACGGATGCCCAACCGGGATTTGACTCGCAAACGCAGCAACCCAAAGTGGATCTCACGGTGGATGCCAAGGGTGGGCGCATCATGCGCGATGTCAGCCGCGAGAATTTGAAAAAACGCATGGCCATTCTTTTGTTCGAAAAGGGCAAGGGTGAAGTGCTTACGGCACCGGTCATACAAGGGGAACTCGGGAACCGGTTCCAGATTTCAGGGTCCATGAGCGTTAATGAGGCCAATGACCTGGCGCTGCTGTTGCGTGCAGGCTCGCTGGCAGCACCGATGGACATCATTGAAGAGCGCACCATTGGCCCGAGCCTGGGTGCCGAAAATATTGCCAAGGGATTTGACAGCGTGACATGGGGCTTTGTTGCTGTGGCCGTGTTCATGTGCCTGTACTACATGCTGTTTGGCATGATTTCCAGTGTTTCATTGGCGGTCAATTTGTTGCTGCTGGTGGCGGTTCTCTCGATGTTGCAGGCCACCCTGACTCTCCCGGGCATGGCGGCCATGGCCCTGGTTCTGGGTATGGCCATTGACTCCAACGTATTGATCAACGAGCGGATTCGCGAAGAACTGCGCTTGGGTGCATCACCACAGGCAGCCATCCATGCCGGTTATGACCGTGCGTGGGCCACCATCATTGATTCCAACGTGACCACGCTGATTGCTGGGCTGGCATTGTTGGCCTTCGGGTCGGGGCCAGTGCGGGGTTTTGCTGTGGTGCACTGTCTGGGTATTCTGACCAGCATGTTTTCGGGGGTCTTCTTCTCGCGTGGCGTGGTAAATTTGTGGTACGGTCGGCAGAAGAAACTAAAGAGTGTCTCCATTGGCACGGTTTGGCGACCTGATTCTGGCAATCAGGACACGGCAAACTAAGGGGAAACAGCATGGAATTTTTCAAAATCCACCGCGACATTCCGTTCATGCGGCATGCGTTGGTATTCAATTTGGTGTCGCTGGTGACATTCCTGGCGGCCGTATTCTTTCTGTTCTCGCGTGGCCTGCATTTGTCGGTGGAATTCACTGGCGGCACACTGATGGAGGTTAGCTACTCCCAACCCGCAGACCTCAACGCGATCCGCACTCAGGTTGCTGCGCTTGGCATCAACGATGTGCAGGTGCAGAACTTCGGCACCGCCCAGGACGTACTGATCCGCATGCCCGTGCAAAAAGGCAGCAGTTCTGGCGCACAAAGCGAAAAAGTCTTGGCAGCCCTCAAGACCGCCGACGCAGGGGTGACCCTGCGCCGCACCGAATTCGTCGGTCCTCAGGTGGGCGATGAGCTCGCGGCCGATGGACTCAAGGCGCTGGCCTGCGTGGTTGCAGGCATCATGTTGTACTTGGCCATGCGCTTCGAGTGGAAGTTTGCGGTGGCGGCCATTATTGCCAACCTTCACGATGTGATCATTATTCTGGGGTTTTTTGCGTTCTTTCAGTGGGAGTTCTCGTTGCCGGTGCTGGCAGCGGTGCTGGCGGTTTTGGGGTACTCGGTGAACGAGTCGGTGGTGATTTTTGATCGAATCCGCGAGAATTTCCGCCGGTTTCGCAAGATGAACACCGTTCAAATCATTGACAGCGCCATCACTTCTACGATCAGCCGCACCATCATTACCCATGGCTGCACCCAATTGATGGTGCTGTCCATGTTGTTGTTTGGTGGTGCCACGCTGCACTATTTTGCGCTGGCACTGACTATTGGCATTTTGTTTGGTATTTACTCCTCCGTATTCGTTGCTGCGGCCATTGCGATGTGGTTGGGCATTCAGCGGGAAGACTTGATCAAGGGGCCAGTGAAGAAAGAGGGTGATCCGGCAGATCCCAACGCCGGAGCCACGGTGTAAGCAGGCTGGCGTATGGCAACCGCGTATTCAGGCACCTCCAATCGTTCGCCCCGGCAGCAATTCGCCAGGGCGGTGCGAGAGCGCTTTCTGGCGGAAGTTGGCCGCGCCATGACCGAACTTGGTGGGGTGGTCCTGGACCACCTGACGGTTTTGATGGACGAACCCTGCAACGCCCGTGAGAGCCAGGATCGACGCGACACCTGGATGGCCTACAAGAAGTGCCGCCCCCTGTGGCTTGAGGGCACGATGAAAGTGTGGACCGAGTGCCTGGAGCCGCCCAAGAAGAAAGGGGCGGAAAACCTGGAGTCAGTGGGTCTGCAATTGGTGGGCACTGAAGTCGTTGAGAACAAGATACTGGCCTCCCGCCTGGTCATGGCCGTAATGGACAAGGTGAACAGCCAGCTGGAGGATCTGCGCTTGCGCATGCAGTTCCTGGAGGGTACGGAAGAGCTGCCTAGCAACGATTTGCTGCGTCCAGAGGTGCTGGTCCTTTTGATGGTGGAGCAGTGGGCCAACTCCGGCATGCCAGGGGATTCCTGGGCCTTGGTCAATGAAGCGGTTCAGAAACTGTTGATTGAACGTTTGAAGACGGCCTATGCAAACGCCAACGAGGTTTTGATCAAAAAGGGCGTGATGCCCACCATCGAGCTCAAAGACCGTGTGAAGGGTCCCGCACGGGGTGCTGCGCCGCGCGCACGTCCACCGACTGCCGCAGCGGCACCCAATCAACCGTCGGCGTCGGACGCTGGGGCCAGCGGCCATGGTGATTTTGGTCAGGGTGGCGCTTACCCGCAGGGCGGTGGGCATCCGCAGTTGCGCCAGGCAGCCGGTGGACAGGGGGGGCCTGCGACCGGGCAAGGCTCGTACGGGATGCCCCAGGCCGGTGGTGCAGATACAGGGGGAGCGCCTGAGCGGGCTGGCGGCGGTTTTTTTGGTGGACGTCTGGGCTGGGGTGCACGCCCTGCAGCGCGGGCGGATGTCGGTTCCCATGCGGACGGTCCGGCGTCAACCGGGCCTGGGTCGTCGTCTTCACCCACGCCGTTCTGGAAACAGTCGTCCGGGATGCAATCGGGCATACAGCAGGCCCATTCGGCGGCGGAGGAAACCCGCATGATGACGGCTGCGACACCCATGGCGCGGGCACGCAGCCGCGCGCAAGGCGTGATAGGCCAGATTCGACGGCTGTTTGTCAGCCATGGAGGAGGCGATTTCTCGGGAACTCAGCACCACCACACGCCGTCTCCGGCCCTGGCGGCCGCCATTGCGCCTCCTCGGCCCGGGCAGCCCGGTACCTATGCGGCGGGTGGCACGCTGTACGAGGACTATAGCCCCGCTGGCGTGGCCCGTGTAGCGGGCGATCTGCGTGAAAAGACCAGCGAACTAAAGAAGAAAGCAGAAACCAAGGGTGAGAAGGCGACCATCGAGATTGTTGCTTTGATGTTCCAGGCCATCCTTGCCGAAGACCGAATTCCTCCCGGCATCCGGGTCTGGTTTGCCCGGCTGCAAATGCCCGTCTTGCGGGTGGCGTTGGAAGACCCCGATTTTCTGGGTACCACCGCCCATCCGGCCCGTCTGTTGATCGACCGCATGGGATCGGTGGTGATGGGGTTCGATTCAGCTGGGGTGCAGGGCAATGCCATGGAGCTGGAAATTAAGCGCATTGTGCAAGTCATCGAGCAGTATCCGGAGACTGGTAAAAAGGTCTACCAGGTCGTGTTTGAAGAATTTCAGAAATTCTTGTCCAAGTTTCTGACCGAAAAAGGTTCCACGCAAAAGGTCGTGAGCGTTGCCCAACAGGTTGAGCAGAAGGAAACCCTGGCCATCCAGTACACCATTGAGATGCGCAACATGCTCAAGGACATGCCGGTGCGCGATGAAATTCGGGAGTTCCTGTTCAAGGTCTGGGCCGAAGTGCTGGCGGTGGCTGCCGTGCGCAAGGGGCCCCAGCACAAGGACACACTGACCCTCAAAAAGTCGGCAACGGACTTGGTGTGGGCGGCCAGCGCCAAGCCCAATCGGGCCGACCGCGCGCGGGTCATCCAGGATTTACCCAATCTGCTATTGCGTTTGCGCTCCGGCATGACCCTTTTGGCGATGGCTCCCAGCGAGCAGGATGCCCATATCAAGACGGTCAGTGACACGCTGGCAGATGCCTTCTTGTCCAAGACACAGGCCATTCCGCAGTCCAAGATTGACGCCATGGCGCAACGCCTGGGCAATCTGGAAGACTTCGTATCGGAGGATGGCATGGGCGACCTGCCGTTGGATGCGGAAAGCATCGAGATGATGCTGGGCATCGACGCGTCGGCCATAGAGGTCGTGGGCAATGGGGGCTCCAAACCCACTGCCGCCATGATGGCGTGGGCGCAGGAATTGCAGTTGGGATCCTGGTTCACCCTGGACCACAACAACCACATCACGCAGGTGCAATTTGCCTGGCGCAGTGAGCGCAAACACCTGAATTTGTTTGCCGCCAGTTCCGGCAAGAGCTATTTGATCCAGGGTGGACGCCTGGCAGCCTATTTGCAAGCGGGATTGCTGTTGCCGCAAGAAGAAGAGACGTTGACCGTGCGCGCCACCCGCGATGCGCTGTCCAAGATAGAGGCCAACCCCGAGCGCCTTTTGGCCTGACTGGCTGACGCCACGCTGTGCGTGGGGTCCTGCCTATTTAGTGCGCGACGCGGTCACTGCTGTCGTCGCAGAGTTCGTCCAGCACCAGTGCGTCGGGCTCTCGGCCAAAGCTCCAATACACCATCAAAATGATGATTTTCAGATCATCCAGTGATACTGGTGCGCCGGGAGCCGCCATAGCCCGGTCGATGACCACTTCGCGCATGGACGCCGGTAGCACACCGGCGGATTCCAGAAAGCTGATAAACCCCAGACACTCCGAACCCAGATGCGCCTGTTCGGCCACTGGGTAGATGCGCACGCTGGTTGCACAGGGTTCGCGCAACCACGGCTCGGGCGCAACCAGTTTGGAGGTTCCCGCAAAACCGGTAGAACCCCTGGCGGCCGTGTTCAGGCCCCTTAACCAGGTGAGCGCATCGTCAATCTCGTCGGATTCAAAGCCGACGGCATTGAGTTTTCGCTCCAGATGAGCCGGTTCAGGGCAACTGTCACCGGTGTAGTAGTTTTCGTAAACGAAGACAAGCACATCAAACATGCTGTCAATATAGCGCAGAAAATTGTGCACATTTCCTGCGGCATGGCTTCACCCCCTAATTCTCGGCTTGCGCTCTGCAGCGCTCCCGCCCAGGCGCCATCAGCACCGTGCCATGCGCTGAAATAGCCCGCCGGGGAGCCGACTCAAATGGCCCTCCATTTCCAGGGTCATCAACCGGGCTTGCAGCGACGGAGTGTCCAGGCCGGTGCGAGCCAAAAGGGCATCCAGCCCCACTGGGGAGAATCCCATGGCCTGCAATAGGCTGTCCTCGGAATCTTCCGCTGGATCCAGTGGCAGCGCGGGGGCGTGCTCCGTATCTGCGCGCGTCGGGCGTTCGGGAATGCGCAACTCCTCCAGCACGTCCTGGGCACTTTCAACCAGTTTGGCTCCTTGCCGAATGAGGGCGTGGCAGCCACGGGCCTGGGTGGAATGAATCGAACCGGGAATGGCAAACACCTCCTTGCCCTGCTCGGATGCCAGACGGGCAGTAATCAGCGAGCCGGACTGCAGCGCCGCCTCAATGACCAAGGTGCCACTGGAAAGACCTGCAATGATGCGGTTGCGCTTGGGGAAATTGGCGGACAGCGGCGGTGTGCCCAAGGGGTACTCGCTGAGCAGAATACCCCGTTGGACAATGCGGTGCGCAAGATCGCGGTGCTGCCGGGGATACACCCGATCCAGCCCGGTTCCAACGACCGCAACAGTGGCCAGCTGGTGGGCGGGGGCACCGTCCAGGGCACCTTCGTGTGCTGCTGCGTCTACACCCAAGGCCAGCCCGGACACGATGGTCAGACCCGCTTGGGCCAGTGCGTGCGAAAACTGCCGGGCATTGATGGCCCCCTGGGGCGTGGGGTTGCGGCTGCCCACCACTGCCAGGCCGCACGCAGCGCAGTGGGACAGTCCACCCCGTTCCCAAACCGCTTCGCCGCCCACGCCGTACAGCAGCAAGGGAGGATCTTCCATGTGAAGCAGGGCGGCAGGATAGCTGGCATCGCCCAGTGTCATTACCCGGCGCTCGTGTGGAGACTCCTGCAACCACAGCCAAGTGGTTTCCAGCAGGGCGGGAAGATTTGGGGGTTCGGCCAGCAGTGCGGCACATTGCGAGACGCTGGCCACTTGCTCCAGCGCGGACCGACTGGCCGCGAAGACCTGCTGCGGCATGCCAAAGGCACTCAACAGCCGACGGGAGGTCGTGTTGCCCACGCCCGGTGTCAGTTCAAGGCGCAGCCAGCAAGCGAGCTCTTCCCGATCCATGGCGGTCTGCTATTGCGCGCCCGGCATTCAGCCAAAACCGTGGGGGGCGTGCCGGGAAGTCAGGGGCGTGGGTTGACGAGCCGATCGCCCACCCGAACGCTGTCGGTAATCTCCAGAATGAGGGCATAGGACACGCGTTCAAAGGTGCGGAAAACCATTAAAAGCCCGTTGCGCTCATCGGGCAATTTCAAGGCGGTCCGGTTGTCGTCGGACCGGTCTACCAACCGTGCGCCGTCCTTGAGGATGGCCAGCACAATGCCGGGCTGCATGCCGTCTGCGGTACCACGGTTGATGGTCACCACCTGGTTCTGCCCGGCATTGACGACGGCGTTGCCATAGACCGACACAATGCGGCCTTCCACCCTGCCTTCGGGTGCACGGGGCGTGTAGGTCTGAATTTGCCGGGGTGGCTCGGGCAGCAGGCGGTCACCCACCCGGATTTCCTCCCGCGCGCCCACAATGTCGATGGTGGCGGGGACTTGCGTCACGCTTTGACTGCCATCGCGGTTTTCCACCTCGGCAGTCGTTTCGCCCCGGGCCAGCACGGCCTTGCCGACGTACTGGGCCTCATAGCCCAGCACTTCTCCTGTAATGGGTTCTTTGAGAGGAGTCGCATTGCGGAAGATGCGCAAATGCTGGTCGCGGCCCTGGTCGTCCAGCAGCGGGCTGCCTTCGGGTCCCCGGGCATAGACGCGGTCACCATTGGTGATCAGGACCCGGCTTTCCAGTGCCGACACAATGCGGGGGGCCGCCAGCAGCCCGGCCTCGTCCACGACGATGGGCTCGGCCAAAAAGGCCTCGATGACGCTGGAGCGCAAGGTGGGCAGTGCGGAATCGGACAGCACTTCGTAGCGGGTGCGCGGGGATACCTTGACGGTGGGTGGCTCGGTGGACTCGCCAGCGCCTTCGAGCTTGAGGCTGGCCAGTCCCTCCTTGTTCTCCAGCACCAGGACCTGGCCAGGGTAAATGCGGTGGGGGTTTTTGATGTCGTTGAGGTTCATGCCCCACAACTCGGGCCAGCGCCAGGGACTTTTCAGGAACAGGCGTGAAACGGACCACAGCGTGTCACCTGCCTGGATGGTGTAGCGCTGTGGGGCGGTGCTGGCCAACTCGCTCAGGGGAACTCCCATTTGCGCCACTGCGGTGGCCCGCTGCTGCTGAGCGGGCGTGACGGCGTGTGGCTGGCCAATAGCCGGCACAGCCACCAGCGCACTGGCAATGGCGGTCAGCGTGGCCAACTTGCCGAGCGCTACGGTGGATTTGGCCATCAGTTGTGTCGTCATAGAGTGCGGTCGTTCCAAGAAATAACTTGATAAATTACGCGCGATTTTGCGCTCAAGCCCTTGATTCGGCAACGTTTTTAGCCTTGCGGGCCAGTGTCGAGGTGTAAAAGTGGCGAAAATAGCCACATTTGCCAAACCTTGCGGCTCAACTTGCCGCCCTGTCAGGCGCATGCCCCAACTGAAAACCATGGCCCTACTCCCCATTCTTTGCTATCCCGATCCGAAGCTGCATACCGTCGCCAAGCCTGTGGCCGACGTGAACGGGCGCATCCGCACCCTGGTGGCCGACATGCTGGAAACCATGTACGACGCCAAAGGCATTGGCCTGGCGGCCACCCAGATTGATGTCCATGAACGGGTGATCGTGATCGACGTGTCCGAAGATCGGGATGCGCCCCTGGTGCTGATCAACCCCGAATTGGTGTGGACCAGCACGGCCACCCACCTCAATGAAGAAGGATGCCTCTCCGTGCCCGGCATCTACGACGGGGTCGAGCGCTTTGACTCTGTCCACGTGCGCGCACTGGACCTGGATGGCAAGGCCCGCACCATTGAGGCCGAGGAGCTGCTGGCCGTCTGCATCCAGCATGAGATGGACCACCTGATGGGCAAGGTCTTTGTGGAATACCTGTCGCCCCTCAAGCGCGACCGCATCAAAAAGAAACTGCGCAAGGCCCAGCGCGAGGATGCCCGGTGAGGGTCATTTTTGCCGGAACGCCTGAATTCGCCCGGGTGGCGCTGCAGCACTTGCACGCCTGCGGCCACACCATCGCGCTGGTGCTGACCCAACCCGACCGTCCGGCTGGGCGCGGTATGAAACTGCAGGCATCAGCGGTCAAACAATTTGCGCAAGAACATGAACTGCCGCTGGCCCAGCCGCGCAGCCTGCGACTGGACGGCAAATACCCCGAAGACGCGGCCGCCGCCCGCCAGGCCATTGCCGAGGCCCAAGCCGACGTCATGGTGGTGGCCGCCTACGGCCTGATACTGCCCCAGTGGGTACTGGATGACATGTCCAGCGGGGGGGTGAAATTCGGTTGTCTCAACATTCACGGCTCGTTGTTGCCGCGCTGGCGGGGCGCTGCGCCCATTCACCGCGCCATTGAGGCGGGTGACACCGAGACGGGTGTCACCATCATGCAGATGGACGCCGGGCTGGATACGGGCGACATGCTGCTGGTGCAGCGCATGCCGATCACCGAGGCTGACACCACCGCCACCCTGCATGACCGCATGGCCGAATTGGGCGGCGAGATGATCGTGGCGGCGTTGGAGCAGGCTGCGGTCGGCCGCCTGCAACCCGTGCGCCAACCGGCAGACGGGGTGACCTATGCCCACAAGATCGAAAAGCACGAGGCGGCCATAGACTGGCAGCTGGAAGCCACCACCATTGTGCGCAGGGTGCGGGCCTTCAATCCCTTCCCGGGAGCCACGGCCGTTCTCAATGGGGAAACCATCAAAGTCTGGGGCGCGCGCGTGGGCACTGCCGCAGCCAGCGCGGTATCCATGGACCGTGGCTGTGGGGAAATTGTGGCGGTGGCCCCCGAATACATTGATGTTGTTGCTATGAATTCGATAGTAACTCTGACGGAGCTGCAACGCCCCGGTGGCAAACGGCTGGCTGTGGCCGATTTCCTGCGCGGCTTTGAGGTGCGCGTGGGCATGCGCTTTGCGCGGGCTGCGCCACCGGTCGGTGCACCCCACCCATGATCCTGGCACGCGCGCAGTGCAGCCACCCGGAGTTTCGCCGGGGTGCGCGCGACATGTTGAGCGTGGCACCGGGCATTGCCGCCTGGGGGTTGATGACCGGCGTGGCCATGGTCAAGTCGGGCATGAGCACGGTCGAGGCCTTGCTGATGGCCGCCATCGTGTTTGCAGGCAGTGCCCAGCTGGCCTCCATTCCGCTGATTCTGGCCGGAGCCCCGATCGGGGTGATTTTGGCCACCGCCCTGTGCGTAAACCTGCGCTTTGTAGTGTTCAGTGTGCACATGCGCCCCTATGTCATGCACCTGCCGCTGCGCGAGCGGCTGATTGCCGGGTACCTGACCGGTGACCTGACCTATGTGCTCTTTGTGAAGCGCTTTGCCCAGCCCGGAGCGGACGCCGCCGAACGCAACGGTCAGATGGCCTACCTGGTGGGCAATGGTGCCGTCAACTGGCTCACCTGGACACTGTGCAGCGTGTTGGGCGTGGTGCTGGCCAACGCCATTCCCACCCAGTGGGGACTGGGCTTTGCGGGGATTCTGGCGCTCCTGGGCATGCTGTGCTCGCTGGCGACCACGCGCTTGCGCTGGGTGGCGGCGGCGGTGGCGGGCACGGCGGCGGTGGCGGCGTTTGCGCTGCCGCTCAAACTCAATATTCTGGTGGCCATCGCCTGCGCCGTGGTGGTGTGCCTGGCGCTGGAGAAAATGGCATTGCCCGGGTCGGTCGCCGGTGCCGACGGAGACCACTGAGCATGCCCCCCTTTTTTAGCGGAACAACCGATGCGTGGACGCTGTGGATCATCGTGGCGCTGGCTGGTGTGTCGGTGTTGTCGCGTTCGGCATTCTTCCTGTCCGAGCGCGACTGGGTGTTGCCCCCGTGGGTGCAGCGCGGCCTGCAGTATGCGCCGATTGCCGCGCTGGCGGCGGTCATCGTTCCCGAGATTGTGTTGTTGGGTGGCGCACTGATCCCCTCCGTACAGGATGCGCGCCTCTATGGCGCGGCGGCGGGCGTGGCCTACTTTTTCTGGCGCAAGGGCGCGGGGCAGGTGGTGCTGGGCACCATTGTGGTGGGCATGGCGGTGTACTTGCCATTGCACATTGGCCTGGGTTGGTGACGCCACTCGAAGGAGTGGTGCTCGGAATTTCGCCTTTTACAATCCGCTGAACGCGCGCTGCGGAGCCGCTCCGTCTTTCTCACTTCCATTGAGGTCTTTCCCATGAACGTCATCCGTTTCTCCGATTTGTGTGCCAGCGGCCAAGTGGCCGGCAAGCGCGTTTTCATTCGCGCCGACCTCAACGTGCCGCAGGACGATGCGGGCCATATCACCGAAGACACCCGCATTCGGGCCAGCATTCCGTGTATCGAAATGGCGCTCAAGGCAGGCGCTGCGGTGATGGTGACCTCCCACCTGGGCCGTCCCACTGAAGGCGACTTCAAGCCTGAAGACTCGCTGGCCCCGGTGGCCGTACGCATGGGTGAGCTGATGGGGCGCAGCATCCCCGTGGTCGCCAACTGGGTGGATGGCGTGAAGGTCGAGGCGGGTCAGCTGGTGTTGCTGGAAAACTGCCGCGTCAACAAGGGTGAGAAAAAGAACAATGAAGATCTGGCCAAGAAAATGGCCGCCTTGTGCGACATTTTTGTGCACGACGCCTTTGGCACAGCCCATCGCGCCGAAGCCAGCACCTACGGCATCGCCCAGTTCGCGCCGGTTGCCTGTGCCGGCCCGCTGCTGGCCGCCGAAATGGATGCGATTTCCAAAGCCCTGTTGGCCCCCCAGCGCCCGCTGGTGGCCATCGTCGCGGGGTCCAAGGTCTCAACCAAGCTGACTATTTTGAAGAGCCTGGCCGCCAACGTGGACCAGCTCATTGTGGGCGGCGGCATTGCCA
>CAZDDK010000012.1:266-31194 GCA_964504185.1 uncultured Rhodoferax sp. | reverse complement strand
TGAAACTCCAATGTCTCTTTGGAGTAAGCGGGTGCCAACGCGTCGATGGCGTAGGGCAATGCGGGAAGAGTGTGTTCCATGGAGTCCTTTCGTTTGTTTTGCCAAGGCCGCGATTGTAGGAATGAAACGAATTTCTAGCTCGCCACGGTCAGGTCAACCGTTCCATCGCTAAGGGTTGCCCGCACGGCTTGCCCCGCCCTGGCCTGTTCAATGCTAGTCATGGTCCGCCCATCCTCCAGCGCCAGCCAGGCGTATCCACGGTGAAGCACCAATGTGGGGTCCAGCAATCCCAGTCGCACTTCGGATCGGAGTTGGCGCTCGGCAACGCGCCGCGCCGCACCGCGCAACGCCGGGGCAAGCTCCTGCCCGGCACGGTCCAGCGCCATGGTACGAGTTTGCAGCGCGACGCGCAGGCCGTGCCGCAAGCGCTGTTGTACCGTCGCCAGGTGCAGGGAATGGCGATGCGCCAATGTCGATGGCCGCCCCAAATGTGATGCAACGGCGTCCAGCCGTTGTGATTGGCGATCCACGTGGCGTTGGGCCGCGTCCTGCAGCCGGAACTCCAGGTTTTGCACCGCGCTCAGCCATACATCGGTGGGCTGCGCTGCCAATTCTGCCGCTGCGGTGGGGGTAGGAGCCCGCAGATCCGCTACAAAGTCGGCGATGGTGAAATCGGTCTCATGCCCCACACCGCAGATGATGGGAACCGGACTGCGTGCCAGGGTACGGGCGAGCTGTTCATCGTTAAATGCCCACAAGTCCTCCAGGGCACCCCCCCCACGCACCAGCAGAATCAGATCCAACTGGAAACCGCTGTCAACGCCATCAACTGTTGACGGGCCGTGCAAGGCGAACAAACTATTGAGGGCCAGTACCAGCTCGCGCGGTGCACTCTCCCCTTGCACGGCGGACGGTACCACCAGCACCGGAATATGTGGAACCCGGCGCTGCAAGGCGGTAACCACATCGTGCAACGCGGCAGCCCCCAGCGAGGTAACAACGCCGATGCCTCGCGGCATCGGCGGCACCAGTCGCTTGCGGCCACTGTCGAACAGTCCCTCCTGTTCGAGTTTGGCCTTCAGGAGGAGAAACTGCTCGAACAAAGTGCCCTGTCCGGCTGGGCGCATGCCCTCCACCACCAATTGCAACTCGCCACGCGGCTCATACACGCCCAAACGCCCACGCACTTCCACGCGATCCCCATCGCGCGGATGAAAGTCCAGCAAGCTGGCCGCACGGCGAAACATGGCACAACGTATTTGACCGGCTTCGTCTTTCAATGAGAAGTAGCAGTGGCCGCTGGCCGCACGGGTGAAGCCACTGATTTCCCCACCCACATTCACCGGATTGAAACGTGCGTCCAGTGCATCGGCGATAGCTCGGCACAGAGCACCAACGCGCCATACGCGCGGTGCACCAATTGAATTTTCATGTTGTGGGCTTGATTCCATGTGATTCTTCTGCTGATTTTGGGATCCCGCCGACCAGCGCCAGTGGCTCCTGCGCCATAATCGCGGGGCATTTCATCCGTACGGAGTGACCCCTTTGTTTTCCATCATACAAGCCGCTGGCTGGCCAATCTGGCCCCTCATTGCATGCTCCGTTCTGGCCTTGGCCATCGTCATTGACCGGTTTATCAGCCTCAAGGCCGCCAAGGTGGCACCACCTCGGTTGCTGGATGAAGTCTTGAGCGTCACGCGCACCGCCATACCCGGACCCGACGTAGTCACCCAACTGGAGCAAAATTCCGCTTTGGGTGAGGTGCTGGCCAGCGGGCTGCGCGCGATCAACGCGGACCCCCGCTGCACCGAGGACGACTTGCGTGCCCATATGGAAAGCACTGGACGCATCGTTGCCCACCGACTGGAGCAGCGTCTGAGCGCGCTGGGAACCATCGCGTCCGCCGCCCCGCTGATGGGCCTGTTTGGCACCGTTGTGGGCATGATTGAAATATTTGGCTCACAAGCCCCCGGCGGCGCAACGGGCGCAAACCCGGCGCAACTGGCCCACGGAATTTCCATTGCGCTGTACAACACAGCCTTTGGCCTGATTGTTGCCATCCCCTCGTTGATTTTCTGGCGCTACTTTCGCGGACAGGTCGATGCCTACCTGCTGACGCTGGAACTGTCCGCCGAGCATCTGGCGCGCCACCTCAAAGTGTTCCGCAAGTAGGACGGTCATGAACTTTCGCCCCCGCAAAACGGACGAGCCCGAGATCAATCTGATCCCGTTCATTGACGTCCTGCTGGTGGTCCTGATCTTTCTGATGCTGTCCACCACCTACAGCAAATTCACCGAAATGCAGCTTAAACTGCCCGTTGCAGACACCGACGCCCAGCGGGACTACGCCAAAGAAATCATCGTGGCCGTCAGCGCCGATGGTGCCTACAGCGTGAACCGCGAACCCGTGGCCGGTCGCAGCTTAGAGAGCATCGCCCTGGCCATGGTCGATGGAGCCAAGGCGGGCAAGGACACGGTTGTCATCATCAGCGCCGATGCCAGTGCCAGACACCAGTCGGTTGTCACCGTGATGGAGGCGGCACGCCGCTCGGGTCTGCACCAAATCACCTTTGCCACGCAGTCCTCCGCACTCGCTGGTGGCCACTAGCGGCATGTCCGGGAGCGGCCAGCAGGGGCTACGCCAGGCCCTGGTGCGCGCGTGGACCCGCCGCGGCCCCGCCGCAGCCCTTTTATGGCCATTTTCACTGGTGTACCGTCTGTTGGCGGGAATCCGCTACCGCTTGTATTCCACCGGCTTGTTGGCCGTTCACCGCGTCCCGGTACCGGTCATTGTGGTTGGCAATGTGGTGGCAGGCGGTGCCGGCAAGACACCAACAGTCATCGCGCTGGTGCGGCATTTGCGCCAGTCTGGCTGGAAAGTAGGTGTCATCTCGCGCGGCTACGGTCGCAACTCCCAAGGGTGCCATGAGGTTGTGACCGACTCGCTCCCCCAGCGGGTCGGCGATGAACCCCTGCTCATCCACACAGCGACCCAAACCCCAGTCTTTGTGGGGGATACCCGCCACGCGGCGGCCACCGCTTTGCTGGCACGCTACCCACACACGCAGGTACTGCTCTGCGACGACGGACTGCAGCACTACGCCCTGCACCGGGATCTGGAGGTGTGCGTTTTTGACGACCGGGGTGTCGGCAACGGCTGGTTGCTGCCCGCCGGACCGCTGCGCGAACCCTGGCCGCGCCGGGCGCTGGCCCGCGCCGGACAACACCCTGACCGTTTCTGGGTTTTGAACACCGGCAACCCACTCGCTTGTGGCGGCTATGCAGCCCGGCGCAGCCTGGCGCAGTACGCCATCTGCCAAGATGGCACCCGGATCGCACTGGATACCTTGTGTGCCCACAGTCCCAAGCCCTTGTTGGCGCTTGCCGGTATTGCGCGGCCGGAGTCATTCTTCGAGATGCTGCAGGCACTCCAACTGCCACTGGCGGGAACCGTCAGTCTACCAGATCACTATAATTTTGATAGCATTGACATCAATATATACGCGGGCTACAAGGTTATTTGCACCGAGAAAGATGCTGCAAAACTATGGCAAAGGGTGCCCGACGCTTGGGCTATTCCTCTCATGCTCGATCCCGAGCCCGCCTTTTTTGCGGCGCTGGATGGTGCCCTCGCACGACTCCCAGCGGCACAGCTATCATCCGTCCATGGACACCAGACTTCTTGAACTCATCGTTTGCCCTGTAACCAAGGGCCCCCTGGAATATGACCGCGACAAGCAGGAGCTGATTTCGCGAGCGGCGCGCCTGGCCTATCCGGTGCGGGACGGCATTCCCGTCCTGCTGGAAAATGAGGCCCGCCCGCTGACCGACGCCGAACTCGGCCTGTAACAAGCGGCATGGGCTATACGGTCCTGATTCCCGCACGGCTGGCCTCCAGCCGCCTGCCCAACAAGCCGCTGGCCGACATTGGGGGCGTTCCCATGGTGGTGCGTGTGGCCCAGCGCGTGCACGCGGGCGTGCCACCAAGCACGCGCATCGTGGTCGCGGCGGACAGCCCCGCCATTCTGGGGGTGTGCCACCGCCACAAAATTGAGGCCGTGCTGACCCGCGAGGACCACCCGTCCGGCAGCGACCGCTTGGCCGAGGCCTGCCAGTTGCTGGGCCTGGACGACAGCGCCATTGTCGTCAACGTGCAAGGCGACGAGCCTCTCATCGACCCTGCTTTGGTCCAAGCCGTGGCGGACGTCCTGCGCAACCAGCCGCTGGCCAGCATCGGAACCGCCGCCCACCCCATCGACGACATTGCAGACTTTGCCAACCCGAACGTGGTCAAGGTGGTGCACGACGCGCAGGGGCTGGCGTTGTATTTCAGTCGCGCTCCCATTGCCTGGTGGCGCGATGGCTTCGCCTCGGGGGTGCGCACACTGCCACAGCCTGCGCCATTGCGCCACATTGGCATTTACGCCTACCGAGCAGGCTTTCTGCGCCAGTTTCCTCTGCTGAAGCAGGCTCCCATTGAAATCACCGAAGCACTGGAGCAATTGCGGGCCATGTGGCATGGCCATCGCATTGCCGTGCACGTGACAGACCAGGCTCCGGGGCCAGGCGTGGACACACCGGAAGACCTGGAGCGTGTGCGGGCGCTATTTGCAGCCGGGGATGTCGGCCTGTAAGTGTGCCAGCGGGTGGTCCATGCTATTCTCCGGCGAAAAGGGCGCACCGTGAGGCATCCGTAGGGTACCGATTGCCGCGCTGAGGGTTTTCGTTCTAACTGAGGTATTCATGAGACTATTTTTGTTGGGCGCGCCAGGCGCGGGCAAAGGCACACAGGCCACGTTCATTTGCCAAAAATTCGGCATTCCGCAAATTTCCACCGGCGACATGCTGCGCGCGGCGGTCAAGGCGGGCACCCCTTTGGGCCAGCAGGCCGATGCCATCATGAAGTCTGGGGGTCTGGTCAGTGATGACCTGATCATCAATCTGGTCAAGGAGCGCATTGCCCAGCCCGACTGCGCCCAGGGCTTTCTGTTTGACGGCTTCCCGCGCACCATTCCGCAGGCCGACGCCATGAAGGCTGCCGGTGTCAAGCTGGACTACGTGCTGGAAATCGATGTCCCTTTTGATGCCATCATCGAACGCATGAGCGGGCGTCGTTCACACCCCGCGTCAGGACGCACCTACCACGTCAAGTTCAATCCCCCTCAGGTGGAGGGCAAGGACGATGTGACCGGCGAGGCGCTGGTCCAGCGCCCCGACGACCAGGAAGAGACTGTCAAGAAGCGCCTGGACGTCTACAGCGCGCAAACCCGGCCCTTGGTTGACTACTACAGCAACTGGGCCAAGGCCGCCCCCCAGGCTGCACCCCAGTACCGCGCCATCAGCGGCACTGGCGAAGTGGAGGTGATCAAGGGGCGGGCGTTTGAGGCCCTGGGCGGCTAACGCCAGGCTCCGCACCGCTGCACCCAAGGCCGCGCATGCGGCCTTTTATTTTGGTGTCGCAACTCCGTGCGACTGTGCCATCAGGTCCAGCATCAGCCCAATGCGCGCCTTGACGGGAGACAAACCGTTTGAGTGGGCCACCCCCCCCGTGGCCGCACCCGCTACCACAGCACCCCATGCGCATCGTGTCGCGCGCACGATGTGAATCCCCTGGGACTGTGCCTCCCGCAGGCCAGACTCCAGATCGTGGTGAATCGTGCCGTTACCAGTACCCGCCACGACGATGCCGCGCACCGGGCGTTCGCCGTGTGCGACTCCGCCGCACAGGGACCGCACGGTGGCCCCACTTGCACCCACGTAGTTCATGACAATCTCCACCCGTGGCCACTCAGCCGCGTGCCACAGCTGCCAATCCACCGGCGAGCCCCTATCTTCGTCTGGACAGGCATGTAGCCAGCGCACCGCACCCTCTTCCACATAACCCAAAGGGCCTGCCTCGCCCGAGCCAAAGGCATTGGGTTGATAGGGGTGCACCTTTTGCACATCCCGCGCGCAATGCACGGTGCCTGCGCAAACCGCCAGCACACCCCGGGCCTGAGCCGACTGCGCTACCGTTACCGCATCCAGCACATTTTGGGGACCATCGGGTGCCATGGAAGACGCCGGGCGCATCGCGCAGGTCAACACCACGGGCTTGGCCAGCAGCTGCACAGGCACCACACGCGACAGGAAATACGCGGTTTCCTCCAGCGTATCGGTGCCATGGGTGATCACCACTGCCGCCACGTCCGGCTGGACCAGATAGTGCAACACCCGCCGCGCCAACACGGACCAATGCTCCCACCCCATATCCTTGCTATCTACTTGCGCCACCTGCTCGAACACGGGCTCCCAAACGCCCAACGTAGCGCGCAACGGCCCAATCGCATCGAGCAACTGTGCGACACCGACTTGGGCCGCCACGTAACCCACATTGTCAGACGCACTGGCTGCCACGCCAGCAATCGTGCCCCCGGTTCCTAGAAATGCCAATTTTTTCGACATATTTCCACCTTCCCCTTGCAAACACCACAAAACTGGTTAAAAATACAGCTACTGGATGCCGAAACAGTGTGTATAGACCGACAGCCAACCGGCCCAGAACCAAGGAGTCAGCATGCTTGAACGTCCCAAACTCACCGCACGGCAACAACAGATTCTGGACCTGATCCAAAGCGCCATCGCCAGCACCGGCGCACCACCCACCCGCGCCGAGATTGCCAACGAGCTTGGATTCAAATCGGCCAATGCGGCAGAAGAGCATCTGCAAGCCCTGGCCCGCAAGGGCGTCATCGAGCTGGTCAGCGGCACCTCGCGTGGTATCCGGCTCAAGAGCGACACGCTGCGCTCCATTAACGAATCCCGCGTCAAACAGTTTTCGCTTCCGCTGCCTGGTCTTGCCCAGCTGGCGCTGCCACTGGTTGGCCGGGTGGCTGCTGGCTCTCCCATTCTCGCGCAAGAGCATGTGGACCTGACCTACTACGTGGAAAATAGCCTGTTCCAGCGTCAGCCCGATTACCTGTTGAAAGTGCGCGGCATGTCCATGCGCGACGCTGGCATCATGGATGGCGACCTGCTGGCCGTGCAGTCCACCAAAGACGCAAAGAACGGCCAAATCATCGTCGCCCGTCTGGGCGACGAAGTCACCGTCAAGCGTTTTCGTCGCAACAAGCATCTGATTGAATTGCATCCCGAGAACCCGGACTACCAGACGATCGTGGTCGAACCTGGCGAACCGTTTGAAATCGAAGGACTTGCGGTCGGCCTGATCCGCAACACCATGCTCATGTAATTCCCCTACGAAAGCAACACCAATATGAACATCGCTCTCATGGCCCAAGCTGGCGTTTTTGGTCCGTTGCTCCGTTTGGCACGCCGATGGACCGGCCACCGTGCACCCGTCCTTCGGAACGTATCCGCATGCGTCCACCACGGGCAATCAACTGCTCCTGTTTTTGTAGCTAACAATCGTGCATCTACGCGGGCTATGTCCACAAATCTCACAAGAGTCCAGCCGCTACGGGTGGTTCGGGTCGTGGAGGCCGGTCAAACCCGTGCCAGCAGTGGCCGCATGGTCATTTCGGGTCGAATGGCCGACGTATGCGCTGAGCTCGATCGACTGGCTGCCCACGAAGCGGCCCTGTCCTGATCCTGCCCGGTACACGAGGCACCTGGGCCCAGACGGTGCCGTGTCGCTTCAGGTTCTTTTGCAGAGGACCCAACAAGGCACAATTGCGTCCATGAATATTGTGATTTTGGACGATTACCAAGATGCCGTGCGAAAGCTGGAGTGTGCGACCAAGCTGGACAACTACCAAGCCAAGGTTTACACCAATACCGTCAAAGGTCTGGGCCAGCTCGCTGTGCGCCTGAAAGACGCTGACGTGATTGTCTTGATCCGTGAGCGAACCCACATAAACCGCCAGCTCATTGAGAAGCTGCCCCGACTGAAAATGATCTCTCAGACCGGGCGTGTTGGACACCATCTGGACGTGCAGGCCTGCACCGAGCGGGGCATTGCCGTAGCGGAAGGGCAAGGTTCTGGCGTTGCACCCGCAGAATTGACCTGGGCATTGATCCTGGCCGCCATGCGCCGACTGCCGCAGTACATCGGAAACCTCAAACACGGAGCATGGCAGCAAAGTGGGTTGAAAGCTGGTTCCATGCCACCCAACTTCGGCATGGGCAGTGAGTTGAACGGCAAGTTTCTCGGGATTTGGGGTTATGGAAAGATCGGGCGCATAGTGGCCGGTTACGGTCGAGCCTTTGGCATGCATGTTGTCATCTGGGGCAGCGAAGCGTCCCTGGAGCTTGCGCGCCAAGATGGCTACGCCACAGCCAGCAGCCGAGAGAGCTTCTTTGAACAAAGTGATGTGGTGTCGCTGCACTTGCGGCTCAGCGACACCACGCGCCACATGATTGACCACGGCGATTTGTCGCGCATGAAACCGACTTCGCTGCTGGTCAATACCTCTCGGGCGGAACTGATTGACACCAACACCCTGATCAGCGCCCTCAATCGCGGACGCCCCGGGATGGCCGCAGTGGATGTTTTCGAAAATGAACCTATTTTGCAGGGTCACGCGCTGCTACGGCTGGAGAATTGCATCTGCACACCGCACATTGGGTATGTCGAACAAACCAACTACGAACAATTGTTTGGCTCTGCCTTTGACAACGTGGTCAACTTCATCAAGGGCACGCCGACCAACATCGTCAACCCTGGAGCGCTACAGGTTCGACGCTAATACTCAGCGGGGCGTGCGATTCTGTGGTTTCGGTAGAGCCAGGTCGGCAGTGTCGAAGTCGATCAGATTTCCCGCAGCGGGTTCCGACAGATCAAGGTCCACAGATGTCATTCCCGCAGATTCTGAAACCGCAACGATGGGTTGCGTCGCACCAGCACCCCATTTGAAGCCCCGCGCAGACGGCTCGATCCGCTGCGCATCCACAACCGTGCGAATGGCGCTAAACGGCTGCATGCCGGTATCGGACTCCGACCCCACGCGCTGCGCGATGCTGTGCAACAGCAGCAGGTCTCGAAAGGCCTCGAGTTCAAACTGCGGTGGCGCACTCGGGTCCTTTGTGCGAACCATGCATGATTCCATGAACTCCACGGCCTCGTGCGTTGGCCAGTGGGCACAAATCGCACGGCACACGTCGGGATAGGCCTCCAAGCCGTCGCCGCCATGCATAAACTCGGCATAGGGAGGTACCCTGCCCGAAAACACGGCATTGAAGTCCATCCGGTATTGGTCAAATTCCAGTTTCCGTCCCAACGTGTGAAGCACCTTCAGCAGGTCCAGATACACCAAGGGATTGGAGTCCTCACTGTTGTCCAGGCTGTCTTTCAACAAACCAATGGCTTCTTCATGCTGGCCCAGTGTCATGAAAAACTCTGCTTGCTGGCGCACATCCAGCATCTCCTGGGAATTGAGCGCACGCAAGCTCGCCGACACGCTGTGCATAAAGTCCGCGTGTCCCGCGGCCCGTGATACTCCAATATCCGGTGCACGCCCTGGCGCACTGGCCTCGGGTGGCACGTGTGGGACGTCCGCTTGCACCGACCCCGATATTTCTTCGCCCGACGGGGAGAGAATCGATGCGCCCTGCATCCCCGCCGGGGCTGCATCCACCTCAGACGGCAATGGACGGGACGCGTCTGTGGTCTGCGCAGGCACAGAAGCCGATGATTCTGACGCAGCAGAGGACGCAAAAGTGCCCTGTGGGGCGTGCGCTTCCCCCTCGTCGCCCCCCCACCACGGTGCGACCGACTCGTCGTTCTGGCGCATCCACTTCCACACATAGATCGCCGCAGCACTGCATACCACCAACAAGGCCACCAGCGCATACACCAGCGGGTTGAAATATCGCTCCGATTCTGCCGCCCGAAGGCGACCGGTCAGCTCTTGGAGCGTTTGTTGATTTTTGGCGGTGAGTGTCCGCAAACCCGAGAGATCCGCCTCCAAGGCGTGCTTGCGGCCCTGCGCACTCAGAATTTCGTCTGGACTGGCATTCAACGCCCGCCACAGCGCCAGCGCCTGTGCGCGCTTTTGCAGATCCTCGGCATCACCGATTTGCATGTCCACGCTGGGCTTCAACAAAGGACCGTGGTCAACCGTCAAATCCACGGGGGACAACTTCAGCTGCGCACGGCGTTGGGCAAGGGGTTTGACGGCAGGCGGGGATGCCACGTCTGGAGTCGGCTGCAGGCGTGTGGGAGCCTTGGTCTTGGTCCGCATCGCTGCCTGCCCTGCTTCGGCATCGGACGGAGCAGGTGCTAAGCGCGAAGGGGGGGGCGGCACAGAAACTGGCGCAGGCAACCTCGCTCGGGCTTCCAGGTTTGGCTGCGCAATACCACTGGCCACATCAGCCAGCATGACAAAGCGACGGGTGCTTTTTTGTTGGCAACCGGAGCGAAGGTACACCGTGACGACCGGTTCGTCCACCACTGCATCCGCAACAACTTGCACACTACCGGCCATCGACGCGGCAGAAAACTCGTAGTGAACAGACACGCTGCGCGCATCTTGCTTGCGGTCGGCGTAGAAAACTTCCGCCTCGAAACACAAGGCAGCGGCATCCTCCGGCGATTCCGCGCGAATCGGCACTGTCATATGGAGTGCTTGCCCCACCAGAACGGCAGCACGCGCCTGACCGATGGTCAGCGCGGCGCAATGGAGCGCGGTGCACCACATAGCAACGCCCACAAACAGGTATTTGATGCTGCTTTTGAGAATCATGTTCGGGGCCAATTTTTGCATAGGCAAGGTATCACTCAGGAGTACGAACTTGCCGAGCTACCCATATGACGGTACCCCGACCAGGAAACCGGCGTCTATAGACACCTGGCTCCCTACTATAGGAGAAACCGACACAAGACACCCAGGCGACAAGAATCAGCATGTGGCAACTCCCTGCAGGTCACAATAGTGTCGTCGAATCAGACGCCTGCAGTCACTCAAAAGACACGCTATGGACGAACCTATCCTTACCATTGATGAACGTTCAGCAATCAATACTGGTCGCTGGTTTTCATCCCTGTCTCCCTCACTCAAACACGACATCCTGCGATGTGCCTACGTCAAACGCTACAAGGACGGCGACTTAATCACAGCCCGGGGAGAGCCGCCGGAGGAGTGGATCGCCTGCGCCAAGGGAGCGGTGCGCGTCAGCTCGACGTCCATCTCGGGCAAGCAGATCACGCTGACCTATGTGGAGCCGGGCATCTGGTTTGGGGACGTCGCAATTTTCGACGGCGATCGGCGCACGCACGATGCCTACGCCCATGGCGAAACAACGATTTTGTGTGTCGCCAAGGCCGATTTCAAAAAAATTCTCGCCTCGCATTTCGAGCTCTACGAGGCCCTGCTGCGCCTGCACGCCCGGCGCATACGGCAACTCTACGGCCTGGTGGAAGACCTCAATACCTTGCCTTTGCGGGCGCGCCTGGCCAAGCAACTGCTGCACTTGGTGCGCAGTTATGGTGTGCCATCGCTCAGCGATGCATCCGAGATACGCATTGGACTGCAACTGGCCCAAGAGGAACTGGCCCAACTGCTGGGCGCGTCTCGCCAACGAGTCAACCAGGAGTTGAAATCCATGGAGCGCGAGGGTGCCATTCGCATCGAACCCGGCGGCCTGGTCGTGCGCGACCGCGCAGCGTTGATGCGCATCGTGGATGCCGACAACTGAATCGCTTTTGCCCACTAATTGCAACCTAGCTGCCTTCAATTCATGAGTCATTTCGATCATTTCATTGGCACACGCCCCGTTTCTGAACAACACGTCTTCGACGTGGACTTGCTGCGTGCGTGGCTGGAAGACAACCTACCGGGGTTCAGCGGCCCGCTGGGAGTAGAAATGTTCAAGGGTGGGCAGTCCAATCCGACCTATAAGCTCATCACACCCCACACGAATTACGTGATGCGAGCAAAGCCTGGTCCGGCCGCCAAGCTGCTGCCATCCGCCCATGCGATTGAACGCGAGTACACGGTCATGCGCGGCCTTCAGGACACCGATGTGCCAGTTCCGCACATGCTTTGTCTGTGCGAGGATGAATCCGTTATTGGCCGCGCCTTCTATGTCATGGAGTTCATGCAAGGACGGGTGCTCTGGGACCAAGCCCTGCCTGGCATGGATCGCACCCAGCGCAAAGCGATCTACAACGAAATGAACCGCGTCATTGCTGCGCTGCATACGGTCAATGTGGCGGCACAGGGATTGCAGAGTTACGGCAAACCGGGCAACTACTTCGAACGCCAAATCGGTCGCTGGAGCAAGCAGTACGTCGCATCCATCACCCAACCTATTGCGGAAATGGACCGGTTGATGGAATGGCTCCCCGCAAATATTCCGGCAATGGCGCGCAACGACAGCATGGTCAGCGTTGTGCACGGTGACTATCGCCTTGACAACCTGATGTTTGACGAGAAGCGTGAACAAGTGATTGCGGTGCTCGATTGGGAGCTGTCCACTTTGGGCCACCCGTTGGCCGACTTCAGCTACCACTGCATGACATGGAACATTCCGCCGGGCGCGTTTCGCGGCATTGCCGGACTCGAACTGGAGAGTCTTGGCATACCGGGACAGGATGAGTACATCCACTGGTACTGCGAGCGCACGGGATTGGTCACCCCCGAGCAACTCAAGGCCGATTGGAATTTTTATATGGCCTACAACATGTTCCGCATTGCTGCAATTCTGCAAGGCATCGCCAAACGGGTCGAGGCCGGTACGGCATCCAGCGCACAGGCTGTCAGTTCAGCAGCGGGTGCCAGGCCCCTGGCACAACTGGCATGGACATTCGCGTGCTCCGACACCTAAAGACCGTTTCGCCTACTTTGGACCATTTCAACTGGAGACCCCATGGACTTTGACTACTCCCCGAAAACCAAGGAACTGCAAGCACGGCTAACGCAGTTCATGGACGACCACATCTATCCCGCAGAGGGTGCCTACCACGCCGAGATCGCCGCAAACACAGCGGTAGGAAAGCGCTGGACCCCGCTCAAGACCATTGAAGACCTCAAACCCAAGGCGCAGGCCGCCGGTTTGTGGAACCTGTTCCTGCCGGTTGACAGTGCGCAGGCATCGGGGTATGACGGTGCCGGTCTTACCAACCAGGAATACGCGCCTCTGGCCGAAATCATGGGGCGCGTCATGTGGTCCAGCGAGGTGTTCAACTGTTCGGCACCCGACACGGGAAACATGGAAACCATTGCCCGTTACGGTTCCGAAGAGAACAAGGCACGCTGGCTAAAGCCCTTGCTGGAAGGGAAAATCCGCTCCGCTTTCGCCATGACAGAACCGCAGGTGGCTTCCAGCGACGCTACCAATATCGAGACCCGCATTGAACGCAAGGGGGACGACTATGTCATCAATGGCCGCAAGTGGTGGACATCGGGTGCCGGTGACCCGCGCTGCGCCGTGTTCATCACCATGGGCAAGACCGACCCTGAGGCGGCGCGCCACTCGCAGCAAAGCATGGTCCTGGTTCCTGCCACCACACCCGGCATCACCATCGTGCGCCCGCTCAACGTCTTTGGCTACGACGATGCGCCCCACGGCCACATGGAGGTATTGTTCGAAAACGTGCGCGTACCGGTCGGCAACATTCTGCTGGGCGAAGGACGCGGTTTCGAGATTGCCCAGGGTCGTCTGGGGCCTGGCCGCATCCATCACTGCATGCGGTTGATCGGTCTCGCTGAGCGCGCACTGGAGTTGATGTGCAAGCGTGCGAGCCTGCGCGTCGCATTTGGCAAGCCAATTGCCGCCCAGACCGTCACCCAGGAACGCATAGCCGAAGCCCGTTGCAAGATCGACATGGCCCGCCTGCTCACGCTCAAGGCTGCGTGGATGATGGACGTGGCTGGAAACAAGTTTGCCAAGAACGAGATCGCCATGATCAAGGTCGTTGCACCCAAAATGGCGTGTGACGTGATCGACTGGGCCATTCAGGTCCACGGCGGTGCGGGGATGTGTGACGATTTCCCACTCGCCTATGCCTACACCAATGCACGCACCCTGCGCTTTGCGGATGGCCCCGATGAAGTGCATCGCAACGCCATTGCCAAGTCAGAATTGGGCAAATACAACCCCAAACCGAAAGCTGCTTGACCAAAGATCACTGCCAGCCATCCCATTTTCTTGGCCGTGTAGATGCCCACTGCCCCGCGTGCAATGGTGCGGGGCGGCAATCCAACCGGTAATCTCGGGCGCACAGCGCGCCGGTCGGATAATGGCAGCATGAAAACGATCTCCCACTTGCTGACGACGGCTCTGGCCTTGGTGCTGGTCGGTTGTGCGACCCCGCCCACGACCAGCAGCGCACGTACCACGGCCATCACCGTTTTGCACACCAACGACCACCACGGCCGGTTCTGGCAAAACAGTGACGGCGAGTACGGCATGGCCGCTCGCAAGACGGTGGTAGACGCCGTACGGGCGGAGGTCGCTGCCAGCGGTGGCTACAGCCTGTTGCTAGACGGCGGTGATGTCAACACCGGGGTACCCGAGTCGGACCTGCAGGATGCCGTACCGGACTTCAAAGGCATGAACCTATTGGGCTACGACGCCATGGCCGTAGGCAACCACGAATTCGATAAGCCCCCGGCCGTGTTGGCAATGCAGCGCAAGCTGGCGCGCTTTCCCCTGTTGTCTGCCAACATCTACCGCAACGCAGTGCGCGAGTTTGCGCCCTACACGCTGTTTGATTTGGGAGGAGTGCGGGTGGCCGTGATGGGCTTGACCACCGAGGACACCCACAAACTGGGAAACCCCGACCACATGCAGGGACTGGATTTCCGCAACCCCATTGAAGAGGCTGCCAAGCTGGTGCCCGAATTGCGCAGCCAGGCCGATATCGTGATCGCCACAACCCACATGGGCCACTATGCCAATGGCCAGCATGGCATTCAGGCACCCGGTGACGTGGAGCTTGCCCGTGCCGTGAGCGGGCTTGACTTGATCGTGGGTGGCCACACCCAGAATCCCGCATGCATGGCGGCAGAAAACGTGCTGGACTTGACCTACCAGCCTGTGACCCCCTGTCAACCCGACCGACAAAACGGTGCCTGGATCGTTCAGGCGCATGAGTGGGGAAAGTACGTGGGCCGGGCGGACTTTGTGTACCGAAACGGCCAATTCACGTTGATGAAATACGCGCTCATACCCATCAATTTGAAAAAGCCGGTCAACGCCGCCGGGGAACGGCCTGCTTACGCCACGCCCATTGTTGAAAACCCCGACATGCTGGCCCTGCTCAAGCCTTACCAAGACTTTGGACAAAAGAAGCTGCTGATCGCGGTGGGAAGCAGCGATTCCCGACTCGAAGGCGACCGCTCCGTGGTACGCAAACAAACCACCAATCTTGGGCGACTCATAGGCCATGCCATGCGGGAAAAGACCCGCGCCGACTTTGCCGTGGTCAATGCCGGTGGCGTGCGGGATTCACTGCCAGCGGGGGTCATCACTTACAAGGACGTACTCCAAGTGCAGCCCTTTGGCAACACGCTGGCCACGCTGGACCTGACCGGCCGCGAAGTGCTCGACTACCTTCAAGTGGTATCGAAAATGGGGCCGGGATCCGGTGGCTTTCCCCACTACGCGGGCATACAGCCCATCTTGGCGGGCGATCAGGTTGTGCAAGCACGCCTTGACAACGCCCTTGTCAACCCTGCCCAGACCTACCGGATGGTCATCAATAGCTTCACGGCCGCTGGCGGCGATGGCTATCCCAAAATGAACGGCCACCCCAGCTATGTAAACACTGGCTTCGTCGACGCCGATGTGTTGCGGACCTATATTGCCAAACACAGTCCGCTCCAAGCCGCCCAATTTGCCCCACCTGCGGCACTGGCATGCGTGGAGAAACACTGCGAATGAGCGCTCCGTTTCGGCGCAAAAGAATGCGGGTGCGGACTGCGCCCGTAGCGCGCACCCCCGTGGGAGGACAGACCTACCGGGACCTTCTGGTGGACGGCTACGCCCCGTCCCAAATGATTGAAGACCTGCGCAAATACCAGGCGGAGCTGGAAGTCCAGAACAAGGCGCTGCGCTACAGCCAGCAAGAGGCCGAGGGCGCGTCCGAGCGTTTTGCCACACTGTTCTCCAACGTCCCGCTGGCGCTCATGGTGGTCGATGAGGAAGGCCTGGTCATGGCCAGCAACGCCATGGCACTGCGCCTGTTTCAGCCACGAGAGAGTGACCCGCCCCTGCACTTTTTGCTGCCGTTTGTCGGAGCGTCCCACACCGACGAAGTGGCAATGGCTTTCACCACTGCCAAGGCCTGCGGTACCAGCGAGATCAGCGAAGTCTTTTTTGTAGCTGGCGCACAGGGTACCTTCACAGGTGACCTGCACATTGCCCGAATCGAGAATCCCCAGGACGAACTGGCGCATTTCATTTGCGCCATCATCGACCAGGGGCCGTTGCTGGCGCAGCGCCACGCACTGCAACAAAGCGCAACCGTGCTACAGCAACGCAACGAGGACTTGCTGCTCAGCGAGAACCGCATGGCGGCCATTATCAACTCGTCGTTGGACGCGATTCTGTGCGTGGATGAGCAGCACCGCATTACGGTGTTCAACCCCGCGGCAACGACGCTGTTCGCCTGTTCGGAAAGTCAGGCCATGGGCAGCCCGCTGGAACGTTTTTTGCCTCAGGTAGACGCCGTGCTGGCCGCCCGCAAGGTCCCCACGCAGACCACGTTGGGTGAGTTCCGTGCCACTACGCTGCAAGGGCGAGAGATCTTTGTCGAAATCAGCGTTTCACTGGAACGCAGACTCAACACCCGCTCGCCCCAAAATCCCTGTGCCCCAGAGGATGTGGCCAGGCGCGGGGCACAAAACCAGCATGGTGAGATCACCACCATATTCGCCCGTGATCTGACAGCGTCCAAGCTGGCCGAAGCGCGCCGCGTCGCGCTGGAAACCCAGTTGCGGGAATCACAAAAAATGCAAGCCATGGGCACCATGGCCGGTGGCATCGCGCACGACTTCAACAACATTCTCTCGGCCATTCTGGGCAACGTGGATCTGGCCATGCAAGACACGCCAAGGTCCTCCTCCGCGCTCACCAGCCTGCAGGAAATCGAGAAAGCGGGTCGGCGCGCCCGCGATCTGGTGCGCCAAATCCTGACATTCAGCCGCAACGAGGTTCCCAAACGAACCCCCATCCAGTTGGACGAGGTGGTGCGCGAAGCAGCCCGCCTGATCAAGGTGGCGTTGCCCCCTTTGGTCGAATTTCAGGTCATCATTGGCAGCGGTACCTCGCCCATCCTGGCCGACACCACCCAGGTGGAGCAGGCACTGTTGAATCTGGGAACCAACGGCATGCTGGCCATTGGCAACCGCAAAGGGCAACTGACCATTTCTCTCGCGCAAACCGAGCTGACCCAACCGGACAGTGGCCGCCTGGGCCTGCCCGGCGGATCCTACGCAACGATTGCTGTGCGAGACACTGGAAGCGGCATGCCCCAGGAGACACTGGAACGGATTTTTGAGCCGTTTTTCACCACCCGGGAGGTCGGCCAAGGCACCGGACTGGGATTGTCGGTAGTACATGGCATCATGCAAACCCACCAGGGTGCCATTGACGTGCACAGCGTACCCGGGGAAGGCAGTGTGTTCACGCTCTACTTCCCACCGACACGCGAGCAAGCTGCAACGCCGGCATCGGAGCCTCAAGCAGCCGAGGCCATCTGTGGCAAGGGGCACCACGTCATGTACGTGGACGATGACCAGGCCCTGGTTTTTTTGATTGCGCGCGTGCTCACGCGCAAGGGCTTCACCGTGACAACCTTCAGCGATCCCCTGGAGGCACAAGCCGCGTTGCAGGCATCCCCCGAAGCCTTTGATATTGTGGTGACCGACTACAACATGCCCGGCTACAGCGGCATGGACCTGCTGCGTCAAAGCAAGAAGATCCGACCCGACCTACCGGTAGCCCTGGCCTCCGGCTATGTGACTCCGGAACTCGAACACAGCGCAATCCGTGAGGGGGCCAGTGCGCTGATCTATAAGCCCAACGACGTCAGCGAGTTTTGTGAGACCGTACAGCAATTGATTGCCTCCCGCCATGTCCCTTAGCGCAGATCACTGCGGCACCATTCAGGTGGTGTTTGTGGACGATGCCATCGTGGTCTTGGACAAACCTTCAGCCTTGCTATCGGTGCCCGGGCGGGGACCCGACAAGCAGGACTGCCTGAGCGCCCGGGTGCAGCGACGGTACGCAGACGCGCTCACCGTGCACCGGCTGGACATGGCCACATCCGGCCTGATCGTCATGGCCCGTGGCGCACTTGCCCAACGCACCTTGAGCGATGCTTTTGCCAACCGCATGGTCCTTAAACGGTACGAGGCAGTTGTCCACGGACGCGTCCCGCCATACCCCCATGGTTGGCAGACCATTGATCTGCCCATTGCAGTGGATTGGCCCAATCGGCCACGACGCACCATCGACCAGGTTTCCGGCAAAGCCAGTGTCACCCGGCTGCAGGTGAGCCGCTATGACTCCACAGGGAATGTGACCCATGTGGTGCTGGAGCCGCTGACCGGGCGCACCCACCAATTGCGGGTCCACATGCAGGCCATTGGCCACCCCATCTTGGGCGACCCGCTCTACGCGCCTGCCGAAGTCCAGGCTCTGTCGGACCGCCTGCTGCTGCACGCCAGCAACCTCACATTTGCCCACCCTATCACCGGTCGAACCCTGCAATTCAGCAGCCAGCGCCTAAAATGAGCCGGTGAATGCCATACAAAACGCTGACCTGCACTGCCACTCCACCATTTCCGACGGCACCCTTTCGCCGGAGGACGTGGCGGCGCGGGCCTACGCCAAGGGCGTGGAACTGTGGGCGCTGACCGACCACGACGAAGTCAGCGGCCAGCAACGTGCTGCCGCTGCTGCAAAAGCGCTGGGCATGCGCTATCTGACGGGCACGGAGATTTCCGTTACCTTTGTCGGCCAAACCGTGCATATTGTCGGGCTGGGGTTCAATGCGGACGACACCGCGCTGCGCGAGGGCCTGCGCCGCACCCGTGGCGGACGCGAGCAGCGCGCCATGGAAATGTCCGATGGACTTGCAAAGGTCGGTATTCGTGGTGCCTACGAGGGGGCGCTTGCGTTTGTAGGCAACCCTGAGCTGATTTCGCGCACGCACTTTGCCCGCTTTTTGGTGGACCGCGGGGTCTGCAAGGACACCAACGAAGTGTTCCGCAAATTTCTCATTGAGGGCAAGCCGGGCTTTGTGCCGCACCGCTGGGCCACTCTGAGAGACGCCGTGGGCTGGATCACCGGCGCAGGCGGCATGGCCATCATTGCACACCCGGCGCGCTACAAATTCACGCCCAATGAAGAATTCGCACTGTTTACCGAATTCAAGGCTTTGGGTGGCCAGGGGGTGGAAGTGGTCACCGGGAGCCACACCGTGTCGGAATACGCCACCTATGCGGACACGGCGCGCGAATTCGGCCTGGCCGCTTCGCGCGGCAGCGATTTCCACAGCCCGGATGAAAGCCATACTGAACTCGGCACATTGCCATTTTTGCCTGCCAACCTGACACCGGTATGGGACGTGCTGGCTTCTCGCATCCAATAGGCCGCCCATGGCCCAGTATTTCGAAGTACACCCCGACAACCCCCAGGTCCGTTTGCTCAGGCAGGCGGTAGCCCTGCTGCAGCAAGGCGGTGTGTTGGCCGTGCCCACCGATTCCAGCTACGCCCTGGTCTGCCACTTGGACGACAAGGCTGCAGTGGACAACATGCGCCGCATCCGTGGCGTTGATGACAAGCACCACCTGACCCTGCTGTGCCGCGACCTTAGCGAATTGGCCAGTTACGCCCGCGTGGACAACGCACAATACCGCCTGCTCAAATCTGCCACACCGGGCCCGTCTACCTTCATCCTGCTGGCCAGCAAGGAAGTGCCGCGCCGGGTCAGCCACCCGTCGCGCAAGACCATTGGCCTGCGGGTACCGGAGCACACGGTGCTAAAAGAGCTTCTAGCCCTCCACGGATCTGCATTGTTAGCTACAACTTTAATAGCACCCGGAGAGTCCGACCCCCTGAACGACGCCGCAGACATTCGCGCACGTTTCGAGAAACTGGTCACCGCAGTGATTGATGCCGGTGCCTGCGCGCACGAGCCCACCACCGTGATCGACCTCACCGGGGCGCAGCCCCAACTCATTCGCCAAGGGCGCGGCGGGCTGGCCCGCCTGGGCCTGTAACCAATCCACCGAAACTCTGTTACGTGAACATCACCAATTTGATTCAAGCCATTGCGGTTTATGCACTGCCAGTACTTTTTGCCATAACGGTACACGAGGCCGCACACGGCTATGCAGCGCGGCATTTCGGAGACAACACCGCCTGGATGATGGGGCGGGTCACGCTGAACCCTGTTCGCCACATTGATCCGGTAGGCACCATCCTGATGCCACTGCTGTTGTACTTTGCCACATCGGGTGCCTTCTTGTTCGGCTACGCCAAGCCGGTTCCCGTGCGTTTTGGCAACCTGCGCAATCCCAAGCGCGACATGGTCTGGGTGGCTCTCGCAGGCCCCGGTGCCAATCTGATCATGGCGATCTTGTGGGGTGTGGGCTTTTATGTGCTGCGCGGCTCGGGAGTGGAGGAAGCATTCTTTCTGGGCATGTGCAAGGCGGGCCTAGGGGTCAACATCGCCTTGTTCGTGTTTAACTTGTTTCCACTGCCGCCACTGGATGGTGGGCGCATCTTGGTGGGATTGCTGCCCACTCGCCAGGCCCTTGCGGTATCCCGGCTTGAGCCCTACGGCTTCTTTATCGTCATCGCACTGGTCTATTTTCAAATTCTCACTACCTGGTGGATGCGACCGTTGACCGCTTTGACCGAATTCGTGGTCATCCAGTTGTTGTCACCCTTGGCCATGCTTGTTTCCTAAGCCATTTTTTTCTTTTGACCATGAGCACCACCCGATTTCTAACCGGCATAACCACCTCGGGAACACCCCACCTGGGCAATTACGTCGGCTCCATTCGCCCTTCTGTGCGGGCCAGCCTGGCCACTGGCGTCCAAAGCTATTACTTCCTGGCGGACTATCACGCGCTGATCAAGATTGACGAGCCCCAGCGCATCCAACGCTCCACACTCGAGATTGCCGCAAGCTGGTTGGCCTGCGGCCTCAACCCCGAACGTGTCACGTTCTACCGCCAGTCGGATGTTCCCGAAATCCCGGAACTGACCTGGTTGTTGACCTGCGTGACCGGCAAAGGCGTTCTCAACCGGGCACATGCCTACAAGGCAGCAGTGGACAGAAACACGGCCTGCAGCCAGGAGCCGGACATGGACGTCACGGCCGGACTATTCATGTACCCGGTGCTGATGGGCGCAGACATTCTGATGTTCAACGCCCACAAGGTTCCAGTGGGCCGTGACCAGATCCAGCACATCGAAATGGCCCGCGACATGGCCAACAGCTTCAACCACCGCTATGGCGAGCACTTTGTGCCGCCGCAGGCCTTGATCGAAGAATCCGTCGCCACCCTGCCCGGCCTGGATGGACGCAAGATGAGCAAGAGTTACGACAACACCATCCCGTTGTTTGCGCCACGCGAACAGCTCAAAAAATTGATTGCAGGCATCAAGACCGACTCCCGCGCCCCCGGTGAACCCAAGGACACAGAAGGTTCCGCACTGTTCCAGATCTACCAGGCCTTTGCCAGCGAAGACGAGTCGCAGGCGTTGCGCCAGGCCTATGCCAACGGCATTGCCTGGGGCGACGCCAAGCACATGCTGTTCGAGCGCATTGACCGCGAGATTGCCCCCATGCGCGAAACCTATCTGGACCTGATCGACCATCCCGCAAAAATCGAATCGATTTTGCTGGCCGGTGCCGCCAAGGCACGCCAACAGGCCACTCCCTTCATGGCCAAATTGCGCCACGCCGTGGGTCTGCGCCCCTTGACCGACGCAAGCAAATCCACCCTGCAGAAGGTCGAAAAATCTGCGCTTCCGAGCTTCAAGCAGTACCGTGAGGCCGATGGACAATTCCGCTTCAAACTGGTGGATGCCCAGGGCCGTGTGTTGCTGCAAAGCCTGGGATTCGCGTCGCCCAAGGATGCGGGGCAGGCGATCGGCCAGTTGCAAAAAGACGGGGCCTCGGCGTTGCCACGCCTGGCATCCCAACTGGAGACATTGACCGTAGAGGCCGCTGAAGTGGCTGCCGCCCTGAGTGCATTGGCTGCGGGAACTTAAGCAGGCTTTGCAGATCGCATCACGCCACTGGCACAACTACCGGTGTGCGAGCCACACCATTTGGACCCTCATGAACCATTTTTTTATGACACAAAGCCCCTTCTGCATTCCCCTTTCTCTCGCACTGCTGGCCCTCAGTCCGGTGGTGGAAGCCGCAGAAACAGAAACACTGCCTTCTGGCGTGGTAGTTGCGCATACGAAGGTGGGCACAGGTGCTGCGCCCAACGCCACGGACCGGGTCAAGGTGCATTACCGCGGCACACTGGCGGACGGCAAGGAATTCGACAGCTCCTACAAGCGCAATGAACCCGCCATCTTCCCGCTCAACCAGGTGGTGCCGTGCTGGACCCAGGGCATGCAAAAAATCAAGGTGGGCGGCAAGGCCACCTTGACCTGTCCGTCGGCAAGTGCCTATGGCGCGCGGGGTGCGGGTGGCGTGGTGCCACCCAATGCCACGTTGACATTTGAAGTTGAACTGCTGGCTATTGAAAAATAGGCGGCTCAGTGCGCGTCGTAACTGGCCAGGCGGCGCACATCGAGAATACGCACTTCGCGCCGATCAATTTCGATCAGACTTTCTGACTCCAGCTGGTGCAATACCCGGGAAAAGTACTCGGGTGTCAGGGACAGACGCGAGGCAATGATTGCCTTGCTGACCGGAAACGACACCGTGACAACTCCATGCTCCGCACCACTATTCAGGTCCACATCACGCAACAGATAGCCAATCAACCGTTGCATGCCGCTGTGCAGGGTGTAGCCCTCGACATCCAGCAACAAGCGGTGCAGCCAATGGGAAATGCCGGACAGCATTTGCATGGAAACACGGGGGTCGCGCTCGATTTCATCAAACACCGAGCGCTTGCTGACCGTCATGATCAATGAATCGCTCAAGGTTTGGGCATTGAGGGTATGGGGCTTGGACAAAAACATCATGGCCTCTGCGAAGCTGTGTCCAGGACCAATCAATTCAATGACTTTCTCCACACCGGTCGCTGATGCCACATACAAGCGCACCTGTCCGGTGACAACGAAATAAAACGATTCGCACACCTCACCGGCGCGGAACACCATGTCCCCGCGCGAATACTGTTGCAACCGGCATCCTCTGGCTACGTTTTGGCACTCGTGCTCGGACAAGCCGCGGAACAAGGGAAGTGTTCTCAGGTGCCTCGGCATATCAGCTTGGTCAACGCGCATAGTGTGAAGAGTGGTTCGAAAAAGTTAACTTAGTTTAACTTTATGTTCCCGCCCAAAGAGCTATTGCCCTCTCAACTCATATCCGCGTGTTTGGGATCAAGGGGTGCAGGCGCATTGCTTGCACCAAAAAGCCCCATTTCTGTGGCAAGCACGGCAGCGTGGACGCGCGTGCTGACTTGCAGTTTGCGCAGAACGTTTTGCACATGGACCTTCACGGTGGTCTCCGCTATGCCCAGTTCTCGGCCAATCTCCTTGTTGCTGGCACCCTGGGCGATTCCGCGCAAGATCTCACGCTCACGCAACGACAAGGTATCCAACGGAGAAGCCTTGGTTGGCGATGCTCCGTTTGGGACAGGGACATTTCCAAGGTAGACAGAAACCATCTTTCCCGTCATTTCGTTGGCAATCACGCTCTCACCCCGCGCAGCCCGCTCAATGGCTTGGACAAGAGCCTCGCCCTCAATGGTTTTGAGCAAATAGCCAACAGCACCACCGCGCAATGCGGCCCCCATGTCGATTTCATCCTCGCTAACGGTCAGCATCACAATCCGAACATGGGGGACAGCCTCCTTCAGTGCCGCCAGGGCATCGATTCCCCTGACGCCCGGCAGATGGTTGTCCAGCAAGATCAGATCGGGCTGCAACTCTTGCGCGCGGCGCTGTGCTTCACCGGCGTCGGCGGCGTCACCGACGACTCGGACCCGGGCGTCCCGCGCCAGCAAAGCCGTCAATCCACGCCGGAACAGGGTGTGATCATCCACTACCAGTACACGGATGGGGCTTGCGAGGGCAGCGTTCATAGGTTTTCGTTCGGGTTCAGTTGTCAATGGGTACAGGCAGCGTCAAGCGAACCGAGCAGCCCTGTCCGGGTGGTGACGATACCGCAAGATTGGCACCAATGCGCTGCGCGCGTTCGGACATGATCTGCAGCCCCAGGTGGGTGCCATCGGCGGTACTGCCACTTGCCACAAAACCCGCCCCGTCGTCACGAATCTCAAAACTCCAGCGTGGCAGGCGCTGCACACGCACCCAGACCTGGGACGCCCCGGCATGTTTTCGCACATTGGTTAGCGCCTCTTGCACGATGTGCAGCACCTGAATGCGGACCTCATCTACCAGCACCCCGCCACGTCCCGAAATGTCCAGCGTCGTGCGCAAGCCGGTCTGCAATTCAAATTTGCGCAAGGTACTGGCCAGTGCGGATTCAATGTCCTGCGTGTCGGTTCGGGTACGAAAATTCACCAACAGTTCGCGAACGTCGCCATAGCATTCGCGCACCCCGGTGTCGATTTCCTCCAGCACCTTTTGAACCGTTGTCGCATCCCGCTCGCGCAACGCGTCACGCATCAACTGCACCTGAATCTTGAGAAAGGCCAATGACTGGGCGATGGAGTCATGCAGTTCGCGCGACAAATGGTAGCGCTCGCCCGAAACAGCAGCCTCGCGTTCCAGTGCATTGAGGCGCAGGTTCTCAAGGGCACTGGCCAGATGGCTGTTGAGCGCCTCGAGGAGAGACTGCTCGGGCGCAGAGGGAGACACTTCTGCACGATAGAACAAGTTCACCTCGCCAATCAGTCGCTCTTGCGCGCGCACCGGCACCGTAATGATGGTGGCAAAACCCGCCTTGCCACAGTTCTTGACACTGTGCTGGGGGATGGAGCGGATGGGGACAACCCGCAGGCGCTCAAACGGTTGGGACTGCCCACAATAGCAACTGTCCATGCCCAGGCACTGCTCTTCGTTGACCAGTTCATTGGGCAGTCCGCTGGCTGCCAACATCCGATAGTGCTGCAAGCTGTGGTCCGACCAGCGCAAGGCCACGGCATCGGCCTTGGCAATCCGCATCAGTTGCTGGGAGAAATCCTGTGCCAATTGATCCAGGGAGGTGGCGCGGGCCACCAAAGCCGTGACCGCGTAAAGAGACTCCAAGCGCTCGTGCTTGTCCTGCAGTTCAGCGGTCTTCTCGACGACCTTGCCTTCCAGATTTTCATAGAGAGACTGCAGGTGCGCGGCCAAACCATTGAAACCCACGGCCAGGGCAGCAAACTCGTCCTTGCCCGCCAGATTGACCCGAAAACCAAAATCGCCCCCTTGGATTTTCTGAATCGCATATTTCAGTTGATTCACTGGTTCGAGCACGAAGAGATATCCCGCAACCAGCAAAACACCGGCACCCAACAGCGCCAACATCAAAAGACACAACTGCAACACATGCAACAGTGACGTCCAGCCCGACATGTAATGCTCGATGCTGCTGACAAAGGTATCAATGCGCGCAACAAATGCGTCGGTATCGGCATTGAGCCGTTTCAGGTTCAGGGGTGTCCCCGACAGCCACGTGGCATGAAACCGGGCCCAATCTTGCTCCACCGTGGTGAATGGCGGAAGCACCGATTTGTCCCACGGAACCTGCAGCGGGCGCTGCAAATCACCGTCGCGCAACAACGCCAGGCTCTGCTCGAACCGTTGAACATGTCCCTGCAAATCCGAAGCGCCGTCCGTCCCGGAGTTTCCGACCGCCAGAGCCATCCGATAGGCCTGCATTCGCATGCGCCCGGCCTCGTTGACGGCGGCGGCACCGCCTTCCAGATGCCACGAAATCCACAAGGTGGCCACTGTGCAAATCAGCGCCAAAAAAATAAATGGCGCACCGACAAGCGCCAGTTTGGCGGTAAGACTCCAGCGGGATTGGGAAGCGGTCATGTGCCAAATCTTACTGCCCACCGTGCCCGCCCCCCCCCACCGGGGAATCAGGCTTCGCAGTGCGCGCTGGCCTGGATGGCGGCCGCCCAACTGAACACGCTGTTGGCGCGCACGGACGATACCTGGCCCTGGCCTTGGGCATTCATCCCTGCGCAATCCTTGCCGTACTGTGTGATCACATAGTGGGTGCATGCCACCTGCTTGCCCGGGCCGAGCGTGGCAATCGCGCGCAAGGCCCTTACGGTTCCCTGGGCCTCCAGCTTGGCCAGGCGATTGCGTGTGGAGATTTCAGGTGCACTGACATCCCGCGCCACCTCCCGAATCGGGCGGGGGGAGGTCTGCGTTGCGAGGTGGCGCAAAATCTCCAGTGACTCGGGCCACTGCTCGACGGGAATGCTGCGGTTGGATTGCTTGGTCATGTAGCCGCCTTTAGTTTGAGTCAACAAATAAAGGGCGACGCGTACATCGAAAAACGGGTGGAATTTCGATGGCAGCCCCGCTGGCAAATGACCCTTGTCATGTAGCCCGGAAGCTTTGCGTCCTTGACTTTCGTCAAGTTTGCCCTCGCCAGATTCGCCCATATGGGCCGCCTCGCTGGCTGCGTTGGGAATTTGCCGATTTCCGCTTAAGAATCGGCCTGTCCTTATCACAAGTATGACATGAATTGGATTTTTTTTGCAAGCAAATGATACACATCTCGGCAGGACTCGAATCGCTACACTGCCTGACTTGTCCACTTCCATGCGCGCCCCCCCCATGACACGCTGCCCTACGCCAGGCCGCTTCGCCGCTCCATTCGTCCTGGTGTTCATGGTCGCCACCGCACAAGCCCAGGACTTTTCACGCAACCACACAGCGGACGTGCGCGGCACGGCGTCCTATGCCGCAGGAAGCGCCCGGGAACGCTGGACTGGGGGACACATTGCCTGGCACTACAACCCGCAAAACCAGCCTGGCAATCTCAGCACCAGCGTCGTTCTCAGCGCGATCAACACCGCCATTGCACGGTGGTCAGGCATGTGCAAGCTCACGTTCACCTACCTGGGGCTCACCGCCACGATGCCAGACATGCACAGCACCGCCGCCACCTTCGACCGCATCAACGTATTTGGCTGGGGCCAATTGACCGACTCCATGGCAGGCTACGGTGCCTACACTAAATGGTGGTACGACAGCGATCACGCGATGCTGGATGCCGACGTCATGATCAACACCGCCTACCACTGGACAGCGCAGAACGTCGAATCCATCATGACCCATGAATTGGGCCATGTGCTGGGACTCAGTCACTCCAACGACCAGGCATCCGTCATGTTCGCCAACCCCTACAACAGCTACGAATACCAGCGCACCCTGCGGGGTGACGATGCGAATGCCTGCGCAAGGCTGTATGGCGCTTCGGCCAACGCCGAGTCCAACCGTGCCCTGAACTGGGCGGAACAGGCCTTCCCGCAGCTGCTGTCACCCAGTCCCGCGCCCTCTGGCCTGTACGACGGCTACCACTATCGCTACTATTCCGCCACCCGCACCTATGTGGGCAGCAAGAATGGCAGTGCGTATTTAATGGGCGGAGATGGCGTCATTCGCCACCAGGGTGCGCTGGCTGATTTTTCCGAAGCAGTGCACGCGGCCGGCTTTTAAACAAAAAAACCCGCACGAGGCGGGGTTCTTGACCAACTGGCGGGTCAACACCGATCACAGAAACAAATCGCTGCAATCTCTGGGGACAAGCTTCTGCATACTGCTTGGGATTCGAAAAGTGCTGCCGACTTCATTGGTTGTCGAGGATCTCAACTTCTTCCATCAAGTACCGACCAGTGCCTTGATGTCTTTCAACAATAGAAACAGATGAAACGGGTCAGAGGCACTGGGCTCGAACTCCCAATTCAGATACCACTGTCTGGCAGGCTCGTCCTTGGCATGCACCAGCAATGCGCGTATTCCAGCAATATCCGCCGCCTGCGCGGTGCGCATCAGCGCGTTCTTGAGTAGCGCTTTGCCAAGTCCTGCGCCTTGGTGTTGCAAGTCCACGGCAAGCCTGGCCAATATCATCACGGGAACAGGATGTTGTGCAACGCCTTTAATCACGCGAGGAGTCGCTGTTGCCGGGTCTACGCTACCCACGGCCAGGCTGTAAAAACCAACGACCGCATCTTGGCAGCAACAGACATATGTCTGTGCGCTATTGGATTTCTGATTGACCAGCGCAAAGCGGTGCAAAAACTGATTCAGTGCTGTCTGACCGCAGTCGAAGGAATCGACAGTGTCTGAGGCGGTCAGCTTACGAATTGGCTCATAGGCGAGCGAACTCAACCGAGTAACCCCGGCTCAGCCAGGAGCTTCTTGAGTCTGGGTTTGGCGCCAACCGGCTGGTCTAGCGCCTTCTGAAACGCCAGCCATTGCTCAGCACTCAGTTCAAAACGTGTTCGGTCCGCCAGAGTTTGATTCGCGGCAACGATGCCAGCATCCAGCAAAAACTCGCTGACATTCTTATGCGCCACACGCGCTGCCTCCTGAAGTAACTGCTTCACGGGAGTACTTGCACGCACATCGATGCGTTCGGATTTGGAATGGATAACAGCGGACATCGTGGACCCTTCTTTTAAGTAGCTGTACCATCATATCGTCCGGACAACGTCCTGACAAGCCTGCCTTACTTTGCTGATTGGCGCTGAGATCACCATATTCAGGGCGCACACGCAAAAAAACCCGCACACGGCGGGGTTCTTGGTAACTGGCGGAGAGAGTGGGATTCGAACCCACGGTACCTTGCGGTACGCTTGATTTCGAGTCAAGTACATTCGACCACTCTGCCATCTCTCCTGAAATTGCTTCGATTGGGCGAAGCGCAGATTCTATCAGGCTCTGAGCGTGTCCAAGCCACCCAGATAGGGACGCAAGGCCTGCGGCACGGCAACGCTTCCGTCAGCGTTCTGATAATTCTCCAGCACCGCCACCAGCGTGCGGCCCACGGCCAGGCCGGAGCCGTTCAGGGTGTGCACCAATTCGTTCTTGCCCTGGGCGTTCTTGTAGCGGGCCTGCAGGCGGCGGGCCTGGAAGGCTTCGCAGTTGGAGACCGAGCTGATCTCGCGGAAGGTGTTTTGGGCTGGCAGCCACACCTCCAGGTCGTAGGTCTTGCTGGCGCCAAAGCCCATGTCGCCGGTGCACAGACTCATCACACGATACGGCAAGCCCAGCTTTTGTAGGATGGCCTCGGCGTGGTGGGTCATTTCTTCCAGCGCCTCATCGCTCTTTTCGGGGTGCACGATCTGCACCATTTCCACCTTGTCGAACTGGTGCTGGCGAATCAGCCCGCGCGTGTCGCGCCCGGCGCTGCCGGCTTCGGAGCGGAAGCACGGAGTGTGGGCGGTGAGTTTAATGGGCAGGTCGGCCTCTGGCAGGACCACATCGCGCACGAAGTTGGTCAGCGGCACCTCGCTGGTGGGGATCAGGTACAGCGCAGTGTGGTCGGGCTGGGCCTCGCCCTCCTGGCCGCCCTTCTTGGCGGCGAACAGGTCACCCTCGAACTTGGGCAACTGGCCCGTGCCCTTGAGCGATTCGCCATTGACGGCATAGGGCACATAGCACTCGGTGTAGCCGTGTTCCTGGGTCTGCACGTCCAGCATGTACTGGCTCAGGGCACGGTGCAATCGGGCGACCGGGCCTTTCATCACGGTAAAGCGCGAGCCCGACAACTTGACGCCCATCTCAAAGTCCAGCCCCAGCGGAGTGCCAATGTCCACGTGGTCTTTGATCTCAAACGCCATGGGGGTGGGCGTGCCCCAGCGACGCACTTCGACGTTGCCGTGCTCGTCCTCGCCCAGCGGCACTGACTCGTGTGGCAGGTTGGGCACGGCCAGCAGCAGGGTCTGCATCTCCAGCTGGATCTGGTCCAGGCGGGTGGCGGATGTTTCCAGTTCGGTCTTCAAGCCGGCTACCTCGGCCATCACGGCATCGACCTCGGCGGGCGTGCCTTTGGCCTTGAGCATGCCGATCTGCTTGGACAGGGTGTTGCGCTTGCTTTGCAGCTCCTCGGTGCGCATCTGGATGGTCTTGCGCTCGGCTTCCAGCGCGGTAAAAGCTTCCACGTTCAGGAACGCCTGCGGATTTTTGCGGGTTTGCAGGCGGGTGATGACCGAGGCCAGGTCTTTGCGCAGCAGGGTGATGTCTAGCATGGTGGTTCTCCTAATCAGTTGGGGTCAGAGCACATTTGCTTCGCAAAGTGGTCCGACCCACAAGGTTTCAGTCTCAGTTGGGGTCAGAGCACATTTGCTTCGCACAGTGGTCTGACCCACAAGATTTCAGTACTAAATTGGGCGTTAGCCCGCGATTTTATTGGCTATGTAGCTATACATTTAATAGCATTTCAGGCTCGATCAGGCATCCATCCGCAAACCCTTGGGCAGCGGGAACTTCACCGTCTCTTCGATGCCATTGAGCTTGCGCACCGACACTGCACCCATGGCCCGAATGCGGTCGATCACCTCGCGCACCAGAATTTCGGGGGCCGATGCCCCGGCGGTCAGGCCCACCTGGTGCTTGCCCTCGAACCAGGTTGACTTCAGCTCGGCAGCAGAGTCCACCATGTAACTGTCCACGCCCAATTTGCGCGCCAATTCGGCCAGGCGGTTGCTGTTGGAACTGGTGGGGCTGCCCACCACGATCATGATGTCCACCTGGGGCGACAGCATCTTGACCGCATCCTGGCGGTTTTGCGTGGCGTAGCAAATGTCCTGCTGTTTGGGCGACTGCACCAAGGGGAAGCGGGCCATGACGGCAGCAGAAATTTCGGCGGCGTCGTCCACGCTCAGCGTGGTCTGGGTGACCAGGGCCAGCTTGTCGGTTTGCC
>CAZDDK010000012.1:0-233 GCA_964504185.1 uncultured Rhodoferax sp. | reverse complement strand
GATGAACTCAAAGCCCTCTTTGTGCAGCTTGGCCACCTCCACGTGCACCTTGCTGACCAGTGGGCAGGTGGCATCAAAAATCTGGAACCCCCGGGCCTGCGCCTCCATCTGAATCGCCCGGCTCACGCCATGGGCCGAAAAAACCAGGGTCGCACCGGGCGGCACATCGCTGAGTTCTTCGATAAAAATGGCACCCTTGGCCTTGAGGTCATTGACCACATAGGTGTTGTGCA
>CAZDDK010000011.1:17481-31524 GCA_964504185.1 uncultured Rhodoferax sp. | reverse complement strand
GGCCCGAAAAGACGGCGTGGCCGCGCTGGCGGTGCGCACGCTGCTGGCCACGGCCTTGGTGTTTGGCTGTTTTGAAGTGCTGCCCCACCACCCCATCGGTGTCTCGGAGGTGCACCTGATTCTGGGCACCACGCTGCTGCTGCTGCTGGGTGCCGCACCCGCCGCGTTGGGCCTGGCAGCTGGCCTGCTGGTGCAAGGCCTGTTCTTTGCCCCGCAGGATCTGCCGCAGTACGGCATGAACGTCACCACGCTGCTGGTGCCGCTGTTTGCCATGGCGGCCCTGGCGCGCCGCATCGTGCCCGCCGCCACGGCCTATGTGGACATTGGCTACGCCCAGGCGTTCAAGCTCTCGGTGGCGTACCAGGGCGGCATCGTGCTGTGGGTGGGGTTCTGGGCCTTGTACGGCCGTGGCATGGGGGCGGACAACCTGGCGCAGGTCTCCAGCTTTGGTGCTGCCTACATGGGCGTGGTGCTGGCCGAGCCGCTGATCGACCTGGCCGTGCTGGCCCTGGCCAAGCACCTGCGCGGCCTGCAAGGCAGCCTGTGGGTGCAGCACCGTCTGCACCACGCCGCCTGAAGGAGCGGCGCATGGCCATGGGCACCGTCTGGTTTGTGGGCGCGGGGCCGGGTGACCCGGACCTCATCACCGTCAAGGGGCGCGGTTTGATCGAGCGCGCGGGCGCCATCTTGTTCGCCGGTTCGCTGGTGAGCGAGGCCGCCACGCGCTGGGCACCGCCGGGCTGCGAGATTGCCGACAGCAAGGACATGACGCTGGAGCAGATGTCGGCCTGGCTCATCGCCCAGGCGGCGCGCTGCGCCACCGTGGTGCGCCTGCAGACCGGCGACCCGGGCCTGTACGGCGCGCTCATCGAGCTGGTGCAGCCGCTGGACGCCGCAGGCGTGCCGGTGCAGGTGGTGCCGGGTGTGTCTTCGGCCATGGCCAGCATGGCCGCGGCGGTGGAGAGCATGACCTTGCCGGAAGTGACCCAGACCGTGGTGCTCACGCGTGTGGAGGGGCGTACCCCCATGCCCGAGGGCGAGTCCCTGCGCGAACTCGCCGCCCACCACTGCACCGTGTGCGTGTTTCTGAGCATCACCCTGCTGGGGCGCGTAACCAGTGAATTGCGCGCCGCAGGCTGGGCCGAAGACGCCCCCATGCTGGTGGTGCACAAGGCCAGCTGGCCGGGGGAACAGCAGATCGTGCGCGGCACGCTGGCCACCATCCAGGCCTTGTGCCGCGAAGCCAAGATCGTCAGCCAGGCCATGATCGTGGCCAGCCCCACGCTGGGCGCGCGCCAATGGCCCACGTTGGCCAAGTCCAAGCTCTACGACGCCAGTTTTACCCACCGCTTTCGCCGCGCCAGTGCCCCTACCGAGGAGGAGAACCCCACATGAACCAGACCACCCTTTTGCTCGTCGGCCACGGCTCGCGCGAGCCCTCCGGCAACCAGGAAATCGAAGACTTTGCCCAGGCCTGGCGCGCGCAGCGGCCGCAGTGGCGCATCGAAGTGTGCTTCATTGAGTTTTCCGCGACCACGCTGGAGCGTGGGCTCGATGCGGCCGCGCAGGGCACCCAGCGCGTGCTGGTGCTGCCGCTGATTTTGAACGCCGCCGGGCACGCCAAGATGGACATTCCGCAGGCGCTGGACGCCGCCCGGTCTCGGCACGGCGCGGTGCGTTTTGCGTACGTGCCGCCCTTGAGCGCCTGCGACCCGCTGCTGGCGGTGATGCTGCGCCGCCTGCAGACAGCCATGCAGGCGCTGGACATGCCCGATCCGCACACCACCGGCGTGGTGCTGCTTGGGCGCGGCTCGTCCGACCGGCAGGCCAATGGCGAAATGGCCAAGATGGCCCGCTGGGTGCAGGAGGAAAGCGGCCACCTGCTGGTCGACCTGGCCTTTACCGGCATCACCCACCCGCGCCTGGAGGGCGTGGTGCAGCGCCAGGTGCGCCTCGGGATGACGCAGGTGGTGGTGCTGGTGTACTACCTGTTCGACGGCACGCTGGTGCAGCGCATCGAACGCCAGGTGCAGCACCTGCGCACGCAGTACCCCACGCTGCGCGTGGTGTCCACGCGCTACTTTGGCTTTGAGCCCGAAGTGCTGGCGGTGCTGGAACAGCGCGTGTTCGACGCCCTGCACGGCCATGCGCAGGCACTGATTGCCTGCGACGGCTGCAACTACCGCGCCTTTGCCCAGGCGCACGGCCTGGGCGGGCACACCCACGACGACCATGATCACCCGCACGGCGGGCATGACCATGATCACCACCATGACCACGATCATGAGCACCTCCACACGCCCGCGCCCAAACGCTGCGCCCATGCGCACACCGCCGCCGCGTGCACCCGCCAACCCGCTTGAGACCTGAAGGAGACTTTGTGACGACCCCCACCGCAACCTCCCACGCCAACGTGGTGACCGAGCAGCTCACCGCCGCAGGCCGTGCCATCGAGCACGACTCGTTTTCCATCATCGACCGCGAAGTCGGCCCGCACGCCTACGCCCCGGAGCAGTGGCCCGTGGTGCGCCGCATGATCCACGCCAATGCCGACTTCGAGTTCAACGGCCTCACCCGCTTTCACCCCGACGCCGTGGAAGCCGCCCTGCGCGCCATCTTGGCGCATTCCACCCGCCTGGTGGCCGATGTCGAGATGATCTGCGTTGGCCTGTCGCAGCCGCGCCTGCAGCACTTTGGCCTGGGCACGCACCAGTTCATCAGCGACGCCGACGTGATCGAGCGCGCGCAAGCCGAGGGCACCACCCGCGCCGTGCAGGCCATGCGCAAGGCGCAGCGCCTGGGCCTGCTCGATGGCGCCATCGTCGGCATCGGCAACGCGCCCACGGCCCTGATCGAGGTCGTGCGCCTGATCCGCGAAGAGGGCGCGCGTCCGGCCCTGGTGCTGGGCATGCCGGTGGGTTTTGTGTCGGCTGCCGAGTCCAAGGCCTTGATGGCCGAGGTGACGGAGGTGCCCTGGATCGTGATCGACGGGCGCAAGGGCGGCTCCACCCTGGTGGTGGCGGCGCTGCACGCCCTGCTGGGCCTGGCCGAAGCCCGCGAACGCGAGGCCCAGGCCGCATGAGCGAAGAGCGCCCACCACGCGGCACCCGCACCGGCTTTACCACCGGGGCCTGCTCGGCCGCGGCTGCGCGCGCGGCCACGCTGGGCCTGGTGCAGGGCGCGGTGCCTGCGCAGGTGGAATGCCAACTGCCCAACGGCCAGACGCACTGCTTTGCCGTGCACGACGGGCGCTGCCAGGGCCCGCAGGCGCACGCCATGGTCATCAAGGACGCGGGCGACGACCCCGACTGCACCGACAAGGCGCACCTGACCGCCGACGTGGAACTCCTCCCCGAGCAGCCCGGCGTGGTGCTGCTGGCCGGGGGCGTGGGGGTGGGCGTGGTCACCATGCCAGGGCTGGGCCTGGAGGTGGGCAAGCACGCCATCAACCCCATGCCCCGGCGCAACATCGAGGCCAATGTGCGCGCGGCGGCTGGCAGCTTGCTGGAGCGTGCGGGCCTGCGCGTGACCATTTCCGTGCCGCAGGGCCCGGAAATGGCCAAGAAGACCACCAACGCGCGCCTAGGGATCTTGGGCGGCATCTCCATCCTGGGCACCACCGGCATCGTCAAACCCTATTCCACCGCCGCCTACCGTACCAGCGTGGTGCAGGGCGTGCACGTGGCCGGCACCCTGGCGCACAGCACCGTGGTGCTGACCACCGGCGGGCGCACCGAGGCCTTTGTGATGCGCGAATTTCCCGACCTGCCCGAAGCCGCCTTTGTGCAGATGGGTGACTTTCTGCGCTATGCGCTGGGTGCGGTCGTGAAGGCGGGCATACGCCATGTCGTCATTGGCGGCATGGTCGGCAAGCTCAGCAAAATCGCCCAGGGCGAGACCATCACCCACGCGGGCCGGGCCGACGTGAACACCGGCCTGCTGGCCGATCTGGCCGCCGAGCTGGGCGCGCCGCCCGATGTGTGCGACGACATCCGCGCGGCCAAGACCGCGCGCTACGCGGGCGACCGCATGGCCGGGGTGGGCCTGGGTCTGGCCTTCCATACCGCGCTGGCCCAGCGCGTGGTGCAGGTGCTGCGCCAGCGCTACGAAGACGCCTTCACCCTGCGGGTGCTGGTGTGCGACTTTGACGGCAACAAAATCACGGAGGCCTCTTCTTGAGCCAGGAACCTATGACCCCCCCTTGCCGCATCATCGGCGCGCTCGACGACGGTGCCGCCAGCCTGGGCGCGCAGGCCTTGCAGCACCTGCGCCAGGCCCAGGTGGTGATTGGCGCGCAGCGCACCCTGGCGCTGTTTGCGCAGACAATAGCCGCCGACGCGCTGCAGCGCGACATGGGCGGGGCTTTGGGCCAAGTGGCCGAATGGGTGCGCCAGGCCCGCGCCGACGGCCTGCGCGTGGTGCTGCTGGCCACGGGCGACCCGCTGTGCTACGGCATCGCCCCCTTTCTGGCCGCACGCCTGTGCGTGGAGGCCATCGAGGTGCTGCCCAACGTGTCCACCCTGCAACTGGCCTGCGCGCGCCTGCAGCTGCCCTGGCAAGATATGCGCCTGGCTTCCGTCCACGCCAAAGACGCGGGCGAATGGGTGGTGGGCAGCGCGCCCAGCCACGGCCTGTACGCGCTGTTGCGCGACATCCGCCACTACGACCGCCTGGCCGTACTCACCAGCCCGGACAACACGCCCGACCGCATCGCCCGCATGCTGGTGGCGGAAGGGTTGGACGAAGACTTCGAGATGGCCGTGGCCGAGCGCCTGTGCCTGCCCGATGAGCGCGTGGTGCAGGGCCTGCCGGTGCGCGTGCTGGCCCAGGTGCGCTTTGCCGACCCGAACGTGGTGCTGCTGTGGCGGCGCACGGCGCGCGCGTTGCCAGTGCTGTTTGGCGTGGCGGACGACCAGTTCGTGCAGCGCACTCCCGAAAAAGGCCTGATCACCAAGAATGAGGTGCGCGCCGTGTCGCTGGCGCGCATGCAACTGCGCGAGAACAGTGTGGTCTGGGACATTGGCGCCGGTTCCGGCGCGGTCGGGCTGGAGGCGGCGCGCCTGTGCCGCCAGGGCCATGTCTATGCCATCGAAAAGAACGCCGACGACGTGGAAAACGTGCGCACCAACCGCGCCGCCTGGGGCGTGGGCAACGTCACCGTGGTGCACGGCAAGGCGCCTGAAGGGCTGGACGCCTGGATGGACCCCGACGCCGTGTTCATCGGCGGCTCGGGCGGCGAGCTGGCCGAGCTGATCGCCCTGGTACTGCGCCGTTTGCGAGCGCAGGGCTGGCTGGTGATGAACTTCGTCACCCTGGAAAACCTCAGCACCGCCGTGGAATGCCTCAAGGCCCTGGGGGCCGACTGGGACGTGGTGCAACTGCAGGCCGCACGCTCCAAACCGATTCTGCACATGCACCGCATGGCGGCGGAAAACCCGGTGTGGGTGGTGTGCGCGCAAGCGCCGGTGGCCGGGCAGAGCGTGCAAGGGGAGGGCGTATGACGCAAGAAACCGGCCGCATGGGCCAACTCATCGGCGTCTCCCTGGGCCCCGGCGACCCGGGCCTGATCACCCGTGCGGCCTGGGCCCAGTTGCAGCGCCGCGATGCCGTGTGGGTCTACCCCGCGCGCAGCGGCAAGACGCCCAGCTACGCCTTCGAGATCACGCAGCGCGCCGACCTGGCGCCGCCCCCTGAGCACAGCGTGCTGCTGTTCCCCATGACGCACGACGGCGAAAAGCTGGCCCGCGCCTGGGGCAAGGCTGCCGCTACCGTGCTGCCCTGGCTGCAGCAGGGGCGCGATGTGCTGTTTTTGGTGGAAGGTGACGCCAGCACCTACGCCACCTTCGGCCACCTGGCGCGCACGCTGCGCGCGCTCGAACCGGCGGTGGGCGTGCAGACCATTGCCGGGGTCAACTCCTTTACCGCCGCCTGCGCCAGCCGCAACGTGCCGTTCTCGGAGCAGGACGACACCGTGGCCATCGTCCCCGCCGCCTACGGGGTGGAGGCGGTGGATCGGCTGCTGCCCGAGTTCGACACCCTGGTGCTGATGAAGGTCAAGCCCTTGCTGGACCCGCTCATAGGCTGGCTGCAGGCGCGCGGCCTGCTGGAGCAGGCCCTGTTCATCGAGCGCGTGGGCGCACCCGACGAGCGCAGTTTTGCCGGGCCCGAGATGCTGCAGCTGCTGGGCACCAAGGTCAGCTACCTGTCGCTGCTGCTGGTGCGCAACCCGCAGCGCGTGCGCGGTGAGCGCATCAAAGGCTGCTTGAAGAAAACCCCGGCCTTGGCACTGGAGGGTGAAGAATGAGCGCAGATACATCCGCCACCGTGGTGCTGTCCGCACCCGCTACCCCCGAGCAAGAGGTGCGTGTGGGCCTGGTGGCCATCACCCGCCATGGTGTGGCCCAGGCCCTGCGCCTGGCCGCGGACCTGCCACAGGCGCACCTGTGTACCTCGGACAAATTCGCCACTCAGGTGCAAGGTGCGGCCAACCCGCTGCACATTTATGAGGGCGCCTTGAGCGCGCAGATGGCTGCGCTGATGCAGCGTTTCGACCAACTGGTGTTTTTCGTCTCGCTGGGTGCCGTGGTGCGCCTGATCGCCCCGCACCTCAAAAGCAAGGACGAAGACCCGGGCGTGATCGTGGTGGACGACGCGGCGCAGTTCGTCATCCCGGTGCTTTCGGGCCACGTGGGCGGTGCCAACGCATGGAGCGAGCGCGTGGCCGATCTGCTGGGTGCCACCCCGGTGCTCACCACCGCCTCCGACGTGGGGCGCACTATTCCCGTGGACATTCTGGGCCGCCACCTGGGCTGGCGCGTGGAGGCACCCAAGATCAACATCACCCGGGTCTCGGCCCACGTGGTCAATGGCGAGCCCATTGCCGTGGTGCAAGAGGCGGGCAGCCCGCACTGGTGGACGCGGCCCACGCCGCTGCCCGACAACATCCGCCGCTTCGCGCGGCTGGACGACGTGGACCTGGACCACTACCGCGCCGTGCTGTGGATCACGCACGCGGTCGTGACACCGGAGCAATGGCAGCAACTGCACGAGCGCCTGGTGGTATACCGCCCGCCGCAGGAGGGCGCGCCGTGAGCGCTGCAGGGCTGCCAGAATCCACCCCCCACGCACACCCTGGCGCGGGTGCCCTGGGCCGTGCGGGTGAGGCTTTGGCCGTGGGCCTGGGCTGCGACCGGGGCACGCCCCTGGCCACGGTGGAGCATGCCTTGCACACGGCGCTGGGGCAGATTGGGGCCAGTGTGGCCCAGGTGCGCGCGGCCGGCAGCATCACGCTCAAGGCCGATGAGCCCGCCTTGCAGGCGCTGGCACACGGCTACGGCTGGACGCTGCAGTTCTACCGCCCTGAGCAACTGGCCCAGGTGGCGGTGCCCAACCCCTCCGAGGTGGTGCGCCGCTACACCGGCACCCCGTCGGTCAGCGAGGCCGCCGCGCTGCTGGCCGGTGCCCAGGCGCTGGGCCTGGCGCAGGCCCTGCCCATGCAGGCCTTGCTGGTCGAAAAAGTCAAACACCGTGGCGAAGACGGGCGCAATGCCACGGTGTCCATTGCCCGTTGTCACGACACGCTAAAACAGACAGGAAACCAATGATGAGCGATTCGCAAGGAAAAATCATGCTCGTGGGCATCGGCCCCGGGCACATGGACCACATGACCCAGCGCGCCCTGGCCGCCATCCGGGAAGCCGATGTGGTGGTGGGCTACGTCACCTACATCAAGCTGGTGGCCGACCTGCTGGACGGCAAGGAGGTGGTGCGCAAGGGCATGACCGAGGAGCTGGACCGCGCAGAGCTGGCGCTGCAGGCCGCGCGCGCGGGCAAGAAGGTGGCGCTCATCTCCAGCGGCGACGCCGGGGTGTACGGCATGGCCGGGCCCACCTACGAGGTGCTGTTCCAGGCGGGCTGGACGCCCGAGGATGACGTGGAAGTGGAAATCGTGCCCGGCGCTTCGGCCATCAACGCCTGCGCTTCGCTGGTGGGGGCGCCGCTCACGCACGACTTCTGCTCCATCTCGCTGTCCGACCTGCTCACGCCCTGGCCCGCCATTGCGCGGCGTCTGGACGCGGCAGCGGCGGCGGACTTCGTGGTGGCGCTGTACAACCCCAAGAGCGGGCGGCGCTCGCAGCAGATCGTGCAGGCGCAGGCGCTTTTCTTGCACCACCGCCGTGCGGATACGCCCGTGGCCATCGTCAAGTCGGCCTACCGCCGCCGCCAGACCATCGAGTTCACCACGCTCGCGCACATGGCCGAGTGCGACATCGGCATGCTCAGCACGGTGATCATCGGCAACAGCCACACCTTTGTGCGCGACGGGCTGATGGTCACGCCGCGCGGCTACGAGAACAAATACGACCTGGAAGGCGGCAGCACCCTCGAAGGGGAAAAGCGCGGGCGCTCGCTCTCCACCGGGCTGGCGGGCTGGACGCAGAACCTGCACGCCGACCACGCCGAAGGTGCCAGCGCCGCCGAACTGGCCCAGCGCCACGCCTTGCCGCAGGCCTACATCCAGGCGGTGCTGAACCAGCCCCTGCCCAGTGACGACGACGCGGCAGACCGGGCCGAGACCGCCGGGGAGCTGGCATGAACATCGAAACACCGCCCAGCGAAAAGCCGTACGACAAGCCCGAGGGCGAGCGCCGTGGCATCGTCATCGTCAACACCGGCGACGGCAAGGGCAAGAGTACGGCGGCCTTTGGGTTGGCGCTGCGGGCGCATGGGCGCGGCAAGGCCGTCAAGATCTATCAGTTCATGAAGGTGCCGTCGGCGCGCTTTGGTGAGCACCGCATGTTTGAGCAGCTGGGTATCCCGATCGAGGGTCTGGGCGACGGGTTTAGCTGGAAGAGCCAAGATCTGGAGCACAGCGCAGAGCTGGCACGCTTGGGGTGGCAAAAGGCCAAGGCCGCCATTCTCAGCGGCGAGTACTTCATGGTCACGCTCGACGAAATCACCTACCCGTTGATCTACGGCTGGCTGCCGCTGGACGAGGTGCTGGCTACACTGCGCAGCCGCCCGCGCGAGGTGCATGTGGTGCTGACCGGGCGGCGCTGCCCGCAAGAGATCATCGAACTGGCCGACACCGTGACCGAAATGCAGATGGTCAAGCATGCCTTCAAGGCGGGCATTCCGGCGCAGCGGGGCATTGAAGATTGAGGCTGGCACCCGCCCTTTTTGTCCGCAATTGCAACCCGGCTGTCAGCCGCGTGCAGGCCAATGGTGCGTACCATTGCGGCCTGTAATTACTAATTATGAAAGGATCTCCATGTTGGAAACCGTGCAACCTGTCCAATTCCATGCCCCCCGCCAGTCGCCGCAACCGGCCGTGCGCGTGCCCCAGCGCCAGTGGAGCGTGCAGGAAGTCGCCGCACTGCTGGAGCTGCCGTTCAACGATTTGCTGTTCCAGGCCCAAAGCGTGCACCGCGCGCATTGGGATGCCAACCTGGTCGAGCTGGCCACACTGTTGTCGGTGAAGACCGGCGGCTGCCCCGAGGACTGCGGCTACTGCCCGCAAAGCGTGCACTTTGAAACCGGCGTGCCCGCCAGCAAGCTGATGGCCGTGGCCGAGGTGCGCCAGGCCGCGCAGGACGCCAAGGCCAGTGGTGCCACGCGCTTTTGCATGGGCGCGGCCTGGCGCGCGCCCAAGGACCGCGACATCGAGGCGGTGTCGGCGCTGATCCGCGCCGTCAAGGACGAAGGGCTGGAAGCCTGCTGCACCCTGGGCATGCTGGAAGACGGCCACGCCGAAATCCTGCGCGACGCGGGCTTGGACTACTACAACCATAACCTAGACACCGCACCGGACTTTTACAACGACATCATCAGCACGCGCGACTACCAGGACCGCCTGGACACCCTGGTGCGCGTGCGCAATGCGGGCATCAACGTCTGTTGCGGCGGCATCGTGGGCATGGGCGAATCGCGCCTGCAACGCGCTGCGCTGATTGCCGAACTGGCCAACCTGGCACCGTACCCCGAGTCCGTGCCCATCAACCATTTGGTGAAAGTGGCGGGCACGCCGCTGGCCGAGCAGCCCGATCTGGACCCGCTGGAGTTTGTGCGCACCGTGGCCGTGGCCCGCATCACCATGCCCAAGGCGCGCGTGCGCCTGTCGGCTGGCCGCCAAGACATGGGCGACGCGGTGCAGGCGCTGTGCTTTGCGGCCGGGGCCAACTCCATCTTCTTTGGCGACAAGTTGCTGACCACGCCCAACCCGCAAGGCAATGCCGATATGGCCTTGCTGGCGCGCCTGGGCCTGCGCACCGGCCAGCCGCAACCGCGCGACTGATCCGGGCTGGGGATGCAAGCCGCCTTGGCCCCCCTGCTGGCCGTGCTGGTCGCGCTGGCCGTAGACCGTATCCTGGGGGAGCCGCCCACGCGACTGCATCCGGTGGTGGGGATGGGCCACGCCCTGGCGCGCACGGGGGCCTGGGTGCAGCGCCGGGCCCTGCAAGACCCCGCTGCCCAAGATTTCAAGGCATTTTGGCTCGCAGCCCTCGTGTGGATTGCGCAAGCAGCTATGATTTTTGTAGTGGCTTGGGGACTGCAACGGGCCATGGCGGGGCAGGCCTGGTGGCTGCAGGGAGTGTGGTTGGGGCTGTTGCTCAAGCCCCTGCTGGCCTGGGATTTGCTCCGCCGCGAAGTGCAGGCGGTGGAAGCGGCCCTGGGTACATCGCTGGACGCCGGGCGCGAGCGCCTGCGCTGGCTGGTCAGCCGCGACGTCACCACCCTGACCGACACCCAGGTGCGCGAGAGCGCCATCGAAACCCTGGCCGAAAACCTGAACGATTCGGTGGTGGCCCCGTTGTTTTGGTTTGTGCTGCTGGGTCTGCCGGGCGCGGCGCTGTTTCGCTTTGCCAATACGGCCGACGCCATGTGGGGCTACCCCGGCATCTACCAGGGGCGCAACTGGGCCTGGGCCGGCAAATGGGCGGCGCGTGCGGACGATGTGCTGGGCTGGGTGCCGGCGCGCATCACCGCACTGTTGCTCCTGTTGGCGGGCGCTGTCCGTGGCGCGCGCCACCTGGCGCAGGAAGCGGCCCGCACCCCATCGCCCAACAGCGGCTGGCCCATGGCCGCCATGGCGCTGGCGCTGGATGTGCGCCTGGCCAAGCCGGGGGGCTATGTGCTCCATGCAGCCGGGCGCGCGGCTACGGCCCAGGACACGCGCCAGGCCATAGCTTTTGCGTCGAATGTGGTTCTAGCCCAGGTATTCATTGTGCTGTCAGCTATGTTTTTTATAGCGAATGGAGGTCTGCAGTGAGTGCAATCGGTTCCGTGCGGGTGCATGGTGGCAGCGATGCCCTGGGTGCGGCACGGTTTGACTTTTCCACCAACAGCCATGCGGTCGGGCCGTGTCCGCAGGCACTGGCTGCCGTGCAGGTGGCCGACGCCACCCGCTACCCCGATGCGAGCTACACCGCGCTGCGTGCGGCCCTGGCCGACTTCCATGGCGTGGTGCCCGGGCGCATCGTGCTGGCGGGCAGTGCCAGCGAATTCATCTTCCGCACCAGCGCCTGGGTGGCGCGCCAGGGCGGGAGCAGCGTGCATGTGCCACGGCACGCCTATGGCGACTACCTGCATGGGGCCCAGGCTTGGGGCCTGGAACGCGTGGACGATGTGGATACCGCCGATCTGGTCTGGGCCTGCGAACCCTCCAGCCCCTCGGGCCAAGCGCACGGCACCTGGCCGCGCCGCCTCGGCCCGGTGGGCGGCCCCACGGTGGTGCTGGACTGCGCCTACGCGCCCTTGCGCCTGCAGGGCGCGCCCAGCCTGGATGCGGCCCAGCGCGACGGCGTCTGGCAGCTCTACTCGCCCAACAAGGCGCTGGGCCTGACGGGCGTGCGCGCGGCCTATGCCCTGGTTCCGGCCCATGCCCAAGACGCTGCCGCCCAGCTCGACGCCCTGGCCCCCAGCTGGGTGGTGGGCGCGCACGGTGAGGCCATGCTGCACGCCTGGACGCAGCCGGCCGTGCAGCAGTGGCTGGCGCAGAGTCTGGTGCTGCTGCGGCAGTGGAAGGAACGCCAAGTGGCACTGTTGCAGGCCCAGGGCTGGGTCTGCCAGCCCAGCGATGCCAATTTCTTCTGCGCCCGGCCCCCGGCCCCTTTGGATCTGGTCGCCTTGCGTGCCGCCGGCATCAAGCTGCGCGATGCCACGTCCTTCGGTTTACCCGGGTGGATGCGCCTGGGCGTGTTGGAGCCTGTGGCCCAGGATGCGCTGGTGGCTGAGGTTGCCAGATTCGGCAAAGAGACTAGAATTTCGGTTGCACCGGTGTAACCATGAAAATCGTACTGGATACCTCTGTCTTAGTGGCTGCCTTGCGTTCGCGCCAGGGAGCCAGCTTTGCATTGGTGAGCCGCTTGCCGGATCCCCGGTTTCAGCTTTGCTTGTCGGTCGCTGTTTACACGGAATGGCAAGCGGTACTGAGTCGGCCCGAACACTGGCCCCCAGGTGCTAGCGCACAGGATGCGCTGGGCTTTGTTCGCTATTTGGCAAGCACGGCTCATTTGCAAGACATCCATTTCCTGTGGCGACCGTTTTTGCGTGATCCCGACGACGACATGGTGCTGGAATGTGCAGTGGCCGCCAATTGCCAGTACATCGTCACCCACAACGTCAAAGATTTTCGCCACACCGGGCAGTTCGGTGTGCAGGCGCTGACACCCAAGGAGTTTTTACTTTTGTTGAAGGAGCCCCAGCGATGACCGCACTTACCATTCGCCTGCCGAACTCGGTGCACGAAAGCATCAAGGAATTGGCACGCAAGGACGGCATTTCCGTCAACCAGTTCATTGCCAGCGCAGCGGCTGAAAAAATGGCTTCGTTCCAGACGCTGGAGTACCTGCGCCGCGAAGCCGCGCTGGGAAAGCGCGAAGACTTTGAAGCCATTCTGAAGCGGGTACCCGATGATGCGGCTCAGCCCGGTGACGAATAGCCGCAATCCCCACACTGCACCTTTCGCATATGACCTATAGCGTCAAGGAAATCTTCTATACCCTGCAAGGCGAAGGCAACCATGCCGGACGGCCTGCCGTGTTCTGCCGCTTTGCCGGATGCAACCTGTGGAATGGCGACGAGGCCAGCCGAGCCACTGCGGTGTGCCAGTTCTGCGATACCGACTTCGTGGGCACGGACGGCGCCGGTGGGGGCAAGTTCGCAACCGCATTCGACCTGGCCACCGCCATCGCTGCCCTGTGGTCCGCCCTTGATACCGCACACAAGTATGTGGTCTGCACCGGCGGCGAGCCGTTGTTGCAACTGGACGCGGCCTTGATCGACGCGCTGCACGCCCAAGGCTTTGCAATTGCCATCGAGACCAACGGCACGCTGTCGGTGCCGCGCGGCGTGGACTGGGTCTGCGTCAGCCCCAAAATGGGATCCGAGCTGGTGGTACGCACCGGCAACGAAATCAAGGTGGTGATTCCGCAGGCCGGGCAGCCGCTGGACGAATACGCCGCGCTGCCCTTTGAGCACCATTTTCTGCAGGCCATGGACGGGCCGCTGCAGGCCACCAATCTGCGCCTGGCCATCGACTACTGCAAGGCCCATCCGAAGTGGAAGCTGAGCCTGCAGACCCACAAACTTCTTCAAATCCCCTAATTTCCCGCTGGACCTCTCCATGCTGACCATTACCCGCAAGATGGAATTCGATGCCGGCCATCGCATTCCCGACCACAACAGCCAGTGCCGCAACCTGCACGGCCACCGTTACACCCTGCTCATCACCCTCACGGGCGATGTGGTGCAGAAGGACGGCGAGTCCGACAATGGCATGATCATGGACTTCGGCGACATCAAGGCGCTGGCCAAACAGCACCTGGTGGACCTGTGGGACCATGCCTTCATCGTCTACGAGAACGACACCGCCGTGCGCGCCTTCCTGGACAGCATGCCCAATCACAAGACCGTGGTCATCGACCGCGTGCCCACGGTGGAAAACCTGGCCAAGGCCGCCTTCGACATCCTCAAGGACGTGTACCACGACCGCTTTGGCCGCCACCTGTCGCTCACCAAAGTGACCTTGTACGAGACGCCCAA
>CAZDDK010000011.1:0-17381 GCA_964504185.1 uncultured Rhodoferax sp. | reverse complement strand
CTCGACTACGCCACCCTCGACCTGCAGCGCCGCCAGCACCCGGCCTGGCGCTTGCTGGCGGCGGACTCGGCCCCCTTGGTCGCCAGCTTCCTGCACCGAGTATTCGTCGTGCCCAATGTGCGGGTCATGGCGCAGTCGAATCTGGCCGAGGCGCTGGAAGACACGCTGTATGGTTTGCGCGAGCAGTTGGGAGAAAACAAGGGCAGAGTGGCTTTCCCCAAGTCGGCGCAGGAGTATCTGAACGACTGGGCTGCCAACGACAAAGGCTGGCTGCGCAAGTTCTATCCCGCAGGCTCGGACGAGCCGCACTTTGACCTGACCCCGCCCACCGAGCGCGCCCTGGCCTGGTTGGGCAGCTTGTCCGACCGCAGCTTTGTGGGCACCGAATCGCGCCTGCTCACGTTGTTTGGCCTGCTCAAGCAAATGAGCGATGGCAGTGAGACCAACCCGCAGGCGCGCCTGGCCGAGCTGCACAAACAGCGCGATGCCATCGATGCGGAAATAGCCCGCGTGGTGGAGGGCAACATGGCCCTGCTGGATGACACCGCGCTCAAAGACCGCTTTCAGCAGTTCACCGGCCTTGCGCGGGAACTGCTGGCGGATTTTCGGGAGGTGGAGCACAACTTTCGCATGCTGGACCGCACGGTGCGCGAGCGCATCGCCCTGTGGGACGGTGCCAAGGGCGAACTGTTGCAAGCCATCATGGGTGAGCGCGATGCGATTGCCGAGTCCGACCAGGGCAAGAGCTTTCGTGCCTTCTGGGATTTTTTGATGTCGCAGTCGCGCCAGGAAGAATTCACCACGCTGCTGGCACGGGTGCTGGATTTGCCGCCGGTGTCCGCGCTGGAACCCGATGTGCGCCTGAAGCGCGTGCACTACGACTGGCTGGAGGCCGGGGAATATGCCCAGCGCACCGTGGCCCAGCTGTCGCAGCAGTTGCGCCGCTTTCTGGACGACAAGGCCTGGCTGGAAAACCGCCGCATCATGGACATTTTGCGCGGCATTGAAGGCAAGGCCCTGGCATTGCGTGACGCAGCCCCGGCGGCCCTGCGCGCGGCGGACTTCATGCAAATCGATGAAATTGGCGTGGGCGTGGAGCTGCCCTTGGAGCGCCCCCTGTACCAGCCGCCCCAGCAAACCGTGCTGGAGCGCGTGGCCTTGCAGGCGGGAGATGCGGACCTGGACGCCGCAGCTTTGTTCTCGCAAGTGCGGGTGGACAAGGCGGCCCTGTCGGCCCACATTCGCCAGTCGCTGCAAACCCGCGCGCAAGTCACCCTGGCGGAGTTGTTGCACAGCCGCCCGCTGCAGCAGGGCTTGGGCGAACTGGTGGCCTATCTGCAACTGGCCAGCGAATCCGCCCACTCGGCGGTGGACGAGTCCGTGCACGACGCGGTGGCCTGGGTGGTACCGGACGAGGCGGGCGGCTGGGTGACCCGGCAAGCAAGCTTGCCACGGGTGATTTTTGTCAGGGGTTGAGGTGAGTCGATGCCGCTTAACATTCTGGTACGGTCAAGTTACATTTTTGGAGCGTAGTCATGCAAACCACCTTGACCAGCAAGGGACGAGTCACGATTCCGCGCGATGTACGCCAATATTTTGGACTCAAGCAAGGCATGGTCATGACCTGTGAAGTCGCGGGGGATCACATCGCTTTGCGGCCCGTACGTGTGCCACTGCAAGGTCAAACCAATGGTTTTGGTCTGATCAAGAGTCGGCGAAAAGGTGTGCGGGCAGATATTGATGAGACCAGTTTGGACAGGGCCGCCCGATGCGACGTTTGACAAGAGGAGTTCGTCGTCGTTCATTGGCATTTGTCGTGGAGTTGTTGGCATGAACCCTGTTGTTCTGCGCGATGTCGTTACGGCAAATTCCGCTGCCGCGCAACCCGACCTGAGCACCCTGGTCGTCCCCTTGCTCAAAGGCGTGCTGTACCGTGAAGACGATGCCACCCAATGGGCCGCTTTGCTGCAGTTGCAGGCGCGGGTGCGTGACTATGTGGCCGTGCTGGCACTGGACCTGGTGGTAGACGAGGCCGAGGGCTATGCCTTTTTGCGTGCCCAGCCGCAGGCGAACGAGGGCGCTGCAAAGCTGCCACGCCTGGTGCGCCGCCAGCCCTTGAGTTTTCAGGTGAGCCTGCTGCTGGCGCTGTTGCGCAAAAAACTGGCCGAGTTTGATGCCAGCGGTGGCGACACGCGGCTGATTCTGACGCGCAGCGCGGTGGTGGAACTGGTGCGCGTGTTTCTGCCCGCAGGCTCCAACGAATCGCGCCTGATGGACCAGATCGAGACCCAGCTCAACAAGGTGATTGAGCTGGGTTTTGTGCGCCGCCTCAAAGCGCCTGCGGAAGCTGCATCGGGCCGCGCGGCACCAGAGCCGGTGTACGAAGTGCGCCGCATTCTCAAGGCCTTTGTCGATGCGCAGTGGCTGGCCGAATTCGATGTGCGACTGGCCGCGTACCAGGCCCAACTGCTGGCCCCCAACGCCGTGGAGCCGGACGATGCATGACGACACCGCGCTCACCGGGTTTCGCCTCTCGCGCCTGGAGGTGTTCAACTGGGGCACGTTTGACAAACGCGTCTGGACGCTGGCGCTCGATGGCCGCAACGGGTTGTTGACGGGTGACATCGGCTCGGGCAAGTCCACGTTGGTGGATGCGCTCACCACGCTCTTGGTGCCCGCCCACCGCGTGGCCTACAACAAGGCGGCCGGGGCCGATGCGCGCGAGCGCTCGCTGCGCTCCTACGTGCTGGGGCATTACAAGTCCGAGCGCAATGAAACCAGTGGCCATGCCAAGCCGGTGGCGCTGCGCGCAAACAGCGACTATGCGGTGATTCTGGGCGTGTTCCACAACGCCGGGTTTGACCAGACGGTAACGCTGGCCCAGGTGTTCTGGATGAAAGACAGCTTTGGCCAGCCCGAGCGCTTTTACGCCGTGGCGGACAAGGCGCTGTCGCTGACGGAGGACTTTTCGGACTTCGGCACGGCCGTACCCGCCTTGCGCACGCGGCTGCGCAAAAGTGGGGTCAGCCTGTTTGACAGTTTCCCGCCCTACAGCGCGCACTTTCGCCGTCGCTTTGGCAACATGGGCGAGCAGGCGCTGGAGCTGTTCCACCAAACCGTGTCGATGAAGTCGGTGGGCAACCTGACTGACTTTGTGCGCCACCACATGCTGGAGCCCTTTGACGTGGCCCCGCGCATTGCCGGGTTGCTGGCGCACTTTGACGACCTGACCCGTGCCCACGCCGCCGTGCTCAAGGCCAAGCAGCAGGTTGATCTGCTCACGCCGCTGGTGGCGGACTGCGATGTGCATGCACAGCTGCAACAAGGCACAACTGAGTTGCGCGCATGCCGCGAGGCGCTCAAGCCCTGGTTTGCCAGCCAGAAGCGGGCCCTGCTGGATGTGCGGCTGGAGCATCTGCACACCACACTGGGCAATGAGACTGCCAAGGTGGAGCGCCTGCAAGCGCACAAGCTTGCACAGCAAGGCAAAGAGCGCGAACTGCGCCAGGCACTGGCACTCAACGGGGGCGACCGCATCGCGCAGATTGATGCCGACATCCAGCGCCAGCAGACCGAGCTGAACAAGCGCCAGAAGAATGCGCAGCGCTACGACGAGCTGCGTGTGAGCCTGGGCCTGCTGGCCGTGGCCAACCGCGAAGAGCTGCTGACCCAGCAACAAGGCTGTGCCGCCCGCCGCGTGGCCGATGCCGAGCGTGAGGCCGTACTGCAAAACGAATTGACCGAGCGCGGTGTGGAACTGGCCCAGGGGCGATCCGATCACCAGTTGCTGGACGACGAAATCAAGAGCCTGCGCGCGCGGCGCAGCAACATCGGCGCGCAGTACATCGCCCTGCGCGCCGCGCTGTGCCAGGCCCTGGGCCTGCGCGAGGACAGCATGCCGTTTGCCGGTGAGCTGCTGCAAGTGCATGACGATGCGCGTGACTGGGAGGGCGCGGCCGAGCGGGTACTGCACAGCTTTGCGCTCTCGCTGCTGGTGCCCGATGCGCACTACGCCAAGGTGGCCCAGTGGGTGGATGACACCCACCTCAAAGGGCGGCTGGTGTACTACCGGGTGCGCGACAACGTGCGCCCGGAGCGCCCCACGCTGCATGCCCAGTCGCTGGCCCGCAAGATCGCCATCAAACCCGACTCCGCCTTTTACACCTGGCTCGAACTGGAGGTGGCGCGCCGCTTTGACTACGCCTGCTGCACCACGCAAGAGCAGTTCCGCGCCGAGCCCAAAGCCATCACCCGCGCCGGGCAAATCAAGGCCGGAGGTGAGCGCCACGAAAAAGACGACCGCCACCGCCTGGACGACCGCAGCCGCTACGTGCTGGGCTGGAGCAACGCCGCCAAGCTGGGCGTGCTGGAAGGCAAAAAGCGGGTGCTGGAGGCGCGCCTCGGCGAGGTCGGCGCGCAAATCGGCACGCTGCAGCAAGAGCAATCCACCCTGCGCGCGCGCCAGCAGGCCTTGGCCAAGCTGGAGGAGTTTCAGGACTACAACGATCTGGACTGGCAAGCCAACGCCCGTGAGATGGCGCGTCTGCGCGCCGAACGCTCTGTGCTGGAGGCCGCCTCCGATCTGCTGGCGACCCTGACCCAGCAGTTGAAAACGCTGGAACAAGAGTTGGCCAAGACCGAGGATCAACTCATCGAGCAACGCGGCAAGCGCTCCAAGACCGAACAAAAAATCGACGACGCACAGCGCCTGCGCCAGGAGGCCGAGGTGCTGATGGCGCAAACCCCCGAGGGGTACGCGCAGCTGGCCGAGCGTCTGCAAACCTTGTGGCAGGAAGTGCAGGGCCCGCAGTCGCTCACCGTGGAGAGCTGCGATGCCCGTGAGCGCGAGATGCGTGACAGCCTGCAAGCCCGCATTGATGCGCAAGAGGGCCGTGCCCGGCGTCTGTTGGAAAAAATCATCGACGCCATGCGCTCCTTCAGCACCCGGTTCCCGGTGGAAACGCAGGAGCTGGACGTGTCGGTAGGCTCGGGCGGCGAGTACCGCACCCTGCTACAGCGCCTGGTAGCCGACGACCTGCCGCGTTTCGAGGCCGACTTCAAACGCGCGCTCAACGAGAACACCATCCGCGAAGTGGCCAACTTCAGTTCGCAGCTCAACAAGGAGCGCGCCACCATCCACGAGCGCATTGAGCGCATCAACCAGTCGCTCACGCAGATCGACTACAACCCAGGCCGCTTCATCACGCTGGTGCTGCAAACCACCACCGACCCGGAAGTGCGCGACTTCCAGACCGAGCTGCGCACCTGCCTGGACGGCACGCTGGGGGGCGGCTCTGGTGGGAATGCGGGCGTGGACCAGGACAGCCAGTATTCCGAGGCCAAGTTCCTGCAGGTCAAGCACATCATCGAGCGCCTGCGGGGCCGCGATGGCCAGACCGAGCAAGACCGGCGCTGGACCGCCAAGGTGACCGACGTGCGCAACTGGTTCGTGTTTGCGGCCAGTGAACGCTGGCGCGAAGATGGCCGCGAGCACGAGCATTACAGCGACTCAGGCGGCAAATCCGGCGGACAAAAAGAGAAGCTGGCCTACACCATCCTGGCCGCCAGCCTGGCCTACCAGTTCGGCCTGGCCTGGGGCGAAACGCGCTCCAAGAGTTTCCGTTTCGTCGTCATCGACGAAGCCTTTGGCCGCGGCTCGGACGAGTCCGCGCAATATGGCTTGCAACTGTTCGAGAAGCTCAACCTGCAACTGCTCATCGTCACCCCGCTGCAAAAAATCCACATCATCGAACCCTTTGTCGCCAGCGTCGGCTTTGTGCATAACTTTGAGGGGCGGGATTCACGGCTGCGCAATGTGAGCATTGAGGCGTATTGGGAGGAAAAAGAAAAAATGGACAGAGGGCATTCCAATGGATGAACCCCAGCAATTCCTCATCTATCAAAGCGAAGACGGGTCCACCCGCATCGACGTGATGCTGGATGCCGAGTCTCTTTGGCTGAACCAGAAGCAGTTGACCGAGCTGTTTGGCAAGGCCAAGGGGACAATCAGCGAGCACATCAAACACATCTTTGAGGATGGGGAACAGGACGAGAGTTCAGTTGTTCGGTATTTCCGAACAACTGCCGCAGATGGCAAGCAATACGAAGTTGCCCACTACAACCTCGACATGATCCTGGCCCTGGGTTTCCGGGTGCGCAGCCCGGTGGGTGTGCGGTTTCGGCGCTGGGCCAATGACAAGCTCAAGGAGTACATCGTCAAAGGCTTTGTGTTGGACGATGCGCGGCTCAAGCAACCCGGCAAGGGGCCGGATTACTTTGACGAGCTGACGCGCCGCCTGCAAGACATTCGCACCAGCGAGCGGCGCTTCTACCAAAAAATCACCGACATCTACGCCACCAGCGTGGATTACGACAGTGGCCATGCACTGACGCAGGCCTTCTTTGCCACCGTGCAGAACAAGGTGCACTACGCCATCCATGGCCAGACGGCGGCGGAATTGATCGCCGCGCGGGCCGACAGCCGCCAGCCCCACATGGGGCTCACCACGTGGCCGGGCGCACGCATTCGCAAGGCGGATGTGAGCGTGGCCAAGAACTACCTGTCAGAAGAAGAGTTGCGTGCCTTGAACAACCTGGCTGAGCAGTACCTGGTGTTTGCCGAAGGGCAAGCCATGCGCCGCGTTCCCATGACCATGCAAGACTGGATCAACAAGCTGGAAGGTTTTCTGACGCTGAACGACCGCGAGATTTTGCAAGGCGCAGGCAACGTGTCAGCGCAACTGGCCAAGACGCAGGCGGAACAGGAGTTTGACAAGTTCCGCGTCGTGGATGACCAGCGGTTTGAGTCTGACTTTGACCGCATGGTGGAGCGCTTGCCAAGCAAGCCGCCGGGCAGGCTCCGTTGATGACCTGGACCACCCCCGCCGATCTGCGCGCCCAAGTCCAAAAACTCTGGGACAAGGGCGAGCTATTGCGCCCCTGTGTGCAAGGGGATGCCCTGCCGCCCCGGCGCTTGCGCTTGAGCGGGCCTAGCTCCACCGAATTGAGCGAGCGTTTTGATGACGTGCGGGCCTGGATGGCGGCGCTGGGCTGCAATGCCCCGGTGGACAAGGCCCCACGCTGGCGCATCGTTTACCGCGAGTTTCGCCACCGCGTGCTGGGAGCGTGCGCCGTGCCGGACGAGGTCTGGCTGGACACGCTGGACGACGCGCTGACCCTGATCGGCAAACACCAAGAGGCCAAGCGCTTTGCCAGCTTGGTGCAGGCCACCCGCGAACAGCAACCGGTGCTGTTGCCTTGGCTGGAGAAGCGGCCGCTGCAAGCCCTGGCCCTGGCGCAGGAATGGCCGCGCCTGCTGGCGGTGGTGGCCTGGCTGCAAGTGCACCCGCGCCCCGGCATCTATCTGCGCCAGGTGGATGTGCCCGGCGTGGACAGCAAGTTCATCGAGGCGCACCGGGGCGTACTGGCGGAGTTGCTGGACGTGGCCTTGCCGCCAGAGGCCATTGACACCCGCGCCACCGGGGTCGGCCAGTTTGGCCCGCGTTACGGCTTCAAGGACAAACCGCTGCGCGTGCGCTTTCGCCTGCTCGATGCCCGCATCTGCACAGGCCTGCTGCCCGCCGATGCCGAGCACGACATCACGCTCACCCAGGCCGACTTTGCCCGGCTGGCGTTGCCGGTGCGCCGGGTGTTCTTCACAGAAAACGAGGTCAACTTCCTGGCCTTTCCGCCACTGGCGGGCAGTCTGGTGATTTTTGGGGCGGGTTATGGTTTCGAGGCACTGGCCGATGCGCGCTGGCTGCACGGCTGCCGCTTGTTTTACTGGGGCGACATCGACACCCACGGCTTTGCCATCCTGGACCAACTGCGCGCCCGTTTGCCGCAGGTGCAGTCCCTGCTGATGGATCGCGCCACCCTGATGGCGCACCCCGCACAATGGGGCGAGGAACCGCAGCCGCAGCAACGTGATTTGACCCGGTTGACGGTGGATGAGGCCGCGCTGTTGGACGATTTGCGCACGCACCGTCTGCGCCCCCACCGGGCAGGCGCGGGTGTGCGCTTGGAGCAGGAGCGTGTGGGTTTTGAATGGGTGAAAGCGGCCCTGGCCGCGACCGAACGTGAATGACATGAGATATATGGAAAATTGGCCACTAGCCCGCATGGAATCTGCGCAAGTAGCTACTGTTTTTGTAGCAATTCAGACGGAAAGTGTGTGCCTATGACCGCCCGCTGCGTGATGGTGCTGGGCACGACCAGCGGTGCGGGCAAGAGCTGGCTCACCACCGCCCTGTGCCGCTACTACGCGCGCCAGGGGCTCAAGGTCGCCCCGTTCAAGGCGCAGAACATGAGCAACAACGCCCGCGTGGTGGCGGGTGGCGAAATCGGCTCCGCCCAGTACTTCCAGGCCCTGGCCGCGCGCGCCGCGCCCGAGGTGCGCATGAACCCGCTGCTGCTCAAGCCCGAAGCCGACACCCACAGCCAGGTGGTGCTGCTGGGGCAGGTCAGCGCCGAACTCACCGCCATGCCCTGGCGTGGCCGCAGCCTCAAGGTCTGGCCGCAGATCGCGGCGGCACTGGATGCGTTGCGCGCCGAGAACGACGTGGTCGTCATCGAAGGCGCGGGCTCACCCGCCGAAATCAACCTGCACGCCAGCGACGTGGTCAACATGCGCGTGGCGCGGCATTGCACGGCAGCCTGCCTGCTGGTCACCGACATCGACCGGGGTGGTGCCTTTGCCCACCTCTACGGCACTTGGGCGCTGCTGCCCGAAGAGGAACGCAAACTGATCAAGGGCTTTGTGCTCAACAAGTTTCGGGGTGATGCCAGTCTGCTGGCCCCGGCCCCGCAGATGCTGCAGGACCTGACCGGCGTGCCCACCGTAGCCACGCTGCCCATGTGGTGGCACCACGGCCTGCCCGAAGAAGACGGCATTTTTGATGACAGAAGCGTATCTGCCGGGCGCGTGACACGCACGGTGGCGGTGGTGGCCTATCCGCGCATCAGCAACCTGGACGAATTCCAGCCGCTCAAGAACATCCCCGGCATCCGTTTGCAGTGGGTGCGCAGCCCCAAGGAACTGGCGGGCTTGTCGCCAGACGACTGGATCATCCTGCCCGGCTCCAAGGCCACGGCGGCCGACCTGGCCTGGCTGCGCAGCCAGGGGCTGGATGCCTCCATCGGCCAGCACGCAGCGCAGGGTGGGGCGGTGCTGGGCATTTGCGGTGGGCTGCAGATGCTGGGCGAAGCTTTGCATGACCCGCACGGTGTGGACGGCAATGCACCGGGCCTGGGGCTGCTGCCGCTGGTGACCGAGTTTGCGCAGGACAAGACGGTGCGGCATACGACGGCCACATTTGGTTTGTGGAACGCGTACGCCAGCGGGCTTGGAGCCGGGGGCCTCATGCTGCCAAAGGCGCAGAAATCGGCCCCCGGCCCCAAGCCCGCTGGCTGGGGCAGTGGTACGCCAACCGTTTGGGAGCCGTTGGCGGGTGTTTCTGTTTCCGGCTATGAAATCCACCACGGCCAGACCCACGCTGTGGACACGAGCGCCCACGCGGTACTGCCCAACGGCCTGGGATGGTGCAATGCCCGTGGCAACGTGCTGGGGCTGTACCTGCACGGCCTGTTTGAAGATGCTGCCGTGCTGCGGGCGCTGTTTGGCGCGGATACTGCGACACTGGATTGCGTTTTTGATGGACTTGCCGATTACATTAACGACTGCTTCGAGGCCGGTGTGTTGGCCTCCTTGATCGCCTCTCACCAACCCTCCTAGAACCGCCTTGATTTCGCCATGCATGCCAACCTGCCTCAACTGACCGACATCACCGACCCGCTGCTGACCCTGGCCCTGCAGCGCAAGCTCGACAACAAGACCAAGCCACAGGGTTCGCTGGGGCGCATCGAGCACTTGGCCCTCAGGCTTGGGGAAATTCTGGGTTCGGAAAGCCCGGTGCTGGACCAGCCGCAGATGGTGGTGTTTGCGGCCGACCACGGGTTGGCCGCACAGGGGGTGTCGGCCTTTCCCAGCGACGTGACCTGGCAAATGGTGGAAAACTTCCTTGCCGGAGGCGCGGCGGTCAGCGTGCTGGCGCGGCAACACGGCCTGGCGCTGACGGTGGTGGACTGCGGCGTCAAGCACAATTTTTTGCTGGGAATGCCGGACGGGGCCAGCCGCCCCGGGCTGCTGGTGCGCAAGGTGGCGTGGGGGGCAGGCGACTCCAGCAAGGGTCCGGCCATGACCAAGGCCGAGTGCGCCAAGGCCATGGCGCAAGGGCAGGCCCTGGTGAAAGAGCTGCCCGGCAACGCCTTGTTGCTCGGCGAGATGGGCATTGCCAACACCTCGGCTGCGGCCTTGTTACTGGCCAAATTGACCGGTCTGGATATCGGCCTGTGCACCGGGGCCGGTACCGGGCTGGACGCCCCCGCGATCGAGCGCAAAACTGCCGTGCTGCGCAGCGTGCTGGCGCGCCACGCCCGCGTCACAGAGCCTCTGCATGTGCTGGCCGCCATGGGGGGGCTGGAGATTGCCAGCATGGTCGGTGCCGTGCTGCAGGCGGCGTCGGAGCGCCGCGTGGTGGTGGTGGACGGTTTCATTGCCACCAGTGCCGTGCTGGTGGCCCATGCGATTGATCCGCGGGTCCTGCAATGCTGTGTGTTTGCGCACCGCTCCGGCGAACGCGGCCATGCCGCCATGCTGGAGCACCTGGGCGCGCAGCCGCTGCTGGACCTGGGCCTGCGCCTGGGCGAGGGGTCCGGTGCGGCCCTGGCCTGGCCCCTGTTGCAGTCGGCCTGCGCCATTCTGCGGGACATGGCCAGTTTCGCATCCGCCGGGGTGTCGGAAAAGTCGGACGACAACGCCGCCGTGGCCTGAGGCATGGCCCAGGCGGTACGCCACTTCCTGCTGGCCCTGCAGTTCTTCAGCCGCATTCCCGTCACCGGCCGGTTGGCGGCCTGGGTGGGGTTTAGTCCCGCCATGTTGCGTGCCAGTGCGGCGCATTTCCCGGGCGTAGGCGTGGTGGTCGGGGCGCTGGTGGTGGCGGTAACGGCCACTCTGTTGCACGCTTTGCCGCCGGGTCCCCTGGTCCCCCTGGTCGCAGCCGTGCTGGGCACCGTCCTGAGTGTGATGGTGACCGGAGGCTTTCACGAGGATGGTCTGGCCGACGTGGCCGATGGCCTGGGCGGCAGCGCGGACCGGGACCGTGCGCTGGTGATCATGAAGGACTCCCGCGTGGGTGCCTTTGGCGTGTTGGCCGTGGTGCTGGCATTGCTGTCCAAGGTGGCCGTGTTGGGGCTGATTGGCGCGGTCTCCCATTCTTGGCTGCTGACGGCGATTTTTGCCGCGCATGTGGTGTCGCGTACCTGGCCGCTGCTGTTGATTCGGCTGATGCCGCATGTGGGCGATGCCGTCGGCTCCAAGTCCAAGCCGCTGGCCGATCAGATTGGTTGCGCCAGCCTGGTGGCCGCCGGCATATGGTGTTTTATGGCACTAGCCCTCGTGTTGATTGCACAGTTTGCTATTAATTCAGGAGCGCCATCCGGTGCACTGGCGCACGCGGTTCAACCCGTGATGGGGGGCATCCTGGCGTCGGGATTGGCCTGGGCCTACATGGGACGCCTGTTGTGGCGGCGCTTGCAGGGCTTCACCGGCGACGGCCTGGGGGCCACGCAGCAGGTCTGCGAAATTGCCTTCTACCTGGGTCTGGCCCTGGCACTATGACGATGTGGCTGGTACGCCATGCCAGACCGCTGGTGGATCCCGGGGTTTGCTATGGCGCATGGGATGTGGGGGCCGATGGGGCCGCCACGCATGAAGCGGCCTCTGCCCTGGCGGCGGCGCTGCCGCGTGGCATGGCAGTACACACCTCACCGCTACAAAGATGTGAGCAGCTAACCCATGTTCTACGCGGGCTACGCCCCGATTTGACGTATAGAACGGACGAACGGCTGGCCGAGATGAATTTTGGTGCCTGGGAGGGCAGGCGTTGGGACGCCATTGCCCGCACCGAGCTGGATGCCTGGACCCACGCCTTTGCCACCTGGCGCTGCGGTGGGGAGGGGGAGTGCGTACAGGACTTCATGGCACGGGTGGCGGCTGCCTGGGATGCCTGCGTGGCCTGCGAACGGCCGCAGGCGTGGATCACCCATGCCGGCGTGATTCGTGCGGCCACCCTGCTGGCGCATGGGCAGCGCCAGATCCGCCGTGCCGACCAGTGGCCTGCCCAGGCACCCGCCTGGGGCGCGTGGACGCTGGTGCAGCCCGGGCCGGCGCGCACCACCGCGGACTGATTATTTTTTGGCGGCTTTTTCCTGCTCGGCGGCCAGGGCCTCCAGCCGCTTGGCCATGTCCTGCAGGCTCTCGGCCATGACCTTGGCCTGGCCATCGGGGGTTGTGACGACGACCGTGCTGTCGGGGGCCGAGGCGGGAAGGGTGGGTATGGCGATCGTTGCGTCCGGCGTGGCCTGCGATTCGTTCATGCCCAACATGGATGTGGGCACGAACAGGGAACTCAGCATGCCAATCACCAAGCTGCCCACCAGGCCCACCACCGCCACAACGGCCAGGTAGAACGGTGATTTCTCGGGTGGATTCTTCATCAGCACCGGCAACCCCAGGTAGACCAGGTACAGCGAGTAGACCGCTCCCACCAGGGTCAAGAAGCTCAGGCCTGGCATGGCACCAAACACACCGGCCAGCATGGCAGGTGTGCTGGCGTACACCGCCAGCTTCAGGCCATTGATCAAGCGGGTTTCTCCGCCAAAACTGGGTGCCAGCATGGCAATGAGCCAACCCCAGGCATACACCATGACCAGGGTCATGCCGTACTGGACCGCCATCAACCCCAGGCCACTGGCCACGGGCAGGCGAACAAAGACCCCAAAGCTGCCAAAACCCAGCACGCTCCAGGCGATGAAGGTCGCCACCGCCGGGATCAGGGCCAGCGTGGCCAGGTAGGGCACGAAAAGCGTTTGCCAGTCGGTGGTTTCCTGCTCAATGGCCGTCCAGGTGGGCTCCGGGTTGAGGACCATGGCCCTTGCGCGTTCGATCAGATCCATGGCGGTAATTCCCTTTGTGCAGTGCGTGCCAAAAATGACAAGGGCGCAGTCTACCGGAAGCGCCGACGGGGGGTGTCGATGCCGCGCCTTATCATGGCGCAGGGCGTTGCAGCCTCTTGCGCACCAACTGGATGTTGCTGCGCAGCGCGTACAACTCATCCGTGTAGGACAGCGGCACGCTGATTTTCTCGACGTGGCGGTCCAGCGCGTTGAGCGCATCCAGCAGCGCCGTGGTGTCGCCGCCGTCTTCGGCGCGGGCCTCCAGCGCACGCAACTCGGCGTACCAGCGGAAGATGCGTGAGCGCACCCGAAACGCGTACAGCGGCGGGATCACCCGTGACAGTGGCAGCAGCACGGCCAGGATGAGTCCCAGGGCCAGCCACATGCGCTCTACCAGATTGGCCATCCAGAACGGCAGGTAGCGCTGCAGCAGCGGCGCACCGCCCCGGATGCTGCGCTCGGCCTCCGGGGCCAGGGGCAGTTCGTTGTTCTTGACGTTGGGGAACTCGCGCGCATGCTTGAACCAGCCCGGCCCGCCGTGGATCGCATTGCCGGCCAGCGCGAACAGTTGCACCAGGGCCGGGTGGGTGTTTTCGCGGGTCAGCAGCGTGGTGGTGGGGGCGATCAGGCGCAGGTTGCGCGCGGGGATGTCGGTCGCCAGGTCCACCACGCCGCGCGGCAGCACCACTGCGCTCAGGAAGGCGAAGCGGCGCGAATAGGCCTCGTTCATGGCAAAGTCCATCAGCTTGATGCCGGGGGTTTGGAGCAGCATCTGCACCAGGCTGGACTCGGGGGCCGAGGCAAACACAATGGCGTCGAGCTCACCGGCCAGCAGCGCCACGGTGGCCGGCGTCTGTTCCAGCTGCGACAACGCCAACGCGCTGGGGGGAATGCGGTTGCTCTCCAGCAGCGTGCCCATCAGGTGGGGAATGCCGCTGCCGGGTGTGCCCACGTTCACGCGCAGTCCCTGCAACTGCGCCAGGGAGTCCAGCGTACGGGCAGGTGCCGCCGCCTCCCGGTAGAACAGCCAGATGGGCTCCAGAAACAGGCTGCCCAGGGATTCAAGGTCCGCGCCGTCCAGCTCGGAGGCCTGCGCCGTGCCCCCGCGCACAAAGCCCAAGTCCACCTTGCCTTCGCGCAGCAGGCGCAGGTTGTCGGCCGAGCCTTCGGTGGCCACCAGTTGCACCGTGATGCCATCCTTGGCCAGGGCCCGGGCGTAGCGTTGGCCAAAGGTGGCATACGCACTTTGCGCCGGTCCGGTGGCCACGGTCACGTGCGTGGGCGGATTGGGGTCGAGCCACCAGTAGGCCAGGCCCAGCAAGGCGATGGCCAGCAGGACAAAGGGGCCGCCCGAGACCAGCAGGTCCCGCAGCGACAGCAGGGTGTAGCGGATGGTTTGGCTCACGGCACAAGCCTTGCGGGCACCTGGCCGTCAAACCCACACACATTCGCCACCGCGCAGCGTCCGCACTGCGGCTTGCGCGCCTGGCAGACGTAGCGTCCGTGCAGAATGAGCCAATGGTGGGCATCGACCCGGTAGCGCTCGGGGACCCGGCGCAGCAGCTGTTGCTCCACTGCCAGTGGTGTCTTGCCCGGTGCCAACCCGGTGCGGTTCGCCACGCGGAAGATGTGCGTGTCCACCGCCATGGTGGGTTCGCCAAAAGCCACGTTCAGGACCACGTTGGCGGTTTTGCGGCCCACGCCGGGCAGGGCCTCCAGGGCCTCGCGGGTGCGCGGCACCTGTCCGCCGTGTTCCTGCACCAGGATGCGGCAGGTCTGCATCAGGTGCCTGGCCTTGCTGTGGTACAGGCCGATGGTCTTGATGTACGACTCCAGCGCGTCCAGGCCCAAATTCAGCACGGCTTGCGGCGTATTGGCCACCGCAAAGAGCGTGCGCGTGGCCTTGTTGACCCCCACGTCGGTGGCCTGGGCACTCAACAACACGGCAGTGAGCAGCTCGAACACCGTGGTGTATTCCAGCTCCGTCACCGGCGTGGGATTGGCCGCCTGCAGCGTGGCAAAAAAGGCGTCGATTTGGGCGGGCTTCATGGCGCAGCGTGGGGGCCACATCCCTAGGCCAAGTGGCGCAGCTCCCGCAGTGCCACCGACACCGGAGCCAGGTCGGCTGCCTGTGTGCTGATGGTAGAGAGCAAGCGGCGCAGGCGTTCAATGGCCTGGTGGTGTTGCGCGTGCCAGGAGGCCATGTCTTCCTTGCGGGAGAGCTGGCCCAGTGTGATCTGGCGGGCGATGGAGTACACATCGTCGCGCGCACTGCCGCGCGCCTGGGTTTGCCACAGCGTGTCGGTGGGCAGGCGGTTGATCTGGGTGCGCCACTCGGTCAGGCCCAGTTCGGCGTCAATCTCGAAGTAGGCGCGGGAGGCCTGCTCCAGCCCGGTGCCCGCGCTTTGCGCCACGTCCACCAGATCGAGCGCCGGGAAGATGAACTCGAGCGCGGTCAGGTTCTGTGCCAGGGTGGCATCCACACCGGCCGTTGCCAGCGCATCGGTGGCCTGCTGCCAACTGCTCTGCGCGCTGGCGGGCAGCCAGTTCGACAGGTTGGCGCGCATGTCGCGGGCGGCCGGCTGGTAGCGCTGGATCAGGGTGGGCAGGTCCGTGCCCTGGGCCCGGATGCGCAGCATCCAGCGCGAGGCGCGCTGGGCGATGGCGATCAGCTTGTTGAGCAAGTCCAGCTGCAGCTTGGCGTCCACCTTGTAGTCCAGGGCGTCGATTTGGTCCCACAGCGGTTCCAGGTCAAAGATCTCGCGGGCCAGCGTGAAGGCGCGGATCACGTCGGCGGTGGCCGCACCGGCCTCGGCGGCAATGAAGTTGACGAAGGTGGCCCCCGTGCGGTTGAGCACCGTGTTGGTGATAAACGTGGCGATGATTTCGCGCTTCAAGGGGTGCGCGGCAATGGCCGGACCGAATTTTTCGGTCAGGACCTGCGGGAAATAGGCTTTCAGGGCCCGGCTGTAGAAGGGGTCGTCCGGCAGGTTGCTGGCGACCAGTTCGTCGAACACGGCCATCTTGGCATAGGCCATTACCACCGCGTTTTCCGGCGCGGTCAGACCCTGCTTCTTGGCGCGGCGCTTGGCAATCTCGTCATCCGTGGGCAAAAACTCGATGGCGCGGTTCAGGCGGTTGCTGCCCTCCAGCCAGTGCATCAGGCGCTGCTGGCCGTCCAGCACGTACAGCGGGCGGTGGGTGGCAATGTCCAGTGCCTGGGTCTGGTAGTAGTTGTCTTGCAGCACCAGATGGCCGACTTCATCGGTCATGGAGGCGAGCAGGTCGTTGCGCTGCTTGAGCGTCAGGTCACCGGCTTCCACCACGCCGCCCAGCAGGATCTTGATGTTGACTTCGTGGTCCGAGCAGTCCACACCAGCCGAGTTGTCGATGGCGTCGGTGTAGATCAGGCCGCCCTTTTGCGCGTATTCGATACGGCCATTCTGCGTGCAACCCAGGTTGCCGCCTTCGGCCAGCACCTTGCAGCGCAGTTCCGCGCCGTTCACGCGGAAGGCGTCGCCTGCCTTGTCTCCCACCTGGGCGTGGGACTCATAACTGGCCTTCACGTAGGTGCCGATGCCGCCGTTGTAGAGCAGGTCCACAGGCGCTTGCAGGATGGCCTTGAGCAGCTCCAGCGGAGCCATTTCCTGCGCATCCGTGCCAATCACGGCACGGGCCTCGGGGCTCAGCGGAATGGATTTGGCACTGCGCGGGTACACCCCGCCGCCCTGGGAGATGAGGGATTTGTCGTAGTCGTCCCAGCTGGAGCGGGGCAGATTGAACAGGCGCTGGCGCTCAGCGAACGACTTGGCTACATCCGGATTGGGGTCGATGAAGATGTGGCGGTGGTCAAACGCCACCACCAGCTGGATGTGCTCGGACAGCAGCATGCCGTTGCCGAACACGTCGCCCGACATGTCGCCGATGCCGGCCACGGTGAAGGGCGTGGTCTGGGTATTCACGCCCAGGGTGCGGAAGTGGCGCTTGACCGCTTCCCAGGCCCCCCGTGCGGTGATGCCCATCTTCTTGTGGTCGTAGCCGACCGAACCGCCCGAGGCAAAGGCGTCGCCCAGCCAGAAGCCGTAGTCGGCCGACACGCTGTTGGCAATGTCGGAGAAGGTTGCCGTGCCTTTGTCGGCAGCGACCACCAGGTAGGGGTCGTCCACGTCGTGGCGTACCACGCTGGCCGGTGGCACGACCGTTCCCTTGACGATGTTGTCGGTAATGTCCAGCAGCCCCGACAGGAAGGTCTTGTAGCAGGCCACGCCCTCGTCCTGGTAGGCTTCGCGGTCGCTGGCCGGGGGTGCGCTATTCAGCACAAAGCCGCAATTGGAGCAGACCGTAACGAGGACCGTGTACTTGACCTG
>CAZDDK010000010.1:8447-31618 GCA_964504185.1 uncultured Rhodoferax sp. | reverse complement strand
CCCCATTTTGGGCTGCACGCGGGCGCCTGCGGCGGCTGCAAGATGCAGCATCTGCATATAGGCGCCCAAGTGGCCGTCAAGCAGCGCGTGCTGGAAGACAACCTGTGGCACATCGGCAAGGTCCGGCCCGACAACGTGCTGCGCCCTATTGAAGGCCCGGCCTGGGGCTACCGCTACCGCGCGCGCCTGTCGGTGCGCCACGTGCGCAAGAAGGGCCAGGTGCTGATTGGCTTTCATGAGCGCAAGAGCCGCTACGTGGCCGACATGTCAGTGTGTCCGGTGCTGGCCCCTGTGGTGAGCGCCATGCTGGTGCCGCTGCGCCGACTGATCGAGTCCATGGATGCGGTGGACACCCTGGCACAGATCGAACTGGCCATGGGCGACATGCCCACCGCGGGCGCAGGCAGCGCGGTCATTGCCCTGGTGCTGCGCCACCTGGAACCGCTGTCGGCTGGCGACCTGGACCGATTGCGCCAGTTCGCCGCCAGGCATCCCGGCCTGCAATGGTGGCTGCAGCCCAAGGGGCCGGACACGATCCATCGCCTGGACGAGCTGCCCGGGCACGAAACCGGTCCACTTGCCTACACGCTGCCCGACTTCGGCATCACCATGCCGTTTCGCCCGACCGACTTCACCCAGGTCAATCCCCATATCAACCGGGTGCTGGTGTCGCGCGCGCTGGGACTGCTGCAGGTGCAGCCCGACGAGCGCGTTATCGACTGGTTTTGCGGTTTGGGCAACTTCACGCTGCCTTTGGCCACCCAGGCGCACGAGGTGCTGGGCGTGGAGGGGGCCGAGTCGCTGGTCGCCCGCTCCCGCGAAAACTACAAGCAAAATCAGGCTCTAGCTCGCGAGAAACGGGCATTGTGTGCTACAAAATTCGTAGCGCGCAATCTGTTCGAGATGACGCCAGAGGTGCTGGCGGCCGACGGTGTGGCCGAAAAGTGGCTGGTCGATCCCCCGCGCGAAGGGGCATTCGCGCTGGTCCAGGCCCTGGCCGGTGTGCGCCAGCGTGTGGCACAAGGCCTTGCCTCGGAGGCCGAGCGCCTCTGGACACCTCCGCAGCGCATCGTGTACGTGAGCTGCAACCCGGCCACGCTGGCGCGCGATGCGGGTGTGCTCGCGCAGGAGGGTGGCTACCGCTGCACGGCGGCGGGAGTGGTCAACATGTTTCCACACACGGCCCATGTGGAGAGCATTGCGGTGTTTGATAGGCTTGTGGCCCGTTAGGAAGGATTTCCCCATGACCGCCATCGTCGCCTCCACCCCCGGCCGCCTGCGCCTGCGCCATGCAGCACTGCGCCAGCCCGACACGCTGGAGCGCCTGGCCGCCAAGCTGCGCGCCCACCCCGAAGTCACCCTGGTGGAACCCAAGCCCCAGGCCGCCAGTCTGGTGCTGTATTACGACACCGCGCAGTGGAGCGAGGCCCAAAGCCACCAGCGCGTGGGCACCATCGCCGCGTCGGTGCTGCCGCGCCCCGCTGGCACGCAAGGCACCGCTCCAGCGTCCAAAATGCGCCCCGCACGCACCGACAAAGACCAGCGCCTGCAGGCCAACCGCTGGGCCAAACGCACCATGCTCGGGAGCCTGGCCGTGTCCATGGCACTGGCGCTGCAAGGGGCCAAGCGCGGCCATGCCCTGACCGGGCTGGTGTTTTTGCACGCGCTGGGGCTGCACCTGTGGGTGCACCGGCGCACTATCCTCAAGTAGAACGATTCAGTCGGTACTGCGCAGCGTGTTCTGCCCGCCGCGCAGGGCGTTGAGCAATATGGCAATGGTGCTGCCGTTGTGCAGCACCGAGGTGGTGATGGGGCGCAGCAGCCCCAGCGCCGCCGCGCCCAGGATGGCCGTGTTGGCCCCCACCGTGAGGCGGTAGTTGCGGTCGATCAGCGCCATGGTGGCGTTGGCGATTTCCTTGATGTCGGCCACGCGCGCAATGCGGTCTTCCAGGAGGGCGATGTCCGAGGTCAGCCGCGCAATGTCCGCGCCTTGCTGCATGGCAATGCCCACTTCGGCCCCGGCCAGGGCGGGCGCGTCGTTGATGCCGTCGCCCACAAAGGCAATGCGCGCGCCCTGCGCCTTGTACTGCGCCACCAGCGCTGCCTTGTCGGCGGGCAGGAGCTCGGCGTGGAAAGCATCCAGCCCCAGTTGCTGCGCCAGTTCGGCCGCGCGGGCGCGGTGGTCGCCGGTGAGCATGAGCACGCGGCGCACCCCCAGGCGGCGCAGCCGGGCAATGGTGGCCGCGCTGTCCGGGCGCACCGTGTCCTTGAGGGCGATGGCCCCCAACAGCCGCCCGCCAAAGCCGATGTAGAGCAGGGTCTTGCCCGCGCGAAAGAGCGCATCGAGCCGACGGCGCTGCGCTGCGCTGATGGGCACGCCCTCGTCCTCTTCCACAAAGTGGCGCGAGCCGACCACGATGCGCCGCCCGTCGATCGCGCTGGCCACGCCGTGCGCAGCGATGAATTCCACTTCCTTGTGGTCGAAGTGGCGGCCCTGGTTGCGCCGTGCGGCCTCCACCACGGCCAGCGCCAGGGGGTGGAAGTAGTGCTCCTCCACCGAGGCGGCCAGGTTGATGATGTCTTCGGCGCTGAACTGGGCGTCGAAACTGAGTGAATCGGTCACCGACAACTGGCCGGTGGTGAGGGTGCCGGTCTTGTCGAACACCACGGTGTCCACCTGCGCCAAGCGCTCCAACACGTCCGCCCCCTTGACCAGCACGCCGCACTGCCCGGCGCGGTACATGCTGGACTTGAAGGCCACCGGCGTGGCCAGCTTGAGCGAGCAGGAGTAGTCGGCCTGCAGTACGGCGGCGGCGCGCTGGCGGTTGCCCGTGAGCAACCACGAGGCCCCGGCCAGGCCCAGCACCCCGGGCACCAGGCGGTCGGCCAATTCGGACGCATTGCGCTGCGCCTGGCTCTTGGCGGTGAGCGACTGCTCCACATAGTCGGCAATGCGCGCGGCCGCCGTGCCCTGGCCCACGTGCTCGGCGTAGATGCGGATGCGCCCCTCTTCCACCACCGTGCCCGAGAGCACCGCGTCGCCGCGCTGGCGCGCCACCGGGGCGCTTTCGCCGGTCATGGCGGCCTCGTTGATGAGGGCCTCGCCCCCCAGCACGGTGCCGTCCACCGGAACCGTGGCCCCGGCACCCACCACCACGGTGTCGCCCACCTGCACTTCGGCCACGGGCACCTGGGCTTCCACGCCACCCCGCTCGACCCAGACCGTGCCGATGTCGGGGCGCAGGAGCTTTTTGAGCATGTCGTCGCTGCGCCGGGCAATGGACTCTTCCAGGTACTCGCCCAGTGCCAACATGAACAGCGTGGTATTGGCGGCGGTGTAGTCGCGGCTTTGGGTGGAGATGGCCACGGCCAGCGCTTCGAGCACATGGGAGTTGAACCCCTCGCTGCGCAGATCGGCCCAGGCGTGGCGGTACAACGGCACCGAGGCGGCAAAGGTCAGCAGGCCGCGCACGCCGGGCGGCAGCAGGCCCGAGCCCAGCAGCAGCGCCGCGCTGGACAGCACCTCGCCCATGCCGTGCCCGGCGGGCAGCGGTTGCGCCGTGGCGCTGGGCGGGAGCTGCAAGGCCGCCAGGGCCGCGTGCAGGCGCGCCTCGCTGGTGTGGGCCGGGTCAAAGGCCAGCACCAATGAGCGGGCCTGCGGGTTCAGGCGCACCTCCAGCACACCGGGCCAGTCCGCCAGCGCCGCCTGCAGGCCGCGCCAGTCACGCCAAGGCGTGCGAGTCCGAAAGCGCCAGCGCACGCGCGCGGGCAGGCGGTGCGCCACGTTGAGCGCAGAAAAAACCGTCTCGGGCATGGCCTTGCGCGGTCGGGGTCAGCCCGCCTTGGCCGTGGCGCGTTCGGCCTGGATGTCGGCCACCTGCTCCTTCATCTCGGCCAGGCCGCCGGCCACGCTCTCGTACAGGGACAAGCCGGTGCGCAGCAGCTTGGCGCGCAGTTCTTCGTCGCCCAGCACATAGGCTGCGCCCACGCCCACCGCCAGGCCCAGCAAGAACTGTTGGCCCGTGCCCAGGTTGGACAGCAGGCCGGTACCGGCGTTCTGCCCCATCGTGGCTTGCAGTTCGGCCAGGGCTTGTGCCTGCTTCTTCTTGGCTTTCTTGCCCATTTTTTTTCCTTTTTTAAACAGCAGTTGTTCGGCCTGGATGGCCGCCGTGAGGGCCCCGCCACCGAGCAGGGCGCTTTGCAGCAGTTCGGTACCACGGCGGCCGTCCTGCAGCGCAGAGACGATGCCGGTGGCCACGGCCCCGCGCACGAAACTGGGCGGAATCAGGCCCAGCAAGGCGTTTTGGAATTCGTTTTCGGTCATGGTGCAGTCTTCTTGGCAGTGCCAGGTGCCCGTTTGGCAGTTGCCCGCTTGGCGGTCGTGCGTTTGCGCGCAGCGGTGCGGGGTGGTGCGGCGGGGGGCTCATCCGGCGGGGCCGAATCCTCGGGGGCGACGCGGCCCAAGACCTCGCGGGTCAGCGCCTGTCCGCTGCGGGCGGCGTCGCGCAGTTGGTCGCCCATCTGGTGCAGGGCCTGGCCCGCGCGGCCACTGCGCACGGCCGAAACGCCCAGGGCACCGACCACGAGGCCGGCCAGAAAAGGAAGCATGGGAAGCATGGTGAAACCTCGTTGTGAAAAGGAGTGTTGCCACTGTTGCGCAGAGCACAAGGACTGTGTGGAATCAGTTTACTCTGCAGGCAACGGTTCACGCGGCGAGACCCCGCCATGTGAGGGGTTACGGAGATGGTCCAGACCCTTGCTCAGTTCGCTGCTTTGTCAGCAAGTTTAGGTTTGGCCTTGGTCGCCGGGGCAGGCTTGTCCTTGGCGTTGTCGTCGCCGGCCTTTTCTTCGATGATGTCGTCGGCCGTTCCTGCGCCGCCTTTGCCCACCTTGGCGGGAACACCGTCGATTTTGTTGTCGCGCATGTACTGGTCCATCTCTTTCCAGCCTTCGAACATGTAGGCCTTGGAGGCCTTTTCGTTCAACGCGTAGCAGTCTTCGATGCTGCGCAGCCCATAGCGGCAGGCGCTGCCAATGGCTTTGGAGTCGGCCACCCGCTGGGCCGCCTTGGGGTCGGCCATCAGGGCGGTCACGGCGTCACAGCCGCCCAGGGTCACAGCCACGGCGAGAAAAAGCAGGCGTGCAGTCATGAGGAAAAGGTATGTGCAGTGGGTTTTATATCGGCAATCAGCATACGGACTGAATGATCGCCGGTTTTGGCCAAGAAAAAAGGCCCACAAGGGCCTCTTTTCGGGGTTAAACCTGCGGTTTAGCGGCTAGTCGCGCTCGCCGCCGAAGATGCCCAAGAGGGCCAGCAGGCTTTGGAACACGTTGATGATGTCCAGGTACAAGGCCAGGGTGGCGCTGATGTAGTTGGTCTCGCCGCCGTCTACGATGCGCTTGAGGTCATACAGCATGTAGGCGCTGAAGATGCCGATGCTGACCATGGACAACACGATCATGCCAGTGGTGGAACCCACAAAGGCGTTGATCAGACCGCCGATGACCAACATGATCAGGCCGACAAACAGGAACTTGCCCATGCCCGAGAGGTCACGCTTGATGACGCTAGACAGTGCGGCCATGCCCATGAACACGCCTGCTGTTCCGGCGAACGCGGTCATGATCAGTTGCGGGCCGTTTTTGAAACCCAGGGTGGACTGGATCATGGGCGAGAGCATCAGCCCCATGAAAAACGTGAAACCCAGCAGCATGGGAACGCCCGCAGCCGAATTTTTGGTCTTTTCGATGCCGTAAATAAAACCAAATGCCACGCCAAGGAACAGGATCATGCCCAGCCAGCCGCGAAACAACGCCGCCAGCCCCAGCTCGACGCCCAGCCACGCACCCAGCACGGTGGGCATCAGGCTCAGTGCCAGAAGCATATAGGTATTGCGCAAGACCTTGTTGCGCAGTCCATCCTCGACCAGATAACCATGCTGGTCGGGGGTCAAGATTTTGGTGTAGTCGGTCATGGTGAGAACTCCTTCGGTGTCTGCAAGTGGGCAGATGGGGGGATTCTAGGGTTTTACAAGGGGGCGGGGGCAATTCTGGCCGGTCTTTGCCCACTATTTTCGTAAGGCTGTTGTGCGAGGAGTGCTCCCGGAAGTGCGTGCTGCGGGCGTTATGCTTGGGACCTTGTTCCCCACTCAGACCCGCAGGAGCCCCCATGAAGTCCAAGTCCACTCTCGAATCTTCTGATGTCAAAGCCATGGCCGCTGCCGCCGAAGCCGAAGCCGTGAAAAACAACTGGGCGGTCAGCATCGCCATCGTGGACGACGGCGGCCATTTGCTGTGGTACCAGCGCCTGGACGGCGCGGCCCCCATTTCGGCCCACATCGCACCGGCCAAGGCACGGACCTCTGCACTCGGACGCCGCGAGAGCAAGGTCTACGAAGACATGATCAATGGCGGGCGCGCCTCTTTTTTGAGTGCCCCCCATCTGGACGGCATGCTCGAAGGCGGTGTGCCGATTTTGAAGGACGGCCAGTGCCTGGGGGCGGTGGGCGTCAGTGGCGTCAAGTCCAGTGAAGACGCGCAGATTGCCAAGGCAGCCGTGGCGGCGCTGGGGCTATAGGCGCACAGCGGCGGAGCGTGGGGGCAGTTTCGCCGCCGGGCCGCCCCAAGGCGGAACACGGCCCCCTTGGGGGGCAGCGACCCGCACAGCGGCGGAGCGTGGGGGTAGTTTCGCCGCCGGGCCGCCCCAAGGCGGAACACGGCCCCCTTGGGGGGGCAGCGACCCGCACAGCGGCGGAGCGTGGGGGCCATTACTGCCTGGGTTCGGTGACGAAACCGATCTTGTGCAGTCCCGCTGAACGCGCCTGCGCCATGGCCTGCACCACGTATTCATAGCGCACGGCCTTGTCGCCCCGGATGTGCAGCTCCGGTTGCGGCTCCTTGGCCGCCTCCACGGCCAGCAGGCGGCCCAGTTCCTGTTCGCCCACCGGGTTCTGGTTCCAGAAATAGCCTCCCTGGGCATCCACGCTCAACTGCAGGGTTTCGGGTTTGGTGTCTTGCCGCTGGGCGGTTGCGCTGGGCAGCTCCACTTTGACGGCGTGTTTCATCACTGGCACGGTGATGATGAAGATGATGAGCAGGACCAGCATCACGTCCACCAGAGGGGTCATGTTGATCTCGTTCATGACCTCGGTGTCGTCGTCCAGCGTGGCGTCTTGTGTTCCAAAAGCCATGGTGTTCCTTCTTTCGTTAGGCCTTCTTCATGGCGACGACCTTGCCGTCGGCCATGGTGCTGCCAACCCGTGCGCCAGTCACGAAGTAGGCATGCAGGTCGTGGGCGAAGCGGTTGAGCTTGGTCAGGATGGACTTGTTGCCGCGCACCAGGGCGTTGTAGCCCAGCACGGCGGGAATGGCCACCGCAAGTCCCAGTGCGGTCATGATCAGCGATTCGCCGATCGGACCGGCCACTTGGTCGATGGTGGCCTGGCCCGAAGCGCCAATGCCCATCAGTGCGTGGTAAATGCCCCAGACCGTGCCGAACAGGCCCACAAAGGGGGCCGTGGAGCCTACCGAGGCCAGCACGGCCAGGCCGCTTTGCAGGCGTGCGGTGCTGTCGTCGATGGAGTTGCGCAGGGTGCGGCTGATCCAGTCGCTGATGTCCAGGGTGTCATGCAACTGCGTTTGCGTATTGCGGTGGTGGGCGGTGGCCTCGCTGCCCGCATGGGCCAGTTGCACAAAGGGGTTGGCCTGTTGGGGGCCAAGTTGTTGCAGACCTTTGTTGAAGTCCGGGCTGTGCCAGAAGGCCTCGGTGCGTTGGGCCAGGGATTTGTACTTCCAGACGTCCAACGCCTTGATCAGGATGACGATCCACGACGCCAGCGACATGACCAGCAGCAGCAGGGCCACTGATTTGGTGACCCAGTCTCCCTGGGTCCACAGGGCGACCAATCCGATTTGCGATTCCATAACGACTCCAAAAATAGAACTATTCCAAAACAAAGGTAAATGGCACGTTGAACCACATGGCCTCGGCCACGCCGGCGCGTTTGCCCGGTACATAGCGCCACTTGCGGGCCGTGGCCAGGGCCGCCTGGTCCAGCCGGTCAAAGCCGCTGGACAGGTGGATGCTGGCATCCTGGGCCACGCCATCGGCCCCGATCAGCGTGCGGATGACGACCTTGCCCTGTTCACCCATGCGCCGGCTCAGGGGCGGGTAGGGCGGCCTGGGGTTGTTCAGGTAGTCGGCATCGCTGGAGGGCAATTCCACCCGGGGCGGGGCGGGGGGACTGATGCGGGCGCTGGGGGTGGTTGCCGTGCTGGGGCGCTCCACGCTGGTGGGGGCATCGGAGGGTGCCACCGGTGCCGGTGCAATGTCCGACGGTTGTGCGGCCGCCTTTTCCACCGCCATGGGTGCGGGGGGCGTGGGTGCTTTGTGCGTGATCTGGGGCTTGGGCGGCTGCGGCACGGGAGGGCGCTGGGGCTGCGGTGGCTCCTGGTGGGTGTCCACCATGGCCATGATGACCTGGGCGGGCACCAGCAACTCCACCGTGCGGCGCAGCAGGCCGCTTTGCAGTGCCCACAGCGCGCCCCCATGGAACAGCAGCACGGTCAGGACGATGCGCAGGTTGCGGCTCATGGGCGCAGCACCCACAGTGCCGCACCCACGGACAGCGCCAGACCCAAAGCCAGAATGGTGAGGATGTGCATGGGGCCTGGGCTTAGAACTTCAGGTTCAGCGTGAGCTGGGCATTGCGGCCCGCACCGGGGATGTAGTGCCCGGAGTACAGCGCATCGGCGTACACCACGTTATGGATGTTGCTGACGTTGCCCTTGAGCGTGACACGGTCGCTAAAGGTGTACTCGGTCATAAGGTCCACGGTGGCGTAGCCAGGGGCCATCCAGCCAGGGTTGCGGTTGGCCGATTGTTCGCTGCGGAAGTTCACCCCGGCACCCACGCGCCACTGGCGGTTGACCTGGTAGGTGGTCCACACCGTGCCACTGTGGATAGGCGTGAGGGCCGGGCGTTCGCCCGCACGGTCACCGGCACCGGCGGTGGGGGCGGCCACGTCGATCGCGGCGTCGGGCATCCACATGTAGGAGCCGAAGACGTCCCACTGGGGCGTCAGGTGGCCGGTGAGGTCGATTTCCATGCCGCTGCTGTGGCGCTTGCCCGACAGCAGGAAGGCGGTGGCGGCGGAGTCCGGATCGGTGTTGCGCTCGTTGAACTTGGTGGACTGGAAAAGAGCCAGCCGGGTGGTGAAACGCTTGTCGGCCGAGTCCAGCTTGGCACCGAATTCGATGTTGCGGCTTTGCTCTGGGGGCGTATTGGCGCTGAGCTTGCTGTAGGAATACGTGTCGGCCGAGGTGTTGAACGAGGTGCCCCACGAGAAGTGGTAGGAGTGCAGGGCGTTGGGCTGGTAGAGCACGCCCAGGCGTTCGCTCCAGTCGCCAATGGTCTGGGCATAGGAGGCGCTGACGGCACCGGTGGCTGCAATGGTGTTGTAGTTGCCGCGCATGCTGTCATAGCGCAGGCCGCCCAGTACTTTCCAGTGGGGAGCGACATGCACCATGTCCTGGGCGTAGAGTCCCAGGTTGTTCGCTTCGAAAGCGCTGGTGCGCCATACCGTGCGCGCGCGCTCGTCGATGGATGCACCATCAAATGGCGTACCGCCCAGAGTTTTCGGCTTGGTGATGGCCAGCGCGCTGTAGACGTTCTTGGACTCGCGGGCATAGTCCAGCCCCGCCAGAATTTCGTGTTTGACGCCCCAGGCTGTCAATTTCTGGCTGTAGTCACTCTGGGCATAGAGGCTGTCCAGGTCCTGGATCTTGGCGTTGTTGCCGCGGTTGAGAATGGTGTTCGGGCCATACGTGTCCAGCGTCACGGCGGTGGTGGGGCACTGTGGATTGGTCACCACACCGGTGGCGGCGTTGGTCGTCCTCTGGCAGTAGCGGACGGTGCCGGCGCGCTGGTCGCGGGTGTAGCTGCCTTTGCGAACTACGGTCTTGAGTTCGGCGTCATCCTGGAAGCGGTGCAGGTGGCTGGCCGTCAGGTATTTGGCGGTGCCATTGTTGTAGTCGCTGGCCATGCCGTAAAAGGCGCTGGGGTCCATCTTGTCGTTGATGGTGGTGGCGGATGTGGGCGACGCGGCGGTCGGCCGGGTCCACGGCAGTCCGTAGTTCATGCCGTTGTTGTTTTGCAGGCTGTACACGCCGACCGAGAACTCGTCGGCCGTGCCAATGCCAAAGCGGTAGGCACCGGCGATGCCTTTCTTGTCGATGCTGCTGCCCGCGCCGTTGTTGTCGGCCTTGGTCACCATGGCGTTGATGCGCAGGGCGGCGTTGTCGCCGGTGTGGATGTTGAAGTCACCGGTGACGCGGCGGTAGTTGTAGCTGCCCACGGTGGCATTCACCTCGTTGTCGTTCATGGCCCGTGGGGCCTTGGACACCTGGTTTACGGCACCGCCGGTGGAACCCCGGCCAAACAGCATGGAGGCCGAGCCGCGCAACAGCTCGATGCGGTCGTTGTTGAAGGTGTCGCGGTCATAGAAGGCCGGGTCGCGCAGGCCGTCCACAAAAATGTCACCCGTGGTGGCCAGCGAGAAGCCGCGCAGGCGGATATCTTCTTCCCCCCCCTCGGCGGCCTGGAAGGTCACGCCGGCCGTGTTGTGCAACACGTCTTTCAGGGTGTCCAAGTTGCGATCATCGACCAGGCGCTCGGTGATCACGGTGATGGACTGGGGAATGTCGCGCAGCTCCTGCTTGCCCTTGCCAATGGTGGTGGTGGTGGCGCGCAGGGCGTCCTTGCCCTCGGCGGCGACGGCCTGTTCCTTGATGACCACGGGTTTGAGGGTTTTTTCGGGTCCGCTGCCCGAAGTTTGCGCCACGGCACTGAGAGACCCCGCCAGCAGCAAGGCTCCCATGGGCAGGCGTTTGCCTGAATTTGCTATTGATTGCATAGCGGCAAGAGCAATAATTGCGCGGGCTGGAGGCTTGTTTTGCTTATTGGTTTGGTGGTGTGTCATGTTCAGGTGCCGGTTTTAAAGAATTCGCAGGGACCGTCGCCGTTGGGAAAAGCCCGACGGATTCGGCTTGAGACAAATCAAGAATTTCGCTATTCTAAATGCGAATCGTTGTTATTAGCAATATTGTCACCAATATTGGATGCGTGAATGGCACAAGTGCGGCTTCTGGCAGGGGAACGGGCGCGGTGGCGCGGGTCAGAACCGCCGCTGCCATGACACGGTGAAGGTCCGTCCGCGCCCAGCGAAATAGTCCTCGCTGGTGCCCGACGGACGGGCCTGCGCGTAGTAGCCGATGTACTGGCGGTCGAACACGTTTTCAATGCCCAGGCTCCAATCGCCCAACGACGACGACCAGGCCAGCGATGCGTCTGTCTGTGTGTAGCCGTTGAAGTGTTCCTCCAAGTTGGCTGTGCCAGCGGTTCGCCCGATGTTGATGTGGCGCGACGCGTAGTGCGATGCCTGGATGCGTGCCGACGCACCGGGCGCGAAGGCCCAACGTGTGGCAAGTACCAACTTGTCCGGCCCCTGATAACGCGAACTCAATTCCACATCCAAGGGTTGTCCCTCGGCGGTGGCGGTCAGGCTGGTGGTGCGCGCATAGGTGGCGTTGAGCGTCCAGTCCCGCGCTGGACGCAACTCACCCGCGAGCTCCAGCCCGCGCACGCGCACAGGCACGCGAACGACCGAGCCAATGCCGGTGGTGGCATTGATGCGGACCTGGCCACTGAGGTCTGAAGACGACTCGTAGACCGACGTGGTCAGGCTGCCCAGCCGGTGCTGCCAGGTCAGACCGGCTTCCCGGTTGTCCGTGACGATCGGTTGCAGGGCCACCAGGCTTTGCACGGAGCGCCCGTTGACGTTGACGGCACGCAGCACAAGGCCCACGTCGGGCAGCCCGAAGCCTTCGCTGTAGGCCGCAAAACCCGACCAGCCGGGCGCAAAGCGCCAGACCACGCCGAGGTTTTTGACCAGCTCATCAAAGGAGCGCTCGCCGCCCAGCACCTGGCGATTGCCATAGACGGCCAGTGTGGTGTAGGTATCAACCGAGAGCGACGCGTGCTCGCGCCGCACCCCACCGCGCACGGTGACGGGGCCGGCCTCGTATTCAAGCTGAGCAAATGGGGCCAGACTCTGGAATTCCAGAGGAGGTACCCAGTCTCGATCGGTCAGTGCCAGGCGTTGTTTGGACGTGTCCGCCAGCCAATCCACGCCCCCCGTGAATTCGAGCCCCGGCACAACGACGTCAGGCCGCACCCAGGAAGCCCGCAGCCCGCGTTTGTGGGCGACGATGTCGCTTTGGTCCACCAGCTTGCCACTGGGCGCGAGGCGTGCGTCCTGGAAGTTGGCGAACGTGCCTGCGCCGTACAGCGAACGGAAGTCCTGCTTGTATAGCTGCACACTGGTTGCACCGCCAAATAGCGCGTCGTGGGTCCACTCCACGGATGCCGTTTGCACCTCGTTGCGCGGAGTGGCACCCAGCACGACCCCGCCTTTCTGGGACGAGGTGGGAAGGCCCAGTGCGCGGTTTCCACTGACTTGAGTCCAGTTGCCGTTGCCGGTGATGCGGAATTGGTTGAGTGAAGCGCCCAGGCGCTGATCGGGTGCAAAGCGCCAACCGACCTTGGCAAAAATGTCCTGACCGGTGCTGTCTTGCAAGTCGCCTTGTGTGGTTTCAACGCCCAGGCGGCGACCATCTCCGTCCACGCCCACTCCGCGCTGTATGCCGCCGAGGTAGAGAACGGCGTCAATGCCGTCGTTCTTGTGTTCAAGCAAATAGCCGAGCTTGATCGTGGCGTCATCCGTGCGCCCCTGCGTACTGAGCTTGGCATCCAGTGTGTGGGTTGTGCCTTGCTTGCGTGGCGTGCGCGAGATGTAATTGATGATGCCGCCCGTTGCTCCCAATCCCTGCACCGCCGAGGGGCCGCTGATGACCTCGATGCGTTCGATCAAAGTGGGGTCGGCAAAGTAGCCCTCGCGGGCACCGGCGCGCAAGGGGTTGCTTTGTGGAATGCCGTCGAACAGGATCAGCGCCGTGCGCCCGCGCATGGATTCGCCCGCACTGGTGAGCTTTTGTGTCGAGGGTGCGTAGCCCGGGACCTGGCTGGTCAGTATCGCGCTCAAGTCTTCGGCCACACGCAGTTGTTCGTCGAGTTCGGTACGCGAGATCACGCTCACCGCCCCCGGAATGCGGTCAACCGCCTTGCTGCCGCGCGTGGCGGTGACGACCACCGGTGACAGCGCACCCGTGTCGGAGGTGTCCGCTTCGGTCGCCTGAGTGTAGGTGCCTGGTGCGGACGTTTGCCCCCAGGATGGGGTTGCCAGGAGTGCGACGGCAAGGGCCATGGCCGTGCGTGGGAGACGTATCGGGGTCAGTGAGGAGCGCATTTGTGTGGAGTCGTTCAAGAGTAGTGAAAGGAAAGAGTGAAGAACAGCTGCCAGGGAGCCAGCTCACTGCGGCAGGCGCGTGCTACCCGTGGGCAAAGTGTCTGGCGCGAGAGCGTCGCCAGACGCCATAAAGATGCGCGAGCCCCGCAGCCATCGTGGGTGCCAGGTCAAGGTGAGTGCCACGGCGAACGCACTTGCGCTCATCAACAGCACCCACAACAAGGTGCCAAAACTGGCACCCTGGCTGGCGATGCTGGTGCCAAGGCCCAGGAAAATTGCTATGAAACCAATAGCGCGCTGTCTAGGATGGACGCGGGCTGGTGTGCTATTTTGTCCATAAACCCGCTCACGATGGTGGGACTGGCTCAGCGCCAGCAGCGCAAAGCCCAGCAGATTCAACAGCAAGGTGATCAGCATGGGGATGCCTCAACGGCGGTGGGTTGCCGGGCGGTCATTTCCGGTGCGCGGCGTGTCAATCGCCAAGCGGCCAGACTGGCCAGCGCGCCCAGCACCAGCAACAATAGATCTACACCTGCCACCGCCCATAAGCCCCGCCCAAGGGTTTCGCCCAGGTGCTGGCCGGTGGTGCCCCAGTTCAACGCCACTGCCAGCAGTGCCAAGCTGGCAACAGCCAGGGCCTGCTCGTGCCAGGCGGCGCGCGCCCGCAGCGCGGCGTGGGCCAAGGCAGCCAGCCAGGTCAGGAAGAAGGCCCAGACCTCCAGGTCGCCCCGCCCGTATCCGCCCAGGCTGGCGCTGGCTGGCAGCAGCCGGTTGGCGATCAAAAACGCCAGCGTGGCCAGCAGGATGCCCGGCACGCTGAACACGGCAAGCGCCTCCACCACGCGCACACCGGCCAGGCCCTTTTTGGCATGGCTGGTGCGCCGGCTCTCCAGCCAGAACAGAAAGCCGGTGGCGATCATCGCGCAGCCGGCCAGGCCCGCCGCAAAGTACAGCCAGCGCAGCGTCCAGTGCCGGAACTGGATGAAGTGCAGGCCGTTGATGAAGCGCGAAACCGTAGCCACCGGCGCGGCCTCGAAGCGCTGGAGCACCGCGCCCGTGGCGGCGTCCAGGTAAACCTGGTCCAGGTGCATGGTCACGCTGTCGGCATGGCTGCGGCGCAGCTCCACATAACTATTGGCATTGCCCGGGTGCCAGACCCGCACAAAGCTGACCTGGCCGCCGTGCCACTGGGCCTGGGCCTGCGCCACCATGGCATCCAGTGACGCCAGGGGCACGGGGGCGACCGGGCTGGCGGAACTGGGTGTCTGAACCTTGGCTTTGGCCCGCCGGTATTGGCCCAGGGCCTCGGCGTTGAAGGCCTGGCGCGTGTCGCTGGCCTCGGGGTAGGCTGCCAAATGGGCGCTGGGCCAGTAGATGCTGAACAGAATCATCAGGCCCGACAGCGCCACCAAAAAATGAAAGGGCAGGGCCAGCACGCCCGTCAGGTTGTGCAGGTCCAGGCTGGCGCGTTGCAGGCGCTTGTGGGGGCGAAACAGGAAGAAGTCGGCAAAAATCTTGCGGTGCACCACCACGCCGCTGACCACCAAAACCAGCATGGCCATGCCCGCCAGACCCACCAGCCAGTAGCCCACGTTCATCCACTTCAGGTGCAGGCTGAAATGGAACGGAAAGATGAAGCCGGTGGCCGCCAGGGTGTCGGTGTGCTCCAGCACGGCACCGGTCAGCGGATGCAGGTAGCGGCGCTCCACTGCCTTGGACGCTTCATTGCGCCAACGCAGCTCCACATACGGCGTGCGTTCGCTGGGCATGCGAATAAACCACTGGGACGCGCCACTGGCCAGGCGGTTCGCGGTGTCGGTGATGGGGCCGTCCAGGCGCACGGCGGACGGCTCGGCGGAGGCACCCAGGCGGGTGCCGGGCTGCATCCACTGGTCGATTTCGCGGTCGAATACCGACAGGGTACCCATCCAGAAGATGGCAAACAACAGGCTGCCGATCACCACGCCGGCCCAGGTGTGCAGCCAGGCCATGGATTGGCGAAAGCGGGGTTCCATCCTGGTGCGCGCCCCGCTCAGGTGGCGTATGTGAAACGCCCACAGCAGCAATAGCAGGTAGAAGACAAAGCCCAGCAGGGACGCAGCCACCACGGCCTCGCTGCGCGCCAGGCCCAGCGCGGTCAGACCCACGGCAACCAGTGCCACCAACGCGGCACTGGCGGCATAGCCGCCCAGCAACGCGCCCGTCACACGCAGCAAACCCGAAACCGCTGCGGTGACCTTGGCGCGTTGCTTGCTGCTTGGCGTTGAATCGAATGGCGAGGCCATCAATGCATGGTGCGGGGGCCGGACGCATCGCCACCCGTGCCCTTGGTGTTGATGCCGCGCATTTAGAACTTCATGCGCAGCGTGACCTGCATTGCGCGGGGCGAACCGGGCACGATCAGGTTGTCGTTGCTGCCGTGGCTGGAGACGGTGTATTTCTGGTCCGTCACGTTCTTCAGGTTCAGGCTGGTTTCATAGCGCCCGGTCTTGTAGACCGCCGCCAAGTCCGCCGTCAGGTACGCGGGCAGGGTGACCAGGTTGGTCAGCGAGGTGAAGCGTTCACCCACGTAGTTCAGGCCACCGCCCAGGCTGAAACCCTGGCCCAGGTCTTTCATGCCCCACACAAACGCGCTGTGGCGCGGCGTCAGGGAGGGAACCTTGCCCAGTGATGGCACCGAGATCAGCGGTAACTGCGCTCCCGTGACTCTGGCCACCGACTGCGTCATCTGGCCATCCAGAAATGCGTAGCCCGCGCTGATGTCCCAGTTTCCGGGCAAGCGGCCATTGGCGGTCAGTTCCAGGCCATTGGTGCGCTGGGTGCCGACATTGATTTGCCGCCCCGGGTTGGCCGGGTCGGTGTTTTTGATGTCGCTGCGCTCCAGGTTGAACACGGCGGCCGTCACGGCCAGGGCGCCGTCCAGAAAGTCCAGCTTGCTGCCGGCCTCGATGTTGCGGGTGAACTCGGGCGCGTTGGCGGCGTTGTTGGCGGCCAGTGCAAAAGCCTCTGCCGACGGCTGGAATGAGCGGCTGTAGGACAGGTAATACGACTGCGAGTTCGCAGGCTGCCAGACCAGGCCGGCGCGCGGGCTGAAGCTGGTGTCGGTGCGTTCCAGGCCACTGAGCTTGCGGTCAAAGCGGGTGGCCTGTTTGAACTGGTCAAACCGCCCGCCGACGAGTGCCTTCCAATCCTTGGCCAGCGCAATGCGGTCTTGCAGATAGACACCCACGACGTCCTGTTGGGTGTGGCTGGGGATGGCGCCGTCGGCGAGGTAACTGGCAGCGGGAATGGCCGGCACCGGCACGCGGCCAGGGTTCAGGATGGAGACGCGGTCCACCGTGCCCCCGGAGACCGACTCCGAGCGGCGTGTCTGCTGCCCCAGCTCCATGCCGAACAGCCACTCTTGCTGTATGCCGCCGATGGCATTCTTGTACGTGAAATCGGTCTGGTTGAACCAGCCCGACTCGTCGCGCAGGATGAAGCTGCGTGTGCGGCCCACCGTCAGCGCCACGGGGTCGGTGGTGCCGCCCGGCAGGGTGTTGTAGCGGTCCAGCTCATAAGTGGAGCTGCGGGTGGTGTTGCGCACGCTGAAGGCGTCGGTGAAACGGTGGTTCAGCGTGGCGGTGAAGGACTCCACCAGGCTGGTCGTGGTGTCGTCCTTGCGGGCCGTGCCGGAGCCGTAGTAGGTGCTGGCGGGCACGTCCACCGGGCGGCCGTTGAGGGCGGGGATGCCAAAGTCGGTGAGGCGCTGGTCGCGCGCCTCGGTGTGCTGCAATAGCAGGTCGGTCTGGCTGGCCAGCTTGAGCGCCAGCGAGGGGGCGATGCTGTAGCGGTCCAGGAACTGCTGGTCGCGGTAGCTGCTGGAGTCTTCGCGGGCCAGGCTCAGGCGAAAAGCGGCCGACTCGCCGGTGGCAATGTTGAAGTCGCCCTCGATGCGCTTGAGGTCAAAGCTGCCGATGCGCAGTGCCACCTCGCCAGAGGTCTCGCCGAACTTGGGTTTTTTGGTGACGCGGTTGATGAGGCCGCCCGAGGAGCCACGTCCATACAACACGGCGGACGGGCCTTTGAGTACCTCCACACGTTCGATGTTGGACAGGTCGCGGAAGTACAGCGCGTCGTCGCGCACGCTATCGATGAACTGGTCGGCAATGGCCGTGAAGCCACGGATCATGACCTGGTCACGCTGGCCGTCGCCGCTGCTGAAGGCCACGCCGGGCACATTGCGCAATGCATCTTGCATGGATTGCGCGGCCTGGTCTCTCAGCAACTGCGCGGGCACCACGTTGACGGATTGGGGAATGTCGCGCAGCGGCGCGTTGCCCTTGGTGGCGCTGCTGCTGGAAGAAGGCGAGTAGCCATCGTCGGCCGACGCCGTGACTGTGATGGTGGAGAGGGTTTGCGCCCGCACCGTTTGGGAGACACCCAGAGCGACCGGAGTGAGTGCCAGGATGGCGAACAGCCGCGTAGCGTGGGTGCTTGTGTTTTTAGGGGCTGATCGGGGGGGTCTTCTTGAGAAGGCGGCAAGCTGGGAGTGTGGGATGGGGGGAGAGGTGTGCGGATACGTCGCCATGTTGAAACTCAAGCCAAGGGTTGTTGGCTGGCTGCACCGTGACGGGTGTTGGCTGGCTTTGCTCGGATGTTAGCACATAAATGCGAATCATTCCTATTTGTATGGCGTTCTTGGGAAAGTTGCTGGTCAAGTGGCATGCCGACCCACTGGAAAAAATATTTGATGAATACGAACCATTCTCATTTAGAATGTGGTCTATGCAATCCAATCAACCTGATCCAGATAGCAGATATCTGCTGACAAACGCGCGGCACCTATCGCCCACAGGCGGGAACGGTGGGACTTCTGTTGCCGCAATGCGGACCTCCAGTAAAGAGATATTCCGGGGGCGCAACGAGCTTGAAATTGAACACAACGGCGCGGTGTATCGGCTGCGCCAGACGTCGTTGGGGAAGTTGATTCTGACCAAATAGGTATGACCGGTGCCAAGCACCATCCGAGCAAGTTTGCACCAGCCAGCCCCGCGCCAGCCCGTGCCCCATAACACCGAGGACACACCATGCTGCGCAACCCTTCCCATTCGCAACAAACCCCTTGTCGCCACGTGCACCTGGCACGCAGTGGCGTGGGGGACATTTGCTACTGCCCCGACTGCGGGGTAGTGCACGTGGCTTTGCAGTACTTCACGATGCGATTTGAGCTGGACGCCTTCAAGGCGCTGCAAAGCATGCTCAGTGAGGCCCAAACCGCCATCGCGCAGCGCGTCCACACCCCCCCAAAGACGCTGGACCCGTATGGCGCACCCGGTTCCGAAGCGCCCTACAAAGCCGTTGTTCATTGACTGCACCCCGGAGACTCGCCATGTGTGATCACGCCCCTGCAACAGACACCGTTACTGCGCCCGCTGCGCCAAACGCTGCCCCGGTCGCGGCGCACGCCAAGCCGACCTTCACCGGTTCGCGCCGACGCCGACTTTGGGAGATGGGCCATGAGTGCCATTGCCCGGTGGTAGGCGTTTGCCTTCCACTCGATACCCTGCGCCGCCTGGTGAACAAGGTGTGCGGCGGCAAGACCCTGGTGGATGACTACGACGTGCACGTGGGGGCGGTGTCCGAATGCACCCACCGCAACCGCCTTTCCGAGGCCCTGCAAGGCGAACTGGACCGGCGCTACGCGCTGGATGTGCAGCGCTTCAAGTCCGCCAAGACGACGCTGGCGCTGTCCGATCTGTGGGCCCAGGCCGTCCGCAAGGGCGATGTGGCGGGTGCCTTTTGGGCGGCACTGGCGCACCCGCGCTGTGATGCGCCCCTGCAAGAGGTGCTGTGCCGCGACATGCACATGCTGCAACACCAGGCCGGTGCCATGGTGCGGGTGGACATTGCAAAGTTCAATGCGGTGCTGGATGAAAACGCCGTCCTGGCGCGTGAGCTCGGGCGGGCTCAGGAGCGCAGCACCCGGCTGCTGGCCGAAAAGTCCACCGAACTTGCCCAGGTCAGCAAGTTGCACGTGCGCGCCCAGGCCGAATGCATTGCCAAGGACAGCCGCATTGGCTATCTCACCGATGATCTGGCGGCGCTGAAGGCGTCCAACCCGAACCTGGAAACCGTGGCCCGGCTGCAAAAACGCCTGGACCAAATGCAGGACCGCCAGACCGAGCTGGAGGCCCAGAACCAGGAATTGCGCCACAAACTGGCTACCGCCAGCAGGGCGCTGGAAACCCTGGCGGCTGAGCTGCCCCAGGCCGCGAGGGTACCGGCCAGACCCGACGCCGGGGAGCTGGTGCAGCCACAGGTATCGCCGGTGACGCTGTACCTGAACCAGAAGAACGTGCTGTGTGTGGGCGGGCGCAGCGGCAATGTGGCCAGCTACCGCGACGTGGTGGAGCGCACCGGTGCGCGCTTTGCCCACCACGACGGTGGCCTGGAAGACAACGTGGCGGCCCTGGAGTCCAGCATGGCGGCTGCCGACATGGTGATTTGCCAGACCGGCTGCATCAGCCACAACGCCTATTGGCGCGTGAAGGACTATTGCAAGCGCACCGGAAAACGCTGCCTGTTCGTGGAGAACCCCAGCACCTCATCCCTGGAGCGGGGCTTGAACCAGGCGCTGCAGCAGGCACCGGTGCCGGACGGCACGGCCGTGCCGTCCAACGGATGACGCACCACCGAATGACGCACACCGGGCGCATTGTGAACAAAATCACACGGTAGCCCGCGTATTTATTGGGTATATAGCTATACTATTTATAGCAAATTGAGGGCGCACCGCGCTACTTTGCGCTTCTGCAGGCCGGTGCGCTGCAAACGCCATACAACGCCAGGGTGTGTTCCCGCAACTCAAAGCCGCGCGCCGCCGCTGTGGCGCGCTGCAGGCGTTCGATTTCGGCATCGTAAAACTCTTCCACCGCACCGCAATGGACACAGACCATGTGGTCGTGGTGCTGCCCTTTGTTGATTTCGAACACGGCCCGGCCGGAGTCAAACACGTTGCGCGACAGCAGGCCGGCCTGGGCGAACTGCATCAACACCCGGTAGACGGTGGCCAGGCCAATGTCGGAGTGCTCGGTGAGCAGCGCTTTGTAGACATCTTCGGCGCTTAAGTGGCGGTGCGCGGCGCGCTCGAATATTTCCATGATTTTCAAGCGCGGCAGCGTCGCCTTCAATCCGTTGGTGTTCAATTCTGCGGCGCGGGAGGAGGGCGTTTTGGGCATGGTTTGGAGATGATAATACGAAAGATTCGCATTTGCGACGGAAATAGTGGCGTGTCGATGCAACCCGCGCACGGCGTTGTTCGCGCAGTGACGGAGATTTGTCGTAAAAGTTAACCTACATTAAATGCGAATCGTTCGCATTTATGCGACACTATGTGAAGGTAAAACATAACTCTTCATATTGGTGGTGTGCCATGCGTCATGAATTTTCTCCCTGGGTCCTTGCGTTCGCGGGTGCCAGTTCCCTGGCCTGGGGGCAGCCAGTGCCGACCTTGGCGACCATCTCCGTGACGGCCAAGGGCTATGCCGCTGACGAGTTGGAAACCCCGCTGGCGACCACCACGGTCGAGCGCGACACCCTGCTGCGCCGCGGTGCCATCACTGCGGGCGACGCGTTGCGCGGAGAGCCGGGGCTGGCGGTGGCCAGCGACAGTGCGCAGGGCCAGAATCCGGTGATCCGGGGCCTCAAAAAAGAAAGCGTGGTGCTGTTGGTGGATGGCATGCGCCTGAACTCTGCCCAGCCGCAGGGCGCAATCGCCTCTTTCATGTCGGCAGGCCTGGCCCAGCGCGTCGAGGTGGTCAAGGGACCGGCCTCGGTGCTGTACGGAACCGGCGCGTTGGGGGGGGCCATCAATGTGCGCCTGCCGCAGGCGCAGTTTGGCTCGGGTGTGGCCTTTGAAGCGTCCAGCGGGTATGACAGTGCCAGCCACGGTCTGAACGCCTCCGGGGTCGTGAACCTGGGTGGCGAGCAGCACGCCCTGATGCTGGGTGCATCGGCGGCCCGCATCGGAGACTATGCCGCACCGTCGGGAGAGGTGGCGCGCACCGGTTACGGGTCGGAAAGCGCCATCGGCCAGTACCGCTTTCGCATCGATGCCAGCCAGCAGCTGCGCGCTTCGGTGCAGCGCCACACCGACCGCGATGTGTGGTACCCCGGCTCCAACAAACCGCACGCCAACACCGCCGTGGTGGGCAGCACCACCGTACACGCACCACGACAGAGCCGAGAGTTGACCGAACTGGGCTACAGCCGCACCGGCACGGGCAGCGCGCCGCTGAACCTGGACGTGCGCCTGTACCGCCAGGACGTGCAACGCGCCATTGATTCCTATGCCGAAAAGCTGGGGCGCGATATCGCCAAAACCCAGGTGCGCTTTGCCACCGACGGGCTGGATGTGAAGGCGGACTGGCTGGTGCAGCCCGAACACCTGCTGTCCATGGGTGTCAACGCCTGGAACATGGGTGCTTCGCCTGACCGCGTGCTGGCCAACCCCACGCCGCGCTCGCCCCTGGTGCGCAACCTCCCCTTTGAGGACGGGCGCATCCAGGCGCTGGGCTACTACCTGCAGGACGACATGCGCCTGGGCGCACTCAATGTGCTGGCCGGTGTGCGCCATGACAGCGTGACGGGCACGGCCGCCTCCATCAACAACGGGGCGCAGAAAACCGCTCTGGAGCGCACCGACAGTGCCACCTCGGGCAGTCTGGCGGCCATCTATGAGGCATCCCCCCTGCTGCGCCCCTATGCCAGCGTGTCACAGGCATTCCGGGCGGGCGAAATGCGCGAACGCTTCGAGGCCTCGCCCCGGGGGGACGGCTACCACTATCTGGGCAACCCGCAGATTCGTCCCGAATGGGCGCGCCAGCTGGAGCTGGGTGTCAAGGGTGGCAGCGACGCCGTGCACTACAGCCTGTCGGCGTACACAAACCGCATTACGGACTACATCACGGGGCGTCCGACGGGCCAGGTCCTCAATGGCTTGCCCGTCAAGCAAACCGTGAATTTGGGTGAGGTGGTGTTGACCGGATTGGAGGCCCAGGCGCGCTGGCAGATCCGTCCCCGCCAATGGCTGGCGGTGGCGTACTCCCAGGTGCGCGGTGACAACAAAGATCTGAACGAGCCCCTGTTCCAGATGCCGGCCGACGAACTGACCCTGGGCTGGTCTGGCGCACTGGTGCAGGGCTGGGGCATGGACGCCACGCTGCGCCTGGTGGATGCGCAAAACCGTGTGGCCACCCAATTCGCCAAGGGATCGGAGAATGCCACGGCGGGCTTTGCCACGGCTGATGTGGGCGTGACCTACCAATGGGCCCGCCAGAGCCTGCGCGTGGGTGTGAAAAACCTGGCCGACAAGGCCTATTTCGAGCATCTCACCGAAGGGGTGTCCGGGCGCGAGAACCTCGCACCCGGGCGCAGCCTGGTGTTGGCCTGGACGGGGAAATTCTGATGCCACGTCTCTTGGTGGCTATATGGCTGGCGTTCGTTTGGGGATTGCTGGCCCCCATGAACGGTGTTGCCGCCCCTTCCATTGCAGGGGTTGGCACATCCGCACCCAAGTTGCCCCGGCTCGTGCTGGCCGGGCCCTACGCCGCCGTGTCGTTTCCGCTGATCCATATGGTGGACAGCGGCGCGCTGAATGACGTGGCCGAAACCGTCGAATTCTTGCCCTGGAAAGACCCGGACCAGCTGCGCGTGCTGGCCATGGACGGGCGGGCCGACTTTGTGGCCATGCCCACCAATGTGGCAGCCAATCTGTACAACCGGGGCGTGCGCCTGCAACTGCTCAACGTGTCCACCTGGGGCGTG
>CAZDDK010000010.1:0-8347 GCA_964504185.1 uncultured Rhodoferax sp. | reverse complement strand
GTGGTTGGCGGGCATACCCGGTTATTTGTGGAGCGGTTGGGGCGCGCTGGCCAGCCTGTTGCTGATGCTGGCCGCCTGGGAGGGCGTGAGTGCCGGGGTGGGGGAGCTGATCTTGAGCGCCCCCACCACGACGTTTGCCCAGTTGGTCCGCATGCTGGACGCCGGCACCGCCTGGGCCGACCTGGCTCTGACCGCGCGCCGCGCCATGGGCGGCCTGGGTGCGGCGCTGCTGGTGGGCAGTGTGCTGGGCCTGCTGGCAGGGCTGTCGATGACCGCGGCCATGATGGCCCGCCCGCTGGTGACGGTGCTGCTGGGCACGCCTCCTATTGCGTGGCTGGTGCTGGCCATGCTGTGGTTTGGTGCCAGCGACGGCACGCCGCTGTTTACGGTGTTCATTGCCTGCTTTCCGGTGGTGTTTGCCAGTGCCTTGCAGGGCACGCGCACACTGGACCACCACCTCAAGGACATGGCCCAGGCCATGCGCATGCCGCTGCGGATGAAAGTTGTGGATTTGTACCTGCCGCATGTCTTGTCGTACTTGTTTCCCGCCTTCATCACGGCGCTGGGCACCTCGTGGAAAGTGGTGGTCATGGCCGAGTTGCTGGCCTGCAGCGACGGGGTGGGTGCGGCGTTGGCCGTGAGCCGCGCGCAGCTCGACACCGCCAGCACCCAGGCCTGGATTGCGGCCGTGGTGGGGATTTTGCTGGCGGTGGAGTACCTGCTGCTGGAACCCCTCAAACGCGAGGTCGAGCGCTGGCGCACGGTAGACGCATGAGCACCGCAGCATCCTTGCGCCTGCAGGGCGTCACCCATGCCTACGGTTTGCGCACCGTGTTGGACGGCGTTGACCTGGCGCTGGAAGCCGGGCAGGTCCAAGCCTTGGTGGGTCCGTCTGGCTGCGGAAAAACAACCCTCTTGCACCTGTGTGCGGGGTTGCTGCGCTGCCAGAGCGGGTTGCTGCACAACGGTTTTCGTGCACCTGCCGTCATGTTCCAGCAACCGCGCCTGCTGCCCTGGAAGACCACGCTGCACAACATTGCGCTGGGGCTTAAGGCGGCGGGCGTCGCGCGGGCCGAGCGGCTGGCGCGGGCCCGCGCCATGGCGGACCGGGTGGGGCTGGATGCTGCGGCGCTGGACCAGTTTCCCCACACCCTGTCGGGTGGCATGCAAAGCCGTGCCGCACTGGCCCGTGCGCTGGTGACCGAGCCCGATCTGCTGCTGCTGGACGAGCCGTTCTCGGCGCTGGACATTGGCCTGAAGGCGCAATTGCACCGCCTGTTGCTGGCCGAGCAGCGCGCCCGGGGTCTGGCGGTATTGATGATTACCCACGATCTGATGGAGGCCGTGCGCCTGGCCGACCAGGTGCTGGTCATGGCCAGCGATCCGGGGCGCATGGTGCACCGCTTTGTGCCGTGTCCCGTGGCGGCGCAACGCGACGATGCCTACGTCTACCACACCACCGCCGAACTGCTGCAGGTGCCCGCCGTGCGGGATGCCTTTGGCCTGTCGGCGGCCGCTGCCGCCTGCCGTCTGGTGCGGGATAGCAACCCGTCCGCTGCGGGTGGGCACAAGAAAGCCATGGCATGTTGAGTGCGCCACCGTTTTCGACCTTTGCGCTGTGGCGGCTGGCGCACCCGTTGTGGCAGTGCGGTTTTCGGTCATTTTTTGTGGCTACGCTGCTGGCCGCGCCACTGGCGATAGCCCTGTGGCTGGCCCATTGGCTGCTGGGCTTGCCCTTGCCCGCGACCGCGGGTGGCCCGTTGGCGTGGCATGCGCATGAAATGATTGTGGGGTTTGGGCTGGCCGCCGTGGCCGGCTTTGTGCTGACGGGTGTGCCCGAATTTACCCACAGTGCCGCCGTGCCCGCCCGCACGGTGCGGCGTCTGCTGGGTTTGTGGTTGCTGGGGCGTGTGGCTTTTGGGGTTTCGGGTTGGGGTGGCCACACGTCCCTGGCAATCTCCGGGCTGGCACACCTGGGCCTGCTCGTGGGCCTGATGGGCGTGCTGGCACCGCGCCTGTGGAGAGACCCCGAGCGACGCCACCTGGCATTTTTGTGGGGCTTGGGTGCGTTGACGGTGTGTGTGTCAGGGTTCTATGTCGATGCCCTGGGGGGTGGCAACGCGCTGCGCTGGCTGCATGCGGCGGTGGGGGTGTTGATGGTGCTGATCGTGGTCGCTTTGAGCCGCATCTCCATGCGCATCGTCAACAACGCCCTGGTCGAGGCGGGGGTGCTGGGGGTGGACTACCTGGCCCGTCCGCCCCGGCGCAATCTGGCCATCTGTGCGCTGGGTCTGTGCATCGCAGCCGAACTGCTGGGCTGGAGTGTGCGCCTGCAGGGCTGGCTGGCGCTGGCGGCGGCGGCGGCGCTCTTGAATCTGCTCAATGACTGGCATGTGGGCCGGGCGTTGTTTCGCCGCTGGCCCTTCATGCTGTACGGGGTCTATGCGCTCATGGCCGCTGGCTACGCCACCACGGGGGTAACCCTGCTGGCGGGAGCGGGGGGGGGCAGCGCAGGCCTGCATCTGCTCACCGTGGGTGCGCTGGGTTTGAGCGTGTATGCCGTGGTGTGCATCGCAGGAGCCACCCACAGTGGTCACGCGCCGGATGAGGGTGCGTGGGTGCCCTTGGGGGCCTGCATGCTGGTGGCGGCGGCCCTGGTGCGCGCGCTAGCGGCCTGGACACAGGCAGACGGGCATCTGTACCTGGGCGTGTCGGGTGCGCTGTGGAGTGGTGCCTATGCCCTGCTGGCCTGGCACATGCTGGCGTTGCTGCTGGGGCCCCGAGACGACGGCGCTTCGGGCTGTGCGGGGATTCAGGCCGTCTGAATGGAGTGTGAGTGTTTTTGGCCACTAGCCCGCGTTAAATATAGACTTGTTGCTATAAATGCAATAGCAAAATAACGGGGTCTGGGTTCAACCGGGTGGAATCCGGATCAGTGGGTTGGGAGTGCCTGCCGCGACAGAGGGTGCGGCAACGCGTTGTTCCTGGGCAGTAGCGTGGTGGTGCCAGCCACGGTAACTGCTCAGCCACTGCCGTTGCAGTGCCAGGGCCTGGGCCAGCGCGGTGTAGCGGTCGTCGTCGGCGTCGAAATCCTGGCGCACCAGTCGCTCCAGGCTTTGCAGGGTCTTGAGCAACGGGGGCAGTCCCAGCAGGCGCGCGCCAATGACGCAGGGCGCAAGATCCTGCGCCAGCACGGCACTGGCCGATGCGCCGTGTGGGACATCTTCGAGAGTCTCGCCTGCGCTCCAGTGTTGCAGGCGCCGGATCAGCAGGGCAAGCTTGTTCAGCTGGGTATCGAGCGCGGATTCGTATTGGCGCAAGGTGCACGGCAAACGCTTGCAGACCTGGTGCGCATCTTCCGCCAGCACGGTGTGAAAGCGCTCCAGCGCGGCACGGGCGCGGCGCTCGGCGTCCGCGCTGGCGGGTTTCAAGATGAATCCCTGCACGCGCAACTGCATGGCCTGGCGCACCACGGTCTGATCGGGTGAGGCGGTAATCATCATGACCGGCATGGCGCTGTAGCGGACGTCCTGGCGCAAAACGTCCAGCAGTTCGATGCCGTTGGTGTTGGGCATTCGCACGTCGCAAACCACCAAGTCGGCCAGAAAGCCCTCGGCCAGTGCGGTCAGCGCGGCGTCGGCGCTGTCGGCCTGGCGCATGGCGTCGGAGGCACACAAGGGAATCAGGGCCTGTGCCAGGGCTTCGCGGGCGCTGGCGTCGTCATCCACGATCAAAATATTCATAGGGGTGCTTCCAAGTGCTGTTCCATGGCTGCCAGCAAGGCCTGTGCGTGCTGGGTGCAGGTGGTTTCCTCCAGGGGCTGTGCCTGGCAAGCGTGTTCCAGCGCGTCGGCGCAGCGGGCCAGATCGGCCGCACCGGCACTCAGGGCGGCACCTTTGAGCAAGTGCGCCACCTCGCGCAGCTGCGCCCACTGCGCCTGTTGCAGGGCCGCCAGCAACTGCGACTGGCGCTGGGCCAGATCACCCCTGAACACCGCCGCCACACGCGCTTGTGCGCCGCTGGGTGCGGCACTGGTGGTGCTGGGCGGTGCAGGGGGCGCTGCGTGCGGCGCGACAACTGCGTGCTCGACCAGGGACACACCACGGTCCCGCTGGAAGGCGATCACGCGTTGCAGCAGGGCCTGCATATCCTGCATGCGCACTGGCTTGGTGAGGAAATCGTTCATGCCAACGGCCAGGGCGGCGGCGCGTTCGCGTTCGGAGGTATTGGCGGTAAAGGCGCAAATGTAGACCTCGCGGTCAAACACCGTGTCCTGCAAGGTTCCGCCCTGTCGAATAAGGGCGGTAGCTTCACAACCTGCGAGTTGGGGCATGCGCATGTCCATCAGGATGAGGTCAAAGGTTTCGCGGGCGGCGCAGGCCACCGCCATCACGCCGTTGTCGGCCACCACGACACGGTGACCCAGGTCTTGCAGCAGCATGGACACCACCAACTGGTTGGTGGGGGAGTCTTCGGCCAGCAGAACGTTGAGCTGGACTGCGGCCTGCGGCTCGCTGCCATCGGCAGAGTCGCAGGGCAAATCCGACGCGGTGCACACGGGCATGGGCAGCAGCACCGTGAAGACGCTGCCCACGCCTTCAGCGCTTTGGACGTGCAGGCTGCCGCCCATGGCTTCCACCAGTGATTTGCTGATGGCCAGCCCCAGGCCGGTTCCGCCATAGCGCTTGTGCACGCCACTGTCGCCCTGCTCGAATTCTTCAAACAGGCGAGGCAGGGCCGCCGGAGCAATGCCAATGCCGGAGTCGCGCACGCTCAGGCGCAGCGTGTCGGGTGACTCCGCGGCTTCCACGCGCACCTTGACGAAGCCGATCTCAGTGAATTTCATGGCGTTGCTCACCAGGTTGAACAGCACTTGGCGCAGACGCTGCGGGTCGGCACGGCGTATGGTGGGCAGGCCGGGGTCGATGTAGACGCTGAATTCAATGCCCTTTTCGCGGGCGCGCCAATAGAACACTTCCAACGCATTGCGCAGGAACTCGGCCAGATCGAAGATTTCTGGCTCCAACTGGATCTTGCCAGCGTCCAACTTGGAGTAGTCCAGCACGTCGTTGATGACCTTGAGCAGAGCTTCCGCGCTGTGGCGGGCCACGTCCAGCACGCGGTTGAGGTCGGCGTCCTGGTTGCGCTTGTCCGCAATCTCCAGCATGCCGATCACCCCGGTCAGGGGCGTGCGCAGCTCATGGGTCATGTGCGCCAGAAAGGCGCTTTTGGCGGCACTGGCCTGCTGCTGGGCGGCCAGCGCGCGTGCGAGTTGCTGCGCCATGGCGTCAAGCTGGTCGCGCTTGTCTTCCACGCGTTGCAGCAGTGCAGCAATGGTGCGTTGATAGTCGCCGATGCCGTAGACGATGATGGCGGGCACCATCGTCACTGCCACCAGCATCAACAGCCACGCCATGGGTTGCGCAAAATAGGCGTTCAGGTCCACTGGTACGGTCAACACGCCGTTCAAAAACAAGGTGCCCGCCAGCAGGGCCGATGCGGCCGTGGCGGCCGTAGTCCACAAACCGGCACGCAGCGAGTACAGCGTGGCTATCAAAAAGCAGCACTGCACCATCCAGCCAAATGCCGTGGATGCCGCGCCAAAAACGAACAGACTGGACTGGCTCACCACGACCAAGACGACCAAGGGCAACGCGGCGCGCACCTTGTCGGGCATACTTCGGCGCCAAGGGAAAACTCCAATGATGAAGAGGGAGGACGCGATGAATACGGCGTTGGTGGTGGTGGAGCCCACATGCCCTCCCCACCACAGCGCATGGGCGCGCCACAGCAGCACCGGCAGCAGCAGCAGCGCCACAGCGGCCAAGGCGCACCATAGGCGCTCTATCAACGCTGCGCGCAGCAACCCCATTTGATAATTGACCGCCTCATCGGCGCCTGGCTGCAAACTCGGTTCCGTCATGCCAACCCTCCCTGTTTGACATCCACCGCCCCCGAAAAGGGGCGGGTTACTTGCCCGGTGCTACCGCCACAGCGCGAATCGTTTTTTTTTGCGCGCTGGGGGTGCCGTGCGCAGTCTATACCGCTTTTATCCGCTGCGCATCCCCCGTCCGGGCGGACTAGTACACCAGTCGTTCCGGGTGGATTTCCTGCAGGATGGTGGTGGCGATTTCCTCAATGGACTTGGTCGTGGTGGACAGCCAGCGGATGCCGGTGCGGCGCATCATGGCCTCGGCCTCGCTCACCTCCATGCGGCAGTTCTCCAGCGAGGCATAGCGAGAATTGGGTCGGCGCTCGTTGCGTATTTCGGACAGGCGCTCGGGTTGAATCGTCAGGCCAAAGATCTTGGCCTTGTGTGCAACCAGGGCTGGCGGCAACTGGCGGCGCTCAAAGTCTTCCGGAATCAGGGGGTAGTTGGAGGCCTTTAGTCCGTACTGCATGGCCAGGTACAGCGAAGTCGGGGTTTTGCCGCTGCGGCTGACTCCAATCAGGATGACGTCGCTTTGTTCCAGATCGCGGTTGAGTTGGCCGTCGTCGTGCGCCAGCGAGAAGTTGATGGCTTCGATGCGGCTCTGGTATTCCTTGCTCTTGCTGGCATCGCTGAAGCGGCCGATGCGGTGGTTGGACTTGAGCTGGAATTCCTGCTCCAGCGGGTGCACGAAAGTGCCGAACATGTCCAGCAGCATGCCCTGGCAGTTTTCCTGGATGACCTTAAGCACCTCCATGTTGACCAGGGTGGTGAACACAATGGGGCGATAACCATCCACCACGGCGGAGTGGTTGATTTGGCGCACCGCCTGGTGGGCCTTGTCCACGGTGTCGCAAAACGGCAGGCGCACATGGCGGGCCTTGGTTTCAAACTGGGCCAAAATGGCGTTGCCAAAAGTTTCGGCGGTGATGCCGGTGCCGTCGGAGACAAAAAATACGGTGCGGTGGGTCATGGTGGCGGGTCGTCAGGTTGTCAGTGATTTGCAAGCGCGGGCCCGTAATGGTCCGCAACGGTGTGGGGAGCGGCCCCTACAATGGCGGCAGTTTCCCCATTTTGTCATTCCCGCGTGCCCCCAACAGCAACAACAGTGGGTGAATCGGGCGTGATCGCTGCTGATTTGGCGGGCGTGTGCCGGTGCTGAAGCTGCAGCGCAACGGTTTTTAACTTCCGGAGCTTTGCCATGTCAACACGTTTCAATCCGACCGATCTGGTCGTCCCATTCGAGCAGCTGCGCATGACCGATGTCGAGTCGGTGGGGGGCAAGAATGCCAGTTTGGGAGAAATGATTTCCAACCTTCCCACCGGGGTCAAGGTGCCCACTGGCTTTGCCACCACGGCGCATGCGTTCCGCGAATTCCTGCAGTTTGGCGGTTTGACTGAGAAGATCAGCGCCAAGCTTGCCGCGTTGGACGTGGAGGACGTGCGCGCCCTGGCCCAGGTCGGCGCGGAAATTCGGGGCATGGTCGAGGCCCAGCCGTTCCCACCCGAACTCGAAAAGGGCGTTCGCGATGCCTTTGCCACTTTAAGCGCGGGCAATGTCGATGCCACGTTTGCCGTGCGCTCGTCCGCCACCGCCGAAGACCTGCCCGACGCATCCTTTGCCGGCCAGCAGGAGACTTTCCTGAATGTGCACGGCATCGACGACATCCTGCACAAGATCCGCGAGGTGTTCGCGTCGTTGTACAACGACCGCGCCATCAGCTACCGCGTGCACAAGGGCTTTGCCCACGACGTGGTGGCGCTGTCCGCTGGCATTCAGCGCATGGTCCGCTCCGACCTGGGTGCCGCCGGCGTGATGTTCACCATCGACACCGAATCCGGTTTTGACCAGGTGGTATTCATCACCTCCAGCTACGGCCTGGGCGAAACCGTGGTGCAAGGGGCCGTCAACCCCGATGAGTTCTATGTGCACAAGCCCATGCTCAAGGCTGGCAATCGCGCCGTGATTCGTCGCAACCTGGGCTCCAAGCTGATTCAGATGCAGTTCACCACGCCCGAGGAGAAGGCCACCAGCAAGAAGCTGGTCACGACCACGGACGTACCGCCCGAGATGCGCAACCGCTACTCCCTGACCGACGCAGACGTGGAGCAACTGGCCCATTACGCACTGGTGATTGAAGATCACTATGGTCGCCCCATGGACATCGAGTGGGGCAAGGACGGTGTGGACGGCCAGCTCTATATTCTGCAGGCCCGCCCAGAAACCGTGAAGAGCCAGGCCGGCAACCAGGCCGAGTACCGCTACAAGCTCAAGGAATCCGGTGCCGTGCTGGTGGAAGGACGCGCCATTGGCCAAAAAATCGGCACCGGGCCGGTGCGCATCGTCCACAACATCAGCGAGATGGACAAAGTGCAAGCGGGCGATTTGGGCGCCCTTGACCGCATGTTGAAGATCAT
>CAZDDK010000009.1:0-32094 GCA_964504185.1 uncultured Rhodoferax sp. | reverse complement strand
GCGCTGCGTGAAGCCTTGTAAAGTGGACCCCCTACCCGCCAGTTTCCAACCCGCAGGCACCACATGCACTCCACATCCCCACCATCGAGCTGGCTCAACAGGGCCATCGGTTTGATCGAAGCCGACTACCAGCGCAGCGCCGACACCCACCTGATTCCGTTGCCGTTGCCCGGCTTTGCGCGCCACGGCATTGACCTGTACCTGAAGGACGAGTCCACCCACCCCACCGGCAGCCTCAAGCACCGTTTGGCGCGCTCGCTGTTCCTGTACGCACTGTGCAATGGCTGGGTGCAGGAGGGGTCTACCATCGTGGAGGCATCCAGTGGCTCGACGGCGGTGAGCGAGGCCTACTTCGCCCGCCTCTTGGGCCTGCCCTTCATCGCCGTGATGACACGCAGCACCTCTCCGGAGAAGATTGCCCAGATTGCGTTCTACGGGGGCCGCTGCCACCTGGTAGACAGTGCTGCGGAAGTCTACGACCAGGCCCAGGCACTGGCGGCGCAAACCGGTGGCCATTACATGGACCAGTTCACCTATGCCGAACGGGCCACCGACTGGCGGGGCAACAACAACATCGCCCAGAGCATGTTCAGCCAGATGGCCCGCGAACGCCATCCCATCCCGCGCTGGGTGGTGGTGGGCGCGGGCACTGGTGGCACCAGTGCCACCATTGGCCGCTACATCCGCTACCAGCGCCACGCCACCCAGGTCTGCGTGCCCGACCCTACCGGCTCGGTGTTCGGTGCCTTCCACCGCAGTGGCGATGCGTCCATCACCGGTGAAGGCTCGCGCATAGAAGGCATTGGCCGCCCCCGGGTGGAGGCCAGCTTCATCCGCACACTGGTGGACCGCATGCTGGAGGTCCCCAACGGGGATTCGGTTGCGGCCATGCGGGCGCTGTCGCAGTTGCTGGGGCGCAAGGTCGGACCTTCCACCGGAACCAATTTCATCGGCATGCTGACCCTTGCACAAGAGATGCTGCAGGCTGGTGAGCAGGGTTCCATCCTGTCGCTGTTGTGCGACGCCGGAGAGCGGTATTTGCCCAACTACCACTGCACGGAATGGGTCAGCACCCAATTCGGAGACTGTGCGGCCGCCGAACAGCGACTGGCGCAGGCCATGGCACTGGGACTACTGGAATGAAATACCACCCCACACTCGGGCGCCGAGGCGTGCTGGGTCTGGGGGCTACCCTGGCGCTGCGAGGTTTCGCATGGGGTCGCAGCCCGCCTCGCATTACGTTCCCGCGCGATGCGGGTGCCCATCCGGATTTCGCCACCGAGTGGTGGTATGTCACGGGCTGCGCTGCTGTAGCGGGCGACGCAGCCGCCTTTGGCTTTCAGCTCACCTTCTTTCGCAGCCGTGTGCCCCAGACCCAGGGCATGCGCTCCAGTCTGGCAGCGCGGCAACTGGTCTTTGCCCACGCCGCCCTCACCGACGTCAAGGCGCGCAAACTGTGGCACGACCAGCGCATGGCGCGCTGGTCGGGTGATGCGCCCGGCCAGAACCCTGCCGACACAGCCTGGGCCAGCGCTCAGAACACCCGGATTCGCCTGCGGGACTGGACGCTGGAGCACCAGGGCGATGGGCTGGAGGCCCGCCTGCGCTGCACCGACTTTGCCCTGTCACTGAACCTGACACCCAGCCAGCCAGTGCTGTTGCAGGGGGACCAGGGTCTCTCCCGCAAGGGGCCCGAGGTCAGCCAAACCAGCTATTACTACAGCCTGCCGCACTTGCAGGTGCGCGGCGAGCTGGAGTTGCGCGGGAAGCGGCATACCGTGGGGGCCGGCAGCACAGCGTGGCTGGACCACGAGTGGAGCCAGGAGATGCTGCATCCCGATGCGGTGGGCTGGGACTGGATCGGCATCAATCTGCTCGACGGCAGTGCTCTGACCGCGTTTCGTCTGCGCAGCCAGCAGGGCCAAACGCTGTGGGATGGTGGCTCGTTTCGATCCGCAGGCAAACTCTTCACCTTTCACCGCGGCGAAGTGGAGTTCAAGGCCCTGCGCACCTGGAAGAGCCCACTGAGCATGGCCAATTACCCCGTGGAATGGATAGTGCGCACGCCCGCCGACTTCTACACCGTGCGGGCTCTGGTGGACGACCAGGAAATGGACAGCCGCGCTTCAACCGGTGCCATCTACTGGGAGGGACTGTGCGAAGTGCTGGACAGCAACCAGCGCCTGGTGGGACGCGGCTACCTGGAAATGACCGGGTACGCTACACCGATTCGCTTGTAACACTGCGCGCAGCCCGCGCGTCAAAAGGTCTTGACCAACGCCAGGTTGAGGTGACGCCCCGGCTGGGTGTAGGCGTCGGCCTGGGTCACGGCGTTGGCGGTGCTCAAGCCCTGCACGTCGGACCACAGCCAGTATTTGGCGTTGGTCAGGTTGACAACACTGGCAGTCAGGCGGAGATCCCGGCCAAAGCGCCATTGCCCCGACACGTCCAGGGTGGTGGACGACGGTACGCCGGTGAACTGGGTGCTACCGGCGCGCACGCCTCCCGTCGGGTCAATTTCGCTGCTGTCTTTGGCTGCCACATGGCGCAAATCGGTGCGCACAAACCAGCCCGGTGTCTCGTACTGCAAACCCAGACTTAGGCTGGCCGGATCCACCGTGTTGAGTGGGCGGCCAGTCGTGTTGTCCCTGCCACGCGCCATGCCGACGGCAAACGGCACGGAGAGCTGAGCGGGACCCATGGTTCCCAGATCAACGACGCCCTTGATCTCCCACCCCCAAATGGTGGCACTATCGACGTTGACGGTCTGAAATACATTCGGATCGGCCACGGTATTGGTGCCACCCAGGAACTTCTTGTCAACGATAAGCTGGTTATAGTCACCGGTGAACAGAGCCAGGTCGAGCTGCAAGCGGTCCGATCGGGTGCGATAACCCAATTCCCAATTCCGACTGGTCTCGGGTTTCAGATCCGGGTTGGGCAACAGCCGCGCATTGAAATTCGGGGTGGGGTCAATACTGCCATTGAGCTGGGTGGCGCTGGGCGCACGAAATCCATGGGCGAAATTGGCAAAGACACTGCGCTGCGGCGAGAGCCGCCACAAGGCACCCAATTTGGGGGACGCATGGTAGCCCGAGATGGACACGCCCGGGGTGCTGGCGGGCGGTGCGTAGCCGTCCTGGCTGATGACGTCAACCGCATACCGCTCCACCCGCAGCCCCGGTGTAATGGACCATTGGTCGCTCTGAAACTCGCTTTGCGCATAGACCGCAGCACCAGAGTCACGGGCATCGGGAAAGTACTTCTTGGGAATATAGGCCGCCAGTGGCGCGGGATCCGAGCCGCCGAACCAGCTGGTTACCGTGATCTGCGAGAAATCAGCGCCGTAGGTCAAACGGTGGGTCCACTGGTCGCTGAGATTCATGGACTTGCTGGCCTGCACGTTGGCTTGCAGCGTGCGCTCCACAAATCGGGCATCGCGCAGCCGCACCCCGCCGTCGTTGCGCAGAGTCCTGCCATCGTCAAAGGCGTCGGCGTTTTGCAGGCTCACCAGGGTCTGCACCTGGTCGGCCCCAGCCCAGGACAGCACATAACGGCCATCCCAGGTCAAACGGTCCCGGCGCAGGTTTTCCACATCGCTTTCACCCGCCACCAAGGACCGCGTAGCCGTGGTGGTGGGCCTTGGCAAAACCACCGCCCGACTGGACAGCAATTCGGTGTCGGAGGATTTGCGCACGTGTTCCAGGGTGAAAGCATGCTTTTGCCGCGCGTCCGGACGCACGACCACTTTGCCCAAAACGGAATCCTTGTGGTGGGTCTGGGGGTTGGGACGGGTGCGGTTGGCGTTGGCCTCGTCGTTGGCGCCCAGGTTCATCAACGGACCCGACTTTTCCGCCCCGGCGGACAGCAGCCACTGCACGCTATCCGAGGCACGCCCCGCCAGCGTCGCGGCCAGCCCCAAGCCTTCATCATCACCACTCCAGCGGGCACTGGCCTGTCCGGCCAGGTCAGAGGAATCGGCCGCCCGTTTCAAGAAGTCCACGGGTTCGTAGGTCAAAAAGTTCACAAGTCCCGCCAAACCATCCGATCCGTACAAAACGGACGTAGGGCCGCGCACCACCTCGACCCGCTTGACAAGGTTCAACGCCATGGCATCACGCCCGAAGGCATTACTACCATTGACGTAGCTGCGCGGCACGCGCACGCCATCAACCAGCAGCAACACGCGGTTGCCACCCATGCCACGTACGCTGACGCCGGCGTTGTCATCACGCCCCACCGGGTTGGCCACGCCCGTCACGGAATACCGGGCTGGCGCATGGCGGACCGACACATTGGGCAGGTCTTTCACCATGTCCTTGATGTCCCCGATCTGGCGTTCCTCCAGATCGGCAGCTGACACCACATCCATGGACAGTGGAAGGTCATCGCGCATTTGCTCTCGGCGTGCACCGCTAACAACCACTTGATTCAACTGGGGCACGGCACTGTCACCCCACACCGACCCGGCGCACAGACATGCCAACGAGACGAAACCAGCGCGACCTTGAAGGCGGAGAAACAGGGAATACTTGATTTTTTTCATCGGGAAAATGTTCGATCAATTCCAACAACTTTCGGACCTTGTTCAGTATAAACCCTAGTGTTTTTAGGCTTTCCGATCGAAAAATTGATCCAGGTTATGGTTTCGACTAGTTCTTTAGAACAATATTCACCCGTTCGCTAGAGCTAAGCAATAACCCGCGGCGAACGCACTCTGCAAGGCAGGGTGTCCGGTTCAGAGCCTCGATCAACAAGGAACTTTTGAAATGAAAAATTTAAGACTGGCTGGTGTTGCTGCAGTACTGCTGGCCACCTGGGGACTCTCCGCTTACGCGCAGGACTCCGCAAATCAACCGGCAATGACCGCTGATGAAAAGGCCGCTGCCAAGAAGATTTACTTTGAACGCTGCGCGGGCTGCCACGGCGTCTTGCGCAAAGGCGCAACCGGCAAGAACCTGGAACCGCATTGGAGCAAGAAGCTGCCAGATGGCTCTACACAAGAAGGCGGCACGCTCAAGCTGGGACAAAACCGTCTTGAAAAGATCATTGGTTACGGCACCGAAGGTGGCATGGTCAACTTTGATGACATCCTGACCAAGGAAGAAATCACGCTCATGTCCAAGTACATCCAGAACACGCCCGACGTGCCACCGGAGTACAGCCTCAAGGACACCCTGGACTCTTGGAAGGTCATTGTCCCCGTGGACAAGCGCCCCACCAAGCAGATGAACAACATCAATCTGAAGAACGTGTTCTCAGTGACACTGCGCGATACCGGCGAGGTGGCCCTGATCGACGGCGACACCAAGGAAATCCGCTCCATCGTCAAAACCGGCTACGCCGTGCACATTTCCCGCCTGTCCAAGTCGGGCCGCTACATCTACGTGATTGGCCGCGACGGCCGCTTGAGCCTGATCGACCTGTGGATGGAAAAGCCCAGCGTGGTGGCCGAAGTCAAGATCGGCTTTGATGCCCGTTCCGTGGATACCTCCAAGTTCAAGGGCTTCGACGACCAATACGCGATTGCCGGTTCCTACTGGCCGCCTCAATACGTCATCATGGACGGCGACACCCTCAAACCCCGCAAGGTCGTGGGTACCCGTGGCATGACCGTGGACGGCGAGTACCACCCCGAGCCGCGCGTGGCCTCGATCTCCGCCTCGGAAATCAAGCCTGAGTGGGTTGTCAACATCAAGGAAACCGGCCAGATCCTGCTGGTGGACTATTCAGACATTGAGAACCTGAAGGTTACGACCATTGGTTCGGCCAAGTTCCTGCATGACGGCGGATTTGACGCTTCCAAGCGCTACTTCCTGGTGGCAGCCAATGCCTCCAACAAGATCGCTGCGGTGGACCTGAAGACGGGCAAGTTGGCGGCGCTGGTGGATGTGGCCAAGATTCCACACCCTGGTCGCGGTGCCAACTTTGTGCACCCCAAGTTTGGTCCTGTGTGGGCAACGGGTCACCTGGGTGCCGATGTCGTTACGCTGATCTCCACACCATCGGAAAACCCCAAGTACGCCCAGTACAAGCAATACAACTGGAAAGTGGTTCAAGAAATGAAACACGTACCCGGCAATTTGTTTGTGAAGACCCACCCCGTGTCCAAGCACTTCTGGGCTGACTCTCCCCAGAATCCTGACAAGGATCTGGCTGAATCGGTTTCCGTGTGGGACATGTCTGATCTGTCCAAGCCCAAGGCTGTTTTGAATGTGGCCAAGGATTCCGGTCTGCCACCCACCAAGGCTGTCAAGCGTGCCGTGCACCCCGAGTACTCGGCTGACGGCAAGGAAGTCTGGATTTCCCTGTGGGGTGGAAAGACCGACCAGTCGGCCATTGTGGTGTATGACGACGCGACTCTGAAGGTGAAGAAGGTGATCACCGATCCGAAGATGATCACCCCCACCGGCAAGTTCAACGTGTACAACACGCAGCACGACATCTATTGATTACCTGCCGTAATCGATAGTGCCATGAAGTACCGACCCCGTGGATACTCCCCAATCGCAGGAAGTGTTCATGGGGTTTTTGCGATACCACGATAACAACATTGGAATATTCAACCGTGAGCCCAACTGACACAACCCGCCCGTCTGCACTGAAACGCCTGTGGCAAACACTGCGCAAACCGAGTGCCTATTCCCTGCTCACCTTGATCGTGGTGGGCTTTATTTCCGGCATTGTGTTCTGGGGTGGGTTCAATACAGCACTGGAAGCCACCAACAACGAGGCGTTCTGCATCAGCTGCCACGAAATGCGTGACAACGTCTATGCGGAATACAAGGAAACCATTCACTACAGCAATCGCACGGGCGTGCGCGCGACCTGTCCAGATTGCCACGTCCCTAAAGAGTGGGGGCCCAAAATGATTCGCAAGATCCAGGCATCCAACGAGGTCCTGGGCAAAATTCTGGGCACGATTGACACACGCGAGAAATTTGAAGCCAAGCGCTTGGAGCTGGCGCGCCATGAATGGACCCGAATGAAAAAAGCCAATTCGATTGAGTGCCGCAACTGCCACTCGCTGGCGTCGATGAACGCAGAAGTGCAAAAGCCGCGCGCCCAAAAGTCGCATGAAATGGCGGCCAAAAATGGTGATACCTGCATTGATTGCCACAAGGGTATCGCGCACCACAAACCCAAAGGCATGACGGAAGCGGACGAGTAACCACCGGCCGGGCATCCAAGCGAACCATTTACTTTTTTTGTTATAGGAGAACTGTATGAAACTGCATCAAATTTCCACTCCCGCCATCGGCTTGTTGATTGCCCTGCTGGCTGGCGGCGTCAGCGCTGCAGCGCCGGATTGGAGCAAGGTTCCAAGCAAAAAGATCACCATTTTTTACCCCGGAGCTTCCCCCATCGAATGGATCACTACCGGCACGGAGCACGGTGGTGCGCGCGCCTTGAAGAAGGGCGAAACCTGCGCAAGCTGCCATGATGCAGAAACCGCAGACATGGGCAAAAAAATGGCGAGCGGTCAGAAGCTGGAACCCAATGTGATTAAGGGCAAGGCGGGTTCCATTCCCGTATCGGTTCAGGCCGCCAACGATGGTGCCAACCTGTATTTGCGTTTCACCTGGAAGCAGCCGGCTGGCGGTGCCGAAAAGATGGACAAGGACAACGCCGTCAAACTGGCGTTCATGCTGGAAGACAACAAGATTGACCGGGCTGCGCAATCGGGCTGCTGGGAGACCTGCCACGTCGACGCGCGAACCATGCCCGAAGGCAAGGACGACAAGAAGACCAAGTACGTGAAAGACGGCAACCTGGCGTCTGGCAAATACTACGACTTGCTGCAATGGACCTCCAAAGGAGCCAAGCACGACGGCTACATTGCGGACAAGCGGGTGATGGACGGCGGCAAGGCATTGCTGGACGCCAAGGGCGAGCAAAAGAATGGGGAGTGGACTGTGACGTTCACCCGCAAGCTTACTGGCGGAGAAGGCGACATTGCCTTGGTGGCCGGCAAGACTTACAACTTCGGGTTCGCCATCCACGACGACCACACCCATGGGCGCTACCACCAGGTGTCACTGGGGTACTCGCTTGGCATTGATGCCAAGGCCGACATCAACGCCGCTAAACAGTAATCCTGATTGGCCCTAAGCAAGCGAAGCGGCTCCACCCCTTCGCTTGCGAGCGGTAACGTACCGTGCAACCACTCCACCGAACTGTCCGACTTGGAGTGGCTTATATGGCGCTCAGTTGTGCCTGGTTGCACAGCTGGGCCCAGCAGACCCACCAGGTTTCTATCCGCAATTTTTCGTTTGACCCGCCAGCCATTCACATCCGTGTAGGTGATGTCGTGCAGTGGATCAATAACGAGAAACGGGCGAACCATTCGATTCTTTTCGCCGGAGCCAATAGTCTGGAGTCCGATCGTCTGTTCCCTGGCGAGTCGTGGCAACGGGTCTTTGACAAACCAGGAAAGTATCTCTACACCTGCGGCCCTCACCCCGAAATGACCGGCACTATCGTTGTCACCGAATGAGCAAGAGGTTCCCATGAACGTATCCAGTGTCATCGTCAATGCCCGGGTCGGCCACTCACTGGCCGTTCAAGAGGCACTGCAACAACAAGCGGGTATTGAAATCCACGCGGCTTCCCCCGAAGGCAAGCTGATTGTCACGATTGAAACCGAATCTGACCGCGACACCATTGCTGCCTACGAGCGCATTGGACAGACCGAAGGTGTGCTGTCCGCTGCCATGGTCTACCACCAAATCGAATCTGAACCTGACAAGGAGATATGAAATGACACAGACACGACGCGAGTTCATCAAAATCCACGCAGCAACCGCCGCTGCAGCGACGGCCGGGATGACCCTGCCAGGCGCAACGGCACACGCAGCTGCGGATGACGGGATCCGCTGGGACAAGGGCGTTTGCCGTTACTGCGGAACCGGGTGCGGCGTACTGGTTGGCGTCAAGGACGGGCGCATTGTGGCTACTCAAGGGGATCCGGATGCGCCCGTCAACAAGGGCATCAATTGCGTGAAAGGCTACTTCCTGTCGAAAATTCAGTACGGCAATGACCGTTTGACCCGTCCCTTGCTGCGCATGAAGGATGGCAAATTCGACAAGTCGGGGGAATTTGCGCCCATCTCGTGGAAGCAGGCCTTTGACATCATGGAAGAAAAGGTCAAGACCACGCTGAAGGCCAAGGGACCCACTGCGATTGGCATGTTTGGTTCTGGTCAGTGGACCATCTGGGAGGGCTACGCCGCCAACAAGCTGATGAAGGCTGGCTTTCGCTCCAACAACTTGGATCCCAATGCACGCCATTGCATGGCCTCGGCGGTGTTCGGGTTCATTCGCACATTTGGTGCGGATGAACCGATGGGGTGCTATGACGACATTGAGCACGCAGATACTTTTGTTCTGTGGGGCTCCAACATGGCCGAAATGCACCCCATTCTGTGGTCGCGCATGACAGATCGGCGCCTGACTGCCAAGCATGTGAAGATCAAGGTGCTGTCGACTTTTTCGCATCGATCAACAGAACTGGCGGACTCGGAGTTGATCTTCAAGCCGCAGTCAGATCTGGCCATCCTGAACTACATCTGCAACTACATCATCCAAAGCGGCGCGGTGAATGAAGACTTCGTAAAAAAGCATGTCAATTTCGCCCAAGGTGTGACCGACATCGGCTACGGTTTGCGACCCAACCATCCGCTGGAACAAGCCGCCATGAACAACGGCTACCCCGGTGCCGACGGCAAGCCACGTGGCAACCCCATGGATGCCAAGCCAATCACCTTCGATCAGTTCAAGGCTTTTGTATCCGAATACACCTTGGAAAAGGCCCACGAAATCTCAGGCGTTGACAAAGAAAAACTGCTTGATCTGGCCAAGAGCTACGCCGACCCCAAGAACAAGGTGACGTCGTTCTGGACGATGGGTTTCAACCAGCACACACGTGGTACCTGGGTCAACAATATGATCTACAACGTCCACCTTTTGGTTGGAAAAATCTCGGAGCCAGGCAACAGCCCCTTCTCCTTGACAGGCCAACCGTCCGCTTGTGGCACTGCGCGGGAAACCGGCACATTCGCCCACAGACTGCCCGCCGACATGCTGGTCGCCAACCCGGCCCACCGTGAAGCAGCGGAAAAGATCTGGAAGGTACCCCCAGGCACCATTCAGGCGGCACCCGGGTTGCACGCGGTTGCGCAAAGCCGTGCGTTGAAAGATGGGAAACTCAATTTCTATTGGTCCTCCACCAATAACAACATGCAAGCCGGACCCAATATCAACGGCGAAATCTACCCGGGCTGGCGCAATCCCGAAAATTTTGTGGTGGTCTCGGATTGCTATCCAACAGTGTCTGCCGTGAGTGCCGACCTGATATTGCCAGCGGCCATGTGGATGGAAAAAGAAGGTGCCTTTGGCAACGCAGAACGCCGTGGACAGTTTTGGCGTCAGCAGGTACAGGCACCGGGGGACGCACGCAGCGACCTCTGGCAGTTCATGGAGTTTTCTAAGCGCTTTAAAACAGAGGAAGTCTGGACTGCCGAAGCCCTTGAAAAAAATCCTCAGTACAAGGGAAAGACCCTGTATGAGGTGCTCTATGCCAACGGAGAAGTGGACAAATATGGAAAGGCCGAGACTGCGCGCGTAAATGCACATGCGTGGGCAAACTACACCAACAACGAAACAGAAGAATTTGGTTTCTACGTGCAAAAGGGCCTGTTTGAAGAGTACCGGCGGTTTGGTTCTGGCAAAGGCAAAGACCTGGGTGAATTCGATATTTATCACAAGGCTCGCGGACTACGCTGGCCAGTGGTCAACGGAAAAGAAACACTGTGGCGCTACCGCGAGGGATTCGATCCCTATATCAAGAAAGGCGAGACGCTCAAGTTCTACGGCAAGCCAGATGGCAAAGCGGTCGTCTTCGCCCTGCCCTATCAACCTGCCGCCGAGATGCCGGACAAGGAATATGACTTGTGGCTCTGCACTGGGCGGGTACTGGAACACTGGCATACCGGTACGATGACACGGCGGGTTCCCGAGCTCTACCGCGCGATGCCCGATGCATGGATTTACATGCACCCGGATGACGCAAAGAGTCGAGGACTGCAGCGAGGAGACACCGTGAAAGTTGCTTCACGGCGCGGCGAGATCACAACCAAGGTGGAAACACGCGGACGCAACAAGCCCCCCAAGGGACTCGTATTTGTTCCGTTCTTTGATGAAAACCGACTGGTTAACAAACTCACATTGGATGCCACGTGCCCCATCTCGAAAGAGACTGACTACAAGAAGTGCGCTTGCAAGGTTGTCAAAGTCTGATTGATGTGCAACACCTGGTCCTGGTGCACACCGAAGTGACCCAGGATGCACCCGCTAAAGCCATGACCACACCGACCCACTCCACAGACCGGCGCACGTTCCTGCTGGGTGCCGCCCGCATGGGCTGTGGTGTTGGCATGCTGGGATTGGGCCTGGGACTTGCCGTGACCCAAGGCAAGACATTGGCGGCACAAGTCCTGCGTCCTCCGGGTGCCGGCCCGGAGACAGACTTTTTAGGGGCCTGTGTACGGTGTGGACTGTGCGTACGCGACTGCCCACCCGCCATACTGCACCTTGCAACACCAGGTCAGCCGGTAACGACCGGAACGCCGTTCTACGTTTCACGGGCAGGCGCGTGTGAAATGTGCGAGGACATTCCGTGCGTGAAGGCCTGCCCGACCGGTGCATTGGACCACCAACTCACGGACATCAAGAAGTCCCGTATGGGGCTGGCTGTCCTGGTAGACCACGAGACCTGTCTCAACTTCCAGGGTCTTCGCTGTGATGTGTGCTATCGGGTTTGCCCCCTGATTGACAAGGCCATTACGCTGGAAATGCGCCACAACGAGCGAACCGGGCGACATACCATTTTCGAACCGGTCGTGCATTCGGATGCCTGCACAGGTTGCGGCAAATGCGAACAGGCCTGCGTACTGCAAACAGCCGCGATCAAGGTGTACCCCATCAATCTCGCAAAAGGTGAAATGGGGCAACACTATCGCCTGGGATGGGTCGAACAGAAGAAGAACGCCGGGCATTCACTGATAGAAAGCCAAGGCAACTTGGACCTCCCAGACCGGATGCCCGATGGAATGCGATTGCCTGGACACTTCGATCCGGGTAGTCAGACTGCACCACTGCCAGTTCCACAGGCGATGCAGGAGTCCCCTCGATGAGCACCCCTCAAACGCGCACCCGGGTTGGTGCTGACGCGCTGGAGATCAAAGGCTGGTGGAAGTCCAACCAATGGTTGGTGCTGCGGCGCATTTCTCAACTTGGTCTGTTGGCCTTGTTTCTGCTTGGTCCTTGGGCAGGCATATGGCTCGTCAAGGGCAATTTGAACTCCAGCCTGACATTGGGTGTACTGCCCCTCACCGACCCCTATGTGTTGCTGCAGTCCCTGGCGGCCCGCCATTGGCCCTACACCACTGCGCTCATCGGGGCCGCCATCGTGACGGTGTTCTACGCCGTTGTGGGTGGCCGCGTGTACTGTTCGTGGGTGTGCCCGATCAACCTTGTCACGGATAGCGCCGCGTGGCTACGCCTGCGTCTGGGAATTCGCGGTGGAGCGCACCTGTCACGTGAGGCCCGGTACTGGATATTGGCAATGACGTTGGTTGTAGCCGCAGCAACCGGGACTGTGGCTTGGGAGTGGATCAATCCGGTCTCCATGCTCCACCGGGGCCTGCTATTCGGCATGGGCATAGCGGGGGCCGTGGTGGCGCTGGTGTTTTTGCTGGACCTGTTTGTGATGCAGCGCGGTTGGTGTGGGCGTATTTGTCCGGTGGGTGCCTTCTACAGCCTTCTCGGTCGCAAAAGCGTGGTCCGTGTCGCGGCAGTCAAACGCGCGGATTGCAATGATTGCGCAGATTGCTACGCTGTTTGTCCAGAACCATTGATATTGAAACAACCCTTGAAAGGCGCATCGTCTGGCAGCAGCCCTATCGTACTTTCGTCGAATTGCACCAATTGCGGGCGGTGCATTGATGTGTGCTCCAAAGAAGTTTTCACGTTTTCCAACCGCTTTATCAAGATTTCCAGCACCCCACATGACCCCGCCGTCGCGCGGTCGCAACAATCCGTTTAACGAGGAGTAATGCATGATGAACAAGCACTTTCGACTGACCCTGGTGACATTGACTTCCGTAGCATTGAGCATCGGCTGCGCCACCTCTTACGACAAAGTAGCGTACGAGAAGGTCAACTCCATGCGCGGCACCGACGTTAGCGCACCTGATGCACCCTTCGAAGCCAAGACTTACCAGGGGAAGAAACCCGGCCTTCAGCAGCCTGTCGCGCGCACTTTCAATGAACAACCCCCCGTCATCCCACACACCCTGGAAAATTTTGACGAAATTACACTGGAAGACAACCAGTGCATTGAATGCCACGGTCCGGCCAAACACAAAGAAAAAGGTGCCCCAAAAATGGCAGACAGCCACTTCACCGGCCAAAAGGTTTCAATGACGCGCTGGCAGTGCAATACCTGCCACGTCCCCCAGGTAGACGCCACTCCACTTGTCAAGCAGAATTTTGTAGGGAACTTGAGCCCAAAGCTGTAGTTGGTCGGTTGCCCGCTTGATGCAATATTCAGGAAGCCAACTCGTGCGTCCAGTTGCACTCTTAGTGTTCTTGCTGGTGACATGCTCTGGGTGGTGTACAAGTCCGGCGGTACTGCAATGGAATGCAGATGACATTCGCGCGTCCTGGTCGAAACCACACTCAATCGATGCGCGGCATGTTCGGATGCCAGATGCCGGAGACGCACAGGACCTGAACATTGTTTTGCACGATGGGCCAAGCCACATCACCGTTCTCGCGGGCAGGCAGCTAACCCCGTTGGACCAGATCCGTTTGCGTTCAAAAATCGCCACCAGCCCGCAATTCACAAGGGATGGGCGCTATGTTTTTCTGAGCACTGTGGATGGCTGGGTGAGCAAGGTGGACCTGCAACGGTTGGGTACAATCAGCGAAATTCGTGTTGGCGCACACGTCCAAAGTATGGCCATCTCGGGCGATGGGAGGTACATCGCGGTTGCGAATAGTCAACCTCAAACAGTGGTGATTCTGGACGCAGACTTGCGTTTTCAAAAGTTGATCCCTGTGCGCGATCGATCCGGAAAATTCGAATCACGCGTATCTTCAGTTCTAACCCTCGCGTCCCGACAAAGCTTCGTCGTGGCGTTGACCGACATCGCAGAGGTATGGGAGATTAGTTACAACCCCACGGCACCTGAAATCCCACTTGGGGTCATTCACGACTTTCAGTACCGAGAGGGCGCGTTTGCACCAGGCTTTCTGAATCCGGTGCGCACCACGCTGGCATTCCCCTTGCAGGAGTTCACTGTGATCCCCGGTACTGATGAAATCCTGGCAGCAAGTACCGACGCCAGCACGCTGAACGTCGTCAACCTGGACGTACGCCGCCCGATTGCGCGATGGCAGTTCAGCGATGCCGTAGATCTTGGAAGGGGCCATTCATGGATTCAGCAAAATGCCACCATTCTGGCGACCGCAAGCAAGAACGAAAACAGCCTTCACTTCATTGACTTGGGTACCGGTAAAAGCTTTGCGCGGCTGCAGTACCCGGGTCGTATCCAGTTCCTGCTCGGTCACGATGAAGGCGATCATCTCTGGGTAGTTTGCGCATCTCCGGGTATGGACACCAGCACAGTGTCGATAGTCGAGAAAACCTCACTGAATACAGTCAACAGCTTTTCCCCGATTCCAGGAAAGCGATTAAATCACCTGACCACTTCACGCCACGGAGACTACTTCGTGGCCAGTGTGGAGGGGCGTGACGGTTTGGTCATCGCATATGACACGCACAGCCTGCAAGAAATCAAACGCCTGCGCGTCTATAAGCCCAAAGAGATATTCAATGTACCCAACTCCATCGGATCAAGGCAAGGCATGGCATCCGTTGATTGAAGCCACCACCCAGGTCAATCAATGCACACCATAACGCAGCAATCGCGCGGCATCAATGATTCGAATATCGCGTTTGTCGATTTCAATCAGTTTTTCTTCTTCCAGTTCCCGCAACACCTTCGAAAAATACTCAGGTGTAAGGGAAAGCCGTGACGCGATGGTCGCTTTAGTTACCGGAAGAGACACCGTAAATACTTCGCCTGTGGAGCAATCGTGAACCTCGTTTTCTCGCAGCAAGTACCCGATGACACGTTGCATCCCGCTGTGCAAGGCACCTGATTCAATGTCATGAACCAAACCATGCAATCGCCTTGAAATACCGGCCAACATTTTCAAAGAAAACCTAGGATCCCGCTCGATTTCCGCAACAATGGCGTGTTTGCTTACGGTTAACAACAGGGTACCAGTCAGCGCCTCTGCGTTCAGGATATAGGCTTTTCCGGTAAACATCAGCGCTTCGGCAAAGCTCTGCCCCGGCCCTACCAGCTCAATCACCTTTTCCTGTCCCGCCGGCGAAATAGCAAAGAGTTTTACCTGACCCGAAATTACCACGTGGAACTCTTCGCACGGTTCACCCAGACGAAAAATCGTATCTCCGCGGGCCAGGCGGTGCACCTGGCACCCCTGCGCTGCCCGGTTCAACTCCATGGGTGACAAATCCGCAAAAAGGGGCAGCACCGCTAGAAAGCGCGGGATGTTGAACTCATCGACTTCCATGAAGTTTCCTCGGTGATGGGCAAGCGATTGGCGGGGCCAGATTGTAAATCGAGCAAAACTCATCAACGGCAGCGGTTGAACAACAAAAAAACCCGCCGTGGCGGGTTTTTTTGCATGCGGTCTATTATTTCAAGGAAAGAATCCAGGAGACCAACTTTTTGCTTTCAGCTTCGTTCACTTGCGCGTTAGCGGGCATGGGAACGGGGCCCCAGGCACCTGAACCACCCTTGATGATCTTGGTTGCCAGGGCATCAGCAGCCTTGGCATCGCCGGCATACTTCTTAGCAACATCTTTGTAGGAAGGTCCCACTACCTTTTTGTCCACCGAGTGGCAAGCCATGCAGTTCTTGGACTTGGCCAACGCCTCATCCGCAAAGGCCGGGCTGGTAACGGCCAAGGTGGCAGCGGCCGACAATGCAGCCAAAACAATACGTTTCATTTCAATTCCTCTTGTGTTGAATGGGGAAAGCCCTTGCGGATGAGCCGCAATCCTTAAACGGGACTAAGGTATCAGTGGTTGACCACTCCGCGGTGACGAGGATAGCAGAACCGGCATTGACTAAGTTTGATCCAAATGGAGCAAACTACACGTCTATGTTGAAGGAGGTTGAAAACAAGAAGATGCTTCAATAGAATGAATGAACGATTCCAACGGAGTGACCCATGGACATAAAAACCATCGACAAGTCGACCATACAACCAGTTTCCCCCCCTAAACCCGCAATTGACCGAACTACCGACTCAGCGCGCGAGCAAAAATTGGAGTCGCGAGAGCCAACCCCGAAAAAACCCGGGCCCGTTGTCAACGCGCAGGGACAATTAACAGGTCGGCACCTAAATGTGACCGCGTAGTTCACATAATTTCCTAACGGCGTGAATATGGTCACGATCGCGGCAACCCACAGCGCGACGCAAACAGTTCAGTCGTCGTTGGGAAAGGCACGTGTTGAACAGGCGCGACGTGATGCTGACCAAGCAGAAGCAAATGCAAGGGATCTGCGCGCGCAGGCAGACGAGGCCGAATTGCAGGCTCAACGTAGCCACGACAATTTCCGGAGACTGTCCTCAGCTGCACAACAACAGGAAGTAACCTACAAAAGGCCCCAGCGTTCCAGCACACCGGAGACACCTCAAAAGATTCAAAATTTGATTGAGCAGATGTATTCAGCAGTCAGTTCGAAATATTCCAAAAATGGTAATTCCTTAAAGGCAGTTGATCTCTCGACTCCAATAGTCAATGCTCAGGGACAATCGACGGGTCGAATCGTTAACATCAGTGCCTAGAGATAAAGGCACAAGTCACGGCAATTCCTCGGCAGTCTGCCAATCCAGAGTCCACGTACCGTTCAAGACATTTTGAAGCCAGAGGATCCCTGACAGAGTTTTGGCATCCGTTACCATCCCACGGGCACACCACTGCAACAACACATCGGGCTTCGCGGTGATCACGTCTAAAAATTCACCATCATCTAGATGACGAGCTCCAGGGGCAAGCTTCCGCGCAAACCATACGTGAATCGTTTCCGTGGAGTAGGCAATTGCGGGATGAACAACCCCAACATACGCCCATTCTAGGGCGGTAAAGCCAGTCTCTTCCTGAAGTTCGCGCTTTGCACAGTGCAGTGGGCTTTCGCCGGGATCAAGCTTCCCGGCTGGAAACTCCAACATCACTGTTCCAACCGGATAACGAAACTGGCGCTCCAACACTACTTCGATGTCACCATCCCCACCAACCAGAATTGGAACAACCATAACGGCCCCGGGATGAACAATGTATTCCCTGGTTGACACACTTGCATCGGGAAGCACGACAACATCACGAAAGGCATGCAAAAAATGCCCGCTAAACAGCTCGTGACCAGAGCGCTTGGTCTCTATGAGATTGCGATAGGATCCATCACTCGACGGCATAACGTCAATACACCTTGAGTAACCGGCTTCTCACGTTCCCAACATTTGCTTGATGACATTGCTGCATAGGGCCAGCAATCCCCCTGGCAATAGCCCTAACGTCAAAATCAAAATACCATTTGAGCACAGTACCAAACGCACGTCCAACGGAGCAACAACACTGCCAGCCGTAATGGGGGCATCAAAATACATAACCTTAATTACACGGAGATAGTAAAACGCACCGATCAGCGACATAACGACCGCGAACACAGCAATGGTGAGATACAGCGATTGTCCAGACGCCACCAGTGCTTGCAACACAGCCAACTTTGCATAAAAACCGACCAAGGGTGGAATACCCGCTAAAGACAGTAAACACACCGCCATAACACCCGCGTAGAGTGGACTGCGTTGATTCAGACCCGCCAAATCGGAGATCTCCTCGCATTCAAAACCTTCCTGCGATAGCAGCAGAAGCACACCGAAGCCTGCCAATGTAGTCAATACATAGGTCACGACGTAAAACATGGCGGAACTGTAGGCGTTGGCGGCAAAGGACAACGCATCCCCCCCAACTACTCCCGACATCATGCCCAGCAGTACAAAACCCATCTGAGAAATGGTGGAAAACGCCAACATCCGTTTGATATTGGTCTGCGCAATGGCCGCCAAATTGCCAAGCAGCAACGATCCGATTGCCAAAATTAACAACATTTGCTGCCAATCAACCGCCAACGGCAACATGCCTTCCACGAGCAGGCGCATGACCATTGCAAACGCGGCCAATTTTGGTGCTCCGCCAATCATCAAGGTAATGGCTGTAGGCGCACCCTGATACACGTCAGGGATCCACATATGAAAAGGGACCGCACCGAGCTTAAATGCTAATCCAGCAACGATGAATACCAATCCGAACACCAAAACTTGGTGTCGGATCTGCCCCGATGAAATGGCCTTAAACATGGTGGAGATATCCAGCGTACCCGTAGCGCCATACATCATCGACATACCATACAACAAAAATCCGGAGGCCATCGCGCCAAGTACGAAGTACTTCATTGCAGCCTCAGTTGAATTGGCGTGATCCCGGCGCAACGCAACCAACGCATAACTGGACAGGGTTAGCAACTCCAGACCAAGATATATGACCAAGAGATTGTTACCAGAAATCATGACGGACATACCCAACAAGGCCAACATGCTAAGGGTAAAGAACTCACCACCTTGCAACATTCCACGGTGTGCGGCATAGGGTCGTCCATAGACCAAAGTAATCATTACAGCCACGGTCGCAAAACACTTCAGCCAACTCCCCATTGGGTCGCTAACCACCATATGGCCGAAACCATAAAAAGTTTCACCCGCAATTGCCAGGTCCGCATGCATAAATGCAACAAAGGCCAATGTGAGAAGCGTAAACACATAGGTCGTACCCCTCATCTGACTCTTGATGCCTAAATCGAGCAAGGCAATCACACAGGCCATCGCCAGTAAAACGGCATCCGGGTAAACCGCGATCCAACTGAGTTTGTCAATCATCTTTCGTCTCTCAATTCAGTTTGATCAGTTCAACTTTGACACCGCTACGTGCTTTAGTAGTTGCGCAACCGAAACATCCATTACATCTGTAAATGGCTTAGGATAGACGCCCATCCATAGGACCGCAGCAGCCAGCAGTGCGAGCATCAAGAACTCGCGCCCATTGATGTCCGTTAATTCCCTTACGTGGTCGTTTACGACGGGACCAAGGTACACCCGCTTAAACATCCACAACGTATAAGCCGCCCCAAAGATCAGGGCACTAGCGGCGGCGAGACCAATCCAGAAGTTGAACTTGACTGCCGCCAATATGACCATCCACTCACCAACAAAACCCGCGGTTCCAGGTAGACCGCAGTTAGCCATCGCAAAAAACAACGCAAAGGCAGCGAACTTTGGCATGGTGTTCACTACGCCACCGTAGCTAGATATTTCGCGTGAATGAACACGGTCATACAACACACCAATGGACAGAAACATTGCACCTGATACGAAGCCGTGGGCGATCATTTGCACCAGACCACCGGACACACCAAGATCCAGAAACACAAAGAACCCTAAAGTCACAAATCCCATGTGTGCTACAGAGGAGTACGCAACCAGTTTTTTCATGTCCTGTTGAACCATCGCAACTAAACCGACATAAACAACCGCAGTCAAAGAAAGGGCAATCATCAGCCAGGCCCACTCGTGGGCGGCGTCCGGTGCGATCGGTAGTGAAAAACGAAGAAAACCGTACGCGCCCAACTTCAACATAATTGCAGCGAGAACTGCTGACCCCCCAGTGGGGGCCTCGACGTGCACATCGGGCAACCAGGTATGAACAGGCCACATCGGAACTTTTACAGCAAATGCAGCAAAAAATGCAAAGAAAAGCACCGTCTGGGTCGCCCCATCCAGCCGCATCGCCTGCCAGGCGGCAAGCTCAAAACTACCGCCCGACTTTGTATACAAAAATATCAGGGCGACCAACATCAGCAGCGAGCCCAACAGGGTGTAGAGAAAAAACTTGAATGCCGCATAAATCTTGTTTGGCCCCCCCCAAATTCCAATGATTAAATACATGGGAATAAGCGTGGCTTCAAAGAAGACGTAGAACAGCAACCCGTCCAGTGCACAAAAAACCCCAATCATGAGACCGCTCAATATCAGGAAGGCCCCCATGTATTGGTTGACTCGTCGGGTAATGACCTCCCATCCGGCGATTACAACGATCACATTAATGAACGCGGTCAACAAGACAAACCATAAGGAAATTCCATCAACACCCAAATGGTATTTCACGTTAAACCGCTCTATCCAGACACTGTTTTCAGTAAACTGCATGGCCGCAGTGGTAGTGTCAAAGTGGCCATACAAAGGCAAGGTCACCAGGAAACTCACCACCGCACCCAGCAAGGCAATCCAACGGACGGCTCGCGCCTGCTCATCACGCCCCAGTGCTAACAGCACCATACCAAACGCTATCGGTGTCCATATCGCTAGGCTCAACAATCCCATGTTCTTTTTCTCCTACTTGAGCCAGACAAAGTACGTCATAAGCACGAAAATTCCAATAATCATGACCAACGCGTAGTGATACAGATACCCGGACTGGACCTTGCGAACAGTCCCGGAAATCCATGCCACCAGTCGCCATGATCCATTCACAATGGCACCATCGATGATCACCTGATCTCCGCCTTTCCACAGACCATGGCCCAGTGCGCGTGCTCCGCGAGCGAGCACGTTTTCGTTGAACCAATCCATGTAGTACTTGTTCTCAAGTAACAAAAACACTGGCATGAAGATCCTTTGAATCGCTGCTGGCAAGGCTGGATTAACCATGTACATGTAATAGGACACAGCCACGCCGGCAATCGCCAGAGCAAACGGTAGAGTGGACAGAGCATGGATAGCCATATTCCAAGCACCATGAAATGCATGGTGAAGTTCCGTCATCGCAGGATGCGAAGCTGCATTTACAAGTATTGAATCCCTAAAAAACTCCCCAAACAACATTGGCTCAATGGTGAAATAACCAACTGCCACGGATGGAATAGCCAAAAGCACTAGCGGAACAGTTACAACCCACGGTGACTCGTGGGGGACATGTTGACCACCAAGTCCATGGTGGTCACTATGATGGTCCGCGTGGGTGTCAGGATTTTGATCAAACCGCTCTTTCCCATGAAATACCAAAAAATACAACCGAAAAGAATAGAACGCAGTAACAAATACACCCGCCAAAACCGCAAATTTTGCAAATCCAGCACCCGGCAAGTGGCTCTCCATTACTGCCTCAATAATGCTGTCTTTCGAATAAAAACCAGAAAACAGCGGAGTACCAATCAACGCCAGAGAGCCCAACAATGACGTAATCCAGGTAATTGGCATGTACTTTCTCAGTCCGCCCATCCAACGAATATCCTGATTGTGGTGAACGCCCATAATGACAGATCCGGCCGCCAAAAACAGCAATGCCTTGAAGAAGGCGTGCGTCATCAAATGGAAAACAGCAACCGAGTACGCAGAGGCACCCAAGGCGACCGTCATATAACCCAACTGTGACAGTGTGGAATACGCAACAACTCGTTTGATATCGTTTTGAATAATTCCCAAGAAACCCATGAAAAGCGCAGTAATGGAGCCAATCACCATAATGAAATTCAAAGCTGATTCACTCAGTTCAAATAACGGAGACATGCGAGCAACCATGAAAATACCAGCGGTCACCATCGTCGCTGCGTGAATCAACGCCGAAATCGGTGTGGGACCTTCCATGGAGTCTGGCAACCACACGTGCAATGGAAATTGCGCTGATTTCCCCATTGCACCGATAAACAGACAAATACAAATCACCGTAACCAATATCCAGTCGGTCCCCGGAAATCTCAAAGCAGCCAATTCGGAAGATTTACCAAAGACCTCGGTGTAATTCAGAGTTCCGGCATAAGCAACTATCAATCCGATACCGAGAATGAAACCAAAGTCCCCCACACGATTGACCAAAAAGGCTTTCATGTTGGCAAATATCGCAGTGGGCTTGTTATACCAAAAACCGATAAGCAGATAAGAAACCAAGCCCACGGCTTCCCATCCAAAAAATAACTGCAACATGTTATTGCTCATAACTAGCATTAACATGGAAAATGTAAACAAAGAGATGTAGGCAAAAAAACGGTTGTACCCGTCATCCTCCTCCATATAGCCAATGGTATAAATATGAACCATTAACGACACAAAGGTTACGACACACATCATCATCGCCGTCAGGCCGTCAATCAGAAATCCAATCTCCATCTTGAGACCACCAACCACCATCCATGTATAAATGGTTTCGTTGAATCGTGCGCCATCTTGCACCACTGCTTGCAGCGTCAGTGCAGACAATACAAAAGCGATAAATACACCAAGAATCGTCAAGGAGTGGCTTGCACGGCGGCCTATCACATTCCCGCCGAATTGGGTTCCCATGAATCCCGCAAAAATGGAACCCACCAACGGTGCCAGAGGCACCGCGAGCAACGTCGAAACAGAAAGGGTCTGACTCATAGTTATTTAACCCTTGAGCGAATTGAGTTCGTCCACAGCGATGCTGGAACGATTGCGAAATAGCAGCACTAGAATTGCCAGACCAATGGCAGATTCGGCTGCTGCCACTGTCAGTATAAAAAATACGAAAATTTGACCATGCATGTCATTCAGATAATGTGAAAACGCCACAAAATTAGTATTAACAGCCAACAACATCAACTCAATTGCCATCAGCAAAACTATCAAATTCCGACGATTTAAAAAAATTCCGACAACCGACAAGGCAAACAAAATCGCACCGAGAGAAAGAAAATGTCCAAGTGTCAAAGTCATTATTTATTCTCCGCTTGCGATGCGTTCATCTCTTGAGTAGCTACAGCGGGTTGCGTAGCAGCCAGCTTAACAACTGTCAGACGATCCCGTGATTTCACTCGCACTTGGTCCGCCGGGCTAATGAATCTAGAATCTTTCCTAGCACGTAAGGTCAACGCAATCGCAGCAAACATCGCCACCAACAAAATACCTGCAGCCACTTCCAGCGGATAAATGTATTGGGTGTACAGCAACTTTCCGAGTTCCTTGGTGTTGGACGTCGTTGAGATAGTAACTGCCAGATTGAGGTCCTCTACGACACGGAATCCGCCCATGAGAACTGCGGACATCTCCAGCGCGATCACCACACCAACAATCGCGGCCAAGGGGAAATGCTTCCAAAACCCCTGTCCCAGTTTTTCGAGATCGATGTCCATCATCATCACGACAAACAGGAATAAAACCATCACGGCACCTACATACACAAGAACCAACGTAATGGATAGAAATTCTGCCTTCAATAACATCCAAATCATGGCTGCCTGAAAGAAGGTCAATACCAAATACAAAACCGCGTGAATGGGGTTTCGGGCCGTAATCACACGAAACGCTGCTAACAACAGAATCGCGGAAAACACATAGAACAGACCGGTCGTAACACTCATGATTCAACAACTTTCTTGCGACTGATCAGCGATACTTGGCATCTGCTTGCTTGTTGGCTGCAATCTGGCTCTCGTACCGATCGCCGACGGCCAACAGCATGTCTTTAGTGAAATACAAATCAGACCGCGACTCACCGTGGTACTCGAAAATATGGGTCTCAACGATGGAGTCGACTGGACAACTCTCTTCGCAAAAACCACAAAAAATACACTTATTCAAGTCGATGTCATAACGGGAAGTTCGTCGTGATCCGTCTGCACGGACTTCGGATTCAATCGTAATGGCCATCGCGGGGCAAACCGCCTCGCATAACTTACAGGCAATACAGCGCTCCTCGCCGTTTTCGTAACGCCGCAATGCGTGAAGCCCCCGAAAACGCGGGGAGTACGGCGTTTTTTCCTCTGGAAACTGCAGTGTGACTTTCCGACGAAAAGCGTATCTACCTGTAAGTGCCAACCCTTTAAAGAGTTCTACCAACAAAAAACTATACAGAAAATCTCTAAGCGAAAACGCTACTGGTTTATGAACGACGGTGTGTGAAGACATAGCGAATCCCCCTACTTCCAGATAGTGAAGGGAGTTTGCATCCAAGCACCCACCACGACCAACCAAACCAGGGTGACAGGAATAAAGACCTTCCAACCCAAACGCATGATTTGGTCATACCGGAACCGTGGGAAAGTCGCCCGAACCCAAATAAAAAAATTGACTATCAAAGCTGCTTTTAGAAACAACCAAATCCAACCTGGAATCCAGTTCAACACATCTGAATCAATGGGCGGCATCCAACCTCCCAGAAACATGATGGTAGCCAAAAGAGAGACCAGAAACATATTGGCGTACTCTGCCAACTGAAACATTGCCCAAGACATGCCTGAATACTCAACCATGTGCCCGGCGACGATTTCTGCCTCTCCCTCCACTACGTCGAAAGGATGCCTATTTGTTTCAGCCAAACTCGAAATCACATAAACCACAAACACGGGCAACAGCGGCAACCAATTCCACGATAAAAAGTTCAATCCCATATCTGAAAATTGACCTTTTCCCTGTGAGATCACAATGTCGGTCAAATTCATGCTGGACGACACCATTAAAACAACGACCAAACAAAATCCCATTGCAATTTCATAGCTCACCATCTGCGCCGAAGCCCGCAGAGATCCCAAGAACGCATATTTGGAATTGGATGCCCATCCCGAAATGATGATTCCATAAACCTCCATACCAGCAATCGCCATCACAAATAGGAGACCCGCATTCACGTTGGCCAACGCAACGTCAGGGCCAAAGGGAATCACCGCCCAGGCCGCCAGGGCTGGCATGATTGTCAGAACCGGACCAAGCAAGAAAAGGCCCTTATTGGCTGCGGATGGAACCAAAATTTCTTTGGTCATCAACTTCAGTGCATCTGCAAAGGGTTGCAGAATGCCCCACGGGCCAACACGATTGGGACCTAAACGTACCTGAATATAGCCAAGCAGTTTGCGCTCCCACAAAGTGGTAAACATCACCGCAACCATCAATGGCGCGAGCACAGCCACAATCTTGATTAGCGCCCAAAGAACAGGCCACGCAAGTCCTGCCCACCATCCTTGTGTGAGCAAGCCCAACCCATAGTTGTACATCGTATCGATCATGCGACGCTCCCTTGAACAACCGTTAGCGTGGTGTGAATCCGACCATCTGCGGTCATTTGCAAAGAAGTAGCACGACGAACGATACTATCCAGTTGGTAAATATCAGCCACGCATGGCTCACCCGATGCGGAGTCGGCTGTCATAACCCCATGCAAAAGATTGCTCAACCGATCGGAAGGTACATGCGTAGCGCCCTCTGTGAGATCTGTGTGGACGGAAGCGAGTACCTCGTGCGCAGACTCAAAGTCAAACCCCGGGAGCTCCAGAATATTGGCCAACGCGCGCAACACCTTCCATGCGGGACGGGTTTCACCCAGCGGCTTAACCACAGCATGGAAACTCTGCACGCGCCCCTCGGCGTTTACAAACGTTCCTGGGGTTTCGGTGAATGGGGCGACGGGCAACACGACATCACTAAACTCCATGTTCGCCTTAAATGGACTGAATGTAACAACCATCTCGGACTGAGAGAGCGCGCTCACGGCCGCTCGACCCCCAGCAGAATCAAACTCAGGCTCGACGTTCAATAACAGAGTTGCCTTCAATCCCCCGGATAACATTTGCGCGGCATTGAGTCCACCTGCACCAGGCACAGCGTTGACAATTTGCGCACCGACTGTATTGGCGGCTTCAGTCAGATAACCTACTTTTGCACCGGTGCGATCACCAATCCAATTTGCCAGCATCAGCAATACAGAAGCTTGCGCGTGATGCGCAGCTCCGTTGCCCAACAAGACCGCTTTACGTTCGCCTCCCAGAAGAGATTTGGCTATGCGTATTGCAACTTCGGTTGCTCGTCCCGGACAAGGTGCCGAGATACCCGCATCCATAGCGATTGCAGTCGCCACATCCGCCAAGGTTTGCACCCATGATGAAGGTGCAGAAATCGCCGCATTGCGTATCGGCATGGCCCATGCCTCAGACCCCAAACCCACCGCATTGATTTCACATCCAACTTTCGCTGCTTGGCGAATCCGCTGGGCAAACAAAGGATGATCTTTGCGCAGGTTGGAACCAACCACTAGCACCCGCTGAAGCGTAGAAAGCTCAGACACCGCCATCCCTAACCATCGAACGCGGTTAGCAGCGGGTTCAAACTCCGCGTTGCGCATACGGTAATCAATATTGGTGCTCCCCATTCCGCGCACCAACGCACCGGCAAGGTACAACTCCTCCAAAGTACTGTGAGGACTCACCAAAGCTCCGATTGCAGACACCCCATGGTTGGCCTTGATACTGCGCAGACCGTGCGCCACGTACTCCAGTGCCGTTTTCCAGTCCACTTCTTTCCACACACCGCCTTGCTTAAGCATCGGTGATGTCAGCCGTTCGCTGCTGTTCAGCGCCTCATACGAAAAACGGTCGCGGTCAGCGATCCAACACTCATTGACCGCATCGTTCTCATACGGAACAACGCGCATCACTTTGTTGTTCTTCACTTGAACAATCAAATTGGAACCCGTTGAGTCATGCGGACTCACAGACTTGCGCCGGGACAACTCCCAAGTTCGTGCGCTGTAACGAAATGGCTTGCTGGTTAGCGCACCCACCGGACAAATGTCGATCATGTTGCCGGAAAGCTCTGAATCAACGGATTGTCCGACAAATGTTTCGATCTCCGCATGTTCACCACGATGAGACATGCCCAATTCCATGACACCTGCGATTTCTTGACCGAACCGCACGCAACGGGTGCAGTGTATGCAACGACTCATTTCTTCCATGGAAATGAGGGGCCCCACGTCTTTGTGGAACACGACCCGCTTTTCTTCTTCATAGCGAGAACTGACAGCGCCATAACCCACTGCCAGATCTTGCAGCTGACACTCCCCACCCTGGTCGCAAATAGGGCAATCCAATGGGTGGTTGATCAGCAAAAACTCCATGACTGATTTCTGCGCTTTGACCGCTTTGTCACTCTTGGTGCGTACTACCATCCCTTGCGTCACCGGTGTGGCGCACGCAGGCATGGGTTTAGGCATTTTTTCTACATCGACCAGGCACATGCGGCAGCTGGCTGCAATGCTCAGTTTTTTGTGGTAGCAAAAATGGGGGATGTAGGTTCCTGCCTTCTCGGCTGCATGCATGATCATGCTGCCTTCAACAATATCTACCTTCTTGCCGTCGAGTTCGATTTCTATCATCTTGGAGCTCGCTCAAACGTAGGCGGGGACCATGCAGGTCTTATTCGCCACGTGATACTCAAATTCAGGTCTGAAATGCTTGATCATGGCGCGAACTGGCATGGCCGCAGCATCGCCCAAGGCGCAAATTGTTCGTCCCTGAATATCCTCGGCAACGCTGTCCAACAGGTCCATGTCAGCCAGACGGCCATGGCCGTTTTCAATACGGTCTACAACGCGAGACAACCATCCCGTTCCTTCTCGGCACGGTGTGCACTGACCACAGGATTCGTGCATGTAAAAGTAGCTCAGCCGCTGCAGACTCTTGACCATGCATCGACTATCGTCCAAGACAATCACCGCCCCAGAACCCAACATGGATCCCGCCTTGGCAATGGAATCGTAGTCCATGGTGCAATCCAAGATGATGGACGCGGGCAAGATGGGTGACGACGACCCGCCGGGGATCACGGCCTTTAGCTTACGCCCCGAACGCACTCCCCCCGCCAATTCCAACAGTTTGGAAAATGGCGTTCCCATGGGCACTTCAAAATTGCCAGGCATCTCAACATCCCCACTTACGGAAAATATCTTGGTGCCACCGTTATTGGGTTTGCCACTTTCTAGATAAGCCTGTCCACCGTTGCGAATGATCCAGGGCACTGCGGCAAAAGTTTCTGTGTTGTTAATCGTCGTAGGTTTGCCATACAGGCCAAAACTAGCCGGGAAAGGAGGTTTGAAACGCGGCTGCCCTTTCTTTCCCTCAAGCGACTCCAATAGCGCTGTTTCTTCGCCACAGATATAGGCACCAAAACCGTGCGCGGCATGCAACTGAAAACTGAAACCGCTGCCCAAAATATTACTGCCAAGCAGTCCTGCTGCACGCGCCTCTTCCAGTGCTTCTTCAAACCGTTGATAGGTCGAGAAAATCTCGCCGTGAATGTAGTTGTAACCCACGGTGATACCCATGGCATAGGCCGCAATGGCCATGCCTTCAATCACGATGTGCGGATTGAACTCCATGATGTCGCGATCCTTGCAGGTGCCTGGCTCGCCTTCGTCGGAATTGCAAACCAGATACTTCTGCCCAGGGAACTGGCGTGGCATGAAGCTCCACTTCAAACCAGTCGGAAAGCCCGCACCACCACGGCCTCGCAACGCCGACTCTTTGACAATTGCGATGACCTGATCCTGCGTCATGGGCTCGCCGCCGTCGGCACCCAAAACCTTACGGAGCGCCTGATAGCCACCACGCGACACATAGTCCTGCAAGCGCCAGTTGGCACCGTTGAGATCTGCAAAAATCTGCGGATTGATATGTCGGTTGTGGAAGCAGGTTTGAACACCGGTTGCACGGAACTGCGACAAAATGTGCTGCGCGGTCATCACTGGTCTCCTGCCGCACGCAAGCCGTCTACCAATTGGTCCAGCTTCTCCGGCGTCATGAAACTGCACATAGCACGGTCATTCACCAGCATTACAGGAGAATCTGCACACGCGCCCAGGCATTCGCTTTGCTGCAAAGTAAACATTCCGTCAGCCGTCGTTTCACCCATGGCAATACCCAGTTTGTTTTCCAGATATTTCAAAGTACCTACGCCATCGCGCAATTGACAAGGCAAATTGGTACAAACATTCAATTTATATTTGCCAACAGGCCGTTGGTTATACATGTTGTAAAACGTGGTGACCTCATGCACGGCCATGGGAGCCATGCCTAAATACTCAGCAACCTGCTTTTCGCTCTCGGAACTGACAAAACCCAATTCTTGCTGCACGATGGACAAACATGCCATGACAGCCGACTGCTTCTGATCAGCGGGATACTTCGCAACTTCTTTGGCGAAGCGGGCCTTGGTAGATTCAGAGATCATCGATCAATCTCTCCAAAAACGATGTCCAGGGTACCGATGATGGACACAGCATCGGCAATCATGTGGCCCTTGGCCAGTTCATTCATCCCCGCCAAGTGAGGAAATCCAGGTGCCCGAATCTTCATGCGATAGGGTTTATTGGCACCGTCACTGATGAAGTAAATGCCAAACTCCCCCTTGGGGTGCTCCACTGCGGAATACACCTCTCCCGTTGGAACGCGAAACCCTTCGGAGAACAGTTTGAAATGATGAATCAACTCCTCCATGTTTGTCTTCATGGCTTCGCGTGATGGAGGGGCGACCTTGTGATTGTCGGTAATCACGGGGCCAGGGTTGGCGCGCAACCACGTTACGCATTGCTTGATGATGCGATTGGACTGCTTCATCTCCTCCATCCGAACGAGATAGCGGTCATAGACGTCGCCCGTACTGCCCACCGGAATATCGAAATCCAGCTTGTCATATACGTCATAGGGCTGCTGTTTGCGCAAGTCCCACGCCAAGCCGGTCGCCCGAAGCATCGCACCCGAAAACCCTAGATTCAGCGCCCGTTCGGGGGTGACCGGGCTAATACCCACACAACGCTGCTTCCAGATGCGGTTTTCAGTCAGCAGCGTGTGGTATTCCTCCAAACACTTGGGGAATCGTTGTGTGAAATCATCAATAAAGTCCAACAAGGAGCCCTGGCGATTGCGATTCAGCTCTTCCACCGCTTTGGCGTTGCGCACTTTGCTGGCCTTGTACTGATTCATCGTCTCCGGTAGATCCCGATAGACACCGCCCGGTCGGAAATACGCCGCATGCATGCGGGCACCGCTGGCGGCCTCGTACATGTCGAAGAGGTCTTCCCGCTCACGGAACGTATAAATCAGGATCGTTGAGCTGCCGCAATCGTTACCATGCGACCCCAAATACATCAAATGATTCAGTAACCGGGTAATTTCCGCGTACATGACCCGGATATATTGGGCTCGAACAGGGACCTCAATACCCAACAAGCGCTCGACTGCCAAGCAATAGGCATGCTCACTGCACATCATGGACACATAGTCCAAACGGTCCATGTATGGCAGACCCTGGATATAAGTTTTGCTCTCAGCCAGTTTCTCGGTGGCTCGATGCAGATTACCAATATGGGGGTCGGCTCGCTGAATGACTTCTCCGTCGAGCTCCAACACCAACCGCAAAACACCATGCGCAGCCGGATGTTGGGGACCAAAATTGAGGGTGTAGTTCTTTATTTCAGCCATGAATCGAACTGCTTAATGCAAGCCCCCATAGTTGTCTTCACGAATGATGCGCGGGGTGATTTCACGTGCTTCAATCGTGACCGGCTGATAGACGACCCGCGCCTGTTCAGCGTCATAGCGCATTTCCACATGCCCCGAGGTTGGAAAATCCTTGCGAAACGGATGTCCCACAAAGCCATAGTCCGTGAGAATCCGGCGCAAATCATCATGGCCATCGAACATGATGCCAAACAAATCAAACGCCTCGCGTTCGTACCAGTTGGCACCAGCCCAAACTCCCGTCAGCGACGCCAACAGGGGCATGGTGTCATCACCCGCGAATACCTTGAGTCGCAGCCGCTGGTTCAAACTGACCGAAAGCAGCTGGCACACCACGGCAAACCGCAAACCGTCCGGGCTTCCCTGCGTGTATTCCGAGTAGTCCACACCACATAAGTCAATCAATTGTTCAAATTTGCAACCCGGGGAGTCGCGAAGAATCTGACTCGCCGCAACGTAATTGTGTGCAGCAACCTGAACCTCAACTTCCCCGAATGCCACCGAGGAACGCAACACCTTGTCGCCCAGTGCCGCCAGAACGGCACCTAGGATTGCCTCTGGCGTAACAGAATAAGTAGTCATATACCCTCAGGCCCGCGCAATGGTTTCGGTACGGCGTATTTTTAATTGCAGCTGCATGATTCCGTAAATCAACGCCTCCGCAGTAGGGGGGCAACCGGGCACATACACATCAACCGGAACGATGCGATCACACCCGCGTACCACCGAATAACTGTAGTGGTAGTAGCCACCGCCGTTGGCACACGAACCCATGCTAATCACCCGACGCGGCTCCGCCATCTGATCGTAGACCTTGCGGAAGGCGGGTGCCATCTTATTGGTCAGCGTGCCAGCAACAATCATCAAATCAGACTGCCGGGGGCTGGCGCGAAACACCTCGGCACCAAACCGGGCCAGATCGTAGCGGGCAGTTGCAGCATGCATCATCTCCACCGCACAGCACGCCAAACCAAACGTCATGGGCCACACGGAACCGGTACGGGCCCAGTTCATCACCGCATCGTAGCTCGTGGTGACAAAGCCCTCTTTCAGTACGCCTTCAATCATCTGCTACTCCCAGTCCAGGGCACCCTTTTTCCACATGTACACAAAGCCAATGGTCAAGACGCCCACAAACTCGAGGCCGATCAAAAAGCCAAATAAACCCAACTCTTTCAACGCAACCGCCCAAGGGAACAAAAAGGCAGTTTCAAGGTCAAACAGGATGAACAAAATCGCGATCAGGTAATAGCGAACGTCAAACTTCATCCGAGCGTCTTCAAACGCTTCGAATCCACATTCGTACGGGGAGTTTTTTGCTTTATCGGGCCGATTGGGCCCCAGAATGTAGCCAACGATTTGCGGCGCAACACCGACACCGATGCCTACCAAGATGAACAAGAGCGCAGGCAGATATTGATCGAGGTTCATCTTGCAATTCTTATCACCATAAATGGCCCATCCGCATCATCGCGTCAGCCATATACCAGTTGGTGCCGTCGGCGAGACTCGAACTCGCACAGCTCTCGCCACTACCCCCTCAAGATAGCGTGTCTACCAATTTCACCACGACGGC
>CAZDDK010000008.1:26389-33839 GCA_964504185.1 uncultured Rhodoferax sp. | reverse complement strand
ACCGAGCCCAGCGCGTCCTCCACATTGGCGCTGAGGTACTTCATCACAAACCCCTTGATGCTGCTGCCATCCAGCGACAGGTGAATGCCCCACTGCTTCAACCAGGGTTTGGTGGCCGTGTTCAGGCTGTCCAGCAGCGGGGGCAGCTGCTCGCGCATCAGCGGCAACTCCTTGGCCAGAATCGGCACCATCAACAAGAAAATACCCAGCAAGGCCACAATGAACAGGACTTCCACCACCACAACGGCCAACAAACGCGGAATGCGCCCGCGCCCCACATCATCCAGCCAGTCCACCAGCGGGGTCAGCGCGTAAGCCAGCACACTGGCCACGACAAACGGAGTCAGCACCGGACCCAGCAACCACAATGCGCAGCCCAATGCGGCCACGATCAGGCACCAGGCGGCAAATCTTTTTTGGGTGGGAGTCAATTGCATATCGTGAGGTGAAACCTTAAAACGCAGTTTCAGCGGAGACTGACAATTGTCCGAAGGACTTGTCACGTCGAAGCTAAAATCTGCGCAAATTCTATCGGGCTTGCGTCCACGCAGCCTTTGCACGCCAAACCCCATGACCCAATCCAGCACCCCCACCCCCCTGTCCTACAAAGATGCCGGCGTTGACATTGACGCCGGAGATGCCCTGGTCGAACGCATCAAACCCCTGGCCAAAAAGACCCTGCGCGACGGCGTGCTGGCCGGCATCGGCGGTTTTGGTGCCCTGTTCGAGGTGCCCAAACGCTACCAGGAACCGGTCCTCGTGAGCGGCACCGACGGCGTGGGCACCAAGCTCAAGCTGGCGTTCGAGTGGAACATGCACGACACCGTGGGCATCGACCTGGTGGCCATGAGTGTCAACGACGTCCTGGTGCAAGGCGCCGAACCGTTGTTTTTCCTGGACTACTTTGCCTGCGGCAAGCTGGATGTGGACACCGCCGCCGCCGTGGTGGGTGGCATTGCCAAGGGCTGCGAACTCTCGGGCTGCGCACTCATTGGCGGCGAAACGGCCGACATGCCAGGCATGTACCCAGCCGGTGAATACGACTTGGCTGGTTTTGCCGTCGGCGCAGTGGAAAAGTCCAAGATCCTGACCGGTGCTGCTGTAGCGCCCGGCGACGTGGTGCTGGGCCTGGCATCCAGCGGCGTGCACTCCAATGGTTTCAGCCTGGTGCGCAAATGCATCGAACGCGCTGAAGGCGCGGGCCAAGTCCCCGCCACGCTGGACGGTAAACCGTTCAAGCAGGCCATCATGGAACCCACCCGCCTGTATGTGAAAAACGTGCTGGCTGCACTGGCGCAACACCCCATCAAGGCCCTGGCCCACATCACCGGTGGTGGACTGCTGGAAAACATTCCGCGCGTGTTGCCCGAAGGCATGGCCGCCCACCTGACCAAGGGTAGCTGGCCCCAGACCGAACTTTTTGCCTGGCTGCAAAAGACCGCCGGCATTGACGACATCGAGATGAACCGCACCTTCAACAATGGTATCGGCATGGTCGTTGTGGTCGATGCGGCCAACGCTGAAGCCACCGCCGCCACCCTGCGCAGCCTGGGTGAGACGGTGTACACCATTGGCGTGATTGCACCGCAAGGCAGCGGCGCAGCGGTCGTCGTGTCCTGACCTGCGCCGCAGCCGTTGATCGGCCCTGCTTAAATCTCCCCACGCACCATGGCCAAGAGACGGCCCAGCACGGCAGCGCCGTCGGCGCGCAGGCCGTTGTGCTCGTACTCGTTGGTGAACCACAGCCGCATGTTGGGCACCATGCGCGCCGTCTCTTCGGAAAACTCGCGGTGCACGTACATGTCGTCGTAGTACACGGCAGCGGCCACCGGGACGGTGTTGTGGCTCAGGCGCTGCACATCGTAGAGCGCAGGCCAGGCATCGGTCTGCGCCAGGATGTCGGCTGCGGTCTTTAAGGGTTGCAGCTGCGCGTAGGCATCAAACATCCACGGAAACACCATCTCCCCGGTGAACAACACCGGGTCGGTGCCCTGCAGAGCAAACTCGGGAAACTCCCCCATCACGCGCTGGGCGGACCACTGGCTGGCACACCCCTGGGTGTAGCAGGCTTCCTGCAAGAGCGCATACAGAGGGTTGGCATCAAAATTCAGCGCCTGCTCGACCCGGTTTAAAAAGTTCCAGTTCAACAAGGGTCGGCCATCCTGAGCGGCCACAAAGGCCTCTTCCAGCAGATAGTGCACATTCTCAAAGCCATCGCTCATGCCAAACTGCAAGCCCAGTTGCAGGAAGCGCTGGGCACTGAGCACGCCGCCGCACGGCAAGTTTGCCGGATGCTGCAGCAAGTGGTCCACGATGGCGCGCACCCGCACCGCGTCGCCGGGATAGCGCTGGTAGTACTGGCGGTTCTTGTCCACCACGCGCCGAAAGGTGGCGCGGTACACATCATCGGCCGGCCGCCACAGCGACGGAATGCCGCCGGTAATCAGCACATGGCGCAGCCCTTCTGGCGCGGCACTCAGGTAACGCATCGCACAAAACCCGCCAAAACTTTGGCCAAGAATGCTCCAGGGCGTTTCGCCAATGAGTTGCTGGCGAATGGCCTCCGCATCGCGCACGATGTTGTCGGCCCGCAAATGCATCAGGTAGTCGGCCTGTGCCTGCGCGCTGGGAAAACCCGCCAGTGTTTGCGCAGTGGCCGGTGTGGAGCGCCCGGTGCCACGCTGGTCCAGCAGCAGAACCCGGTAGTCCTGTAGCGCGCGGCCCAGCCAGCCGGTGGGCGACAACGGCCGGGGCGCGCCCGAACCCGGCCCGCCCTGGAAAAACACCAGGTAGGGCAGGTCGGCGGTTTCCTTGCCCGGTGCCACCACCTCACGCGCATAGACGCGCAGCGTCTGACCGGGGTTTTGGTAGTCCAGGGGCAATTCAAAGGCATGTTCCCGCAGCACCAGGCCGGGAATGCGGTGGGTGGCAAGCATCACGGGTTCAATCCTTTCCCGGGTCACTGCTGACCAGTGATTTCCTTGAAGAAGGCATCCGGCGACGGCTTGCGCTGCAGGAAGGCCTCCACCAGTTCGGCGGGCGCGCGCTGGCCCCCGTTTTCCAGAATCAGCTGGCGGTAACGGGCTCCCTGTGCCGTGTCCATCACGTTGGAACCAAAGGCCGAGCGCATGTCCAGCGCCAGGACCTCGGACCACATATAGCCGTAATAACCGGCCTGGTAGCCCCCCATGACGTGGCCGAACCCGGCCGGTACCATGGTCCCGGGCACGTAGCCCAGTGGGGTCTTGCCTTCCAACTCGGCCCAGGTTTGCATCGGGTCCACCAGGGTGTTGGTATGCAGGGCCATGTCCCACGCCGAATACAGGCGCTGGCGGGCATATTGAAGGCCTTTGCCAAACGATCGGGATGCATTCATGCGCTCCATCAGCACCGGATCAATCGGCTTGCAAGTGGGGCAGACCTTGGCGAACAGGGCCAGCGACTCGGGCCGGCGCGACCATTCCTCGTACATCTGCGACGGTGCCTCGACAAAATCCCGTTTCACGCCGGTCCCGGCGTTCAGCACATAGCGCGTCTTTGACAGCACCCCGTGCATGATGTGGCCGAATTCGTGGAACAGGGTTTCCAGCTCATTCTGGTCAAACCCTTCGCGGTTGAAGTTGGTCACCAGCACCGACACCGGCGTGCGCCCAGCCAGGGTGGACACGCCACGCACCGGAAAGGCGGCAGCATGCTTGTACTTGCCCACGCGGGGGAACAGGTCAAGGTAAAAACTGGAAAGGTACTGGCCACTTTGGCGGTCGAACACGTCGTAACCCTGCACATCGGTCTGCCAGACCGGCAACGCCTTGTTGGGTTTGAACTGCACCCCATACAAGGTGCTGGTGACTTCCATCATCCAGTCAATCGTGGGGCCGGTGGGAAACTGCGCCCGCACCGCGCGCTGGTCCACGCTGTAGCGGGCTTTTTTCAGCCGTTGCTGGTAGAACGACACATCCCAGCGCTGCAACACGGCATCTTTGTCACCGGTCAGCGCCACTTTTTCGGCGCGCAATTCGCCCAGTTCCTTGCGCTCCAGGGCTTCCACGCGGCCCTGCACATCGTCCAGAAAGCGGGTTACCGCCTGGGCGGAACCAGCCATCTTGCGCTTGATCACCCAGTCAGCGTAGTTGGTTTCACCCATCAACTGCGCCAATTCCAGGCGCAGTTGCACGGCCTCCTTGAGCAACCCCAGGTTGGTTTCACCGCCGCGTTGCTGGAAGGCGGTCCAGAAGGCCTTGCGGGTGCCCTCGGCCACCGCGTTGTTCATGATGGCATCGAACTCGGGATAGTCCAGGCCGAACAGGTAATGGCCCTGGCCGTCTTTGGCGCGCTGGGTCAGCGCGCCCGGCGGCACACCCTGCAGATCGACCTCGGCAAACGCCAACTGGGTGGTGGTGTCGCGCACATTGCGCGAGAAGTCCTGCGACAGCTTGTCCAGCCGCTCAAAGATCGCCTTGGCCCGTGCCCGCTTGGCCGTTGGCAGGCTCACTCCGCGCTCTTCAAAGTCATCCAGAATGCTCTGGCGGGCCATCACGTCAATCGGGTCCGTCACCTGCAGGGCCTTGACGCGCTGAAACAGCGCCTCGCTTTGCAGGTATTCATTGGGCAGGGCCGAAAGCTTGAGGTCGCAGGCCTCGGCCGCCTGGCGCACCTCGGGGTAGGGGCTGGTTTCAGACAGCAGGCCAATGGGACCGCCAATGTCCTGCAGCCCGCGATCCAGCGCATTCCAGGCATGCAGCACGGTCTGCGCGCTGACCTTTCCAAGAGGCAGGGACTTGAGCTTGGCGATGCGGGAGCGGGCCTGCGCAATGCTTTGGTCGCACAGTTTGGGAATCTGGCGGGCGTCGGGTTGGGCAATGGTGCCGCGCGGCGCAGCCATGGCGGGCGAAACAAGCAGGGCGGCGAGGGTCGCGCACAGCGTGGTCTGAAACTTCATGGGTATCCTGGCGTCAAATTTGAGAGGGGCATTATGAGCGACGCAGGGCGGCCACCCAGTCCACAATGGCATCGAGGTTGACCTGTTCTTCCGCGTGGACCAGGTAGCACTCCAGATCGGCCAGTGCCAGTTCGATGTGCCCCAGCTCGGCGTGGGCCAAGCCCCGGTCGCGGTACTCGACCCACGACTCGGGCAGCAGCACGATCAGCCGCTCTTGCACTGCCAGCAGGCGGGTCCAGTCCTTCTGCGAGGTATGGATTTCCTTCAGGTTGCGCAACATGCGGGCAATGATGTCGCGCGACGGCGCGGTCTGCAGATACAGGCCCAAAGGATTTTCCAACTCGTCCATCAACCCGCTTTGCCGACGAAACGGTTCCAACCGTTCGGACAATGCCTCGCGGCTCAGGGATTGGCCATCCATCGGGTCGATCACCACCTGCCCCATGGGCAAGTTCACCTTGACCAGGAAGTGCCCTGGAAAGCCCACGCCCCGCACGGCCAGCCCCAAGCCTTGGGCCAGCTCCATCCACAGCACGGCCAGCGCAACAGGAATCCCGCGGCGGGTCTGCAACAGCCTGTGTATCAAACTGTTGTCGGGGTCATAGAAGTCATTGGGGTTGCCGCCAAACCCCAGGTCATGGAAGAAAAACCGGTTGAGGACGCGCAGCTTCTGCACGGGCCCGGCATCTGCGGCGATGCGCCGGCGCACACGCGCCAGCAGTTGGTCCACCTCGCTGAGTACGGACTGCACATCCAATTCCGGGTATTCGTCCTGGCCCAGGCTGACAGCCGCCTCAAACAGCGCAAACTCGCCATCGCTCTCCACCAGGGAACCAAAGTAGTCCAGGGCGCTTGGCGGATCAAAAGAAAGGTTCATGGTGGTGTTCCCGCTGGTGGCTCTATCGCCGAAGGAATTGCCGCAATTTCAGCCCCGCCGCCCAGATTGCTACAAAATAAATAGCAACAGCACCAGCAATGACGAGGGCTAGAAGCCCAATTCTCTTGAATTTTTCTGCATGGAGGGCCAACCACGGAATCGACCCGCTGGCCCACATCAGAAACACGGCCAGCAAGGCACTGGCGGCCAGCACCTGCAGCGCAAAGCGCCCCCAGCCGGGCAGCGGTACATAGGTGCCGCCGCGCACCAGCCCCACCAGCAACCACAGCGCATTGACCATGGCTCCCACCCCGATGGACAACGCCAGGCCAGCGTGCGCCAATGCGGGCACCAGCACCCAATTCAGCGCCTGGGTAAAGAACAGCACCGCCACACCAATCAGGGCCGGGGTGCGAATATTCTGGCTGGCAAAGTAACCTGGCGTAAGCACCTTGATGGCAACCAGCCCCAGAAGTCCCGCGCCATAGCCCATCAGCGCCACGCTGGTCTGCACCACGTCCGCGTCGCTGAACTGTCCATTGTGAAAAATGGTGGCCACCAAGGGCTGGGCAAAGGTGACCAGCGCTACGGCGCTGGGCACGGCCAGCAACACCACCAGGCGCAGCCCCCAGTCGATCATTTCGGAAAACCGCGCGGTGTCCTGCGCGGCCTTCGCAGCCGCAAGCTGCGGCATCAACACCACACCCAGGGCCACGCCCAGCAAGGCCGTGGGAAACTCCATCAACAGGCTGGCGCTGTTGAGCCAGGTCACCGATCCGGTGGCCAAGTAGGAGGCAATCTGGGTATTGATCAGCAAGGAAATCTGGGCCACGCTGACGCCCAGCAACACGGGGCCCATCAAGTGGACAATTTGCCTGGTCGCCGGTTGCGCCCACGCCGCGCGAAATGCGCCCAGACTGACCCGGACCCTGGGTGCCAGCCCAATATGCCGAAGCGCCAGCACAATCGAACCGAGTTGCAACACGCCACCCAGCATCACGCCACCGGCCATGGCATAAATAGGTTCAATGCCATGCCGCTGAAGCCACGGCGCGCCCAGCCAGGCGGCAGAAATCATGGCCACATTGAGCAGAACCGGTGTCGCCGCCGGAACCGCAAACTGCTTCCAGGTATTGAGCACCCCGGCCCCCAACGCCACCAGCGACATGCAGGCGATGTAGGGAAACATCCAGCGCGTCATCAGCGTGGCGGCCTCAAATCCCTCCGGATTCAGGCCACTGGCTAACATGTAGACCAAAACTGGCGCACCCACCACGCCTGCAACGCAGGTAACCAGCAACACCATCGTCAGCAGGGTGGCGACCGCATGGATCAGCGCGTGGGTGGCCTCAACGCCCTCCTTCTCCTTGCTGGCGGCCAGCACCGGGACAAAGGCCTGGCTGAAGGCCCCCTCGGCAAACATGCGCCGCAGCATATTGGGAATGCGAAACGCGACCCAAAACGCATCGGTCATGGCGCTCACGCCAAACGTGTAGGCCATCAGCAGGTCCCTCACCAGACCGGTGATGCGGGATGCCAGGGTCAGCAGGGAAACAATAGAGGCAGATTTGAGGAGGCTCACCGATCGAGTGTAGCCCCCACGCTCCGCCGCTGCGCGGGTCGCTGCCCCCCAG